>CBFHAJ010000131.1:0-10564 GCA_965653495.1 uncultured bacterium | reverse complement strand
CGCTCCGCGCTGAGCTTGCGGCCCGAGTATCCGAACGTCGTATAACTCACCCCGTAGCCGAACGGAAACAGCGGGGTCAACGGGAGGTCGATGTACTTGGACGAGTACTTGTTGTCCGGTGACCCCGGCCGTCCGGTGTTCTTGTGATCGTAATAGATCGGAATCTGGCCCACCGTGCGGGGGATGCTCACCGGCAGCTTGCCACTGGGACTCACGTCGCCGAACAGCACGTCGGCCAGGGCGTGCCCCGTCTCCACGCCGAGCGCCCAGCCCTGGAGAATCGCGGGCACATGCTCGGCGGCCCAGCGGATCGCGAGCGGTCGGCCGCTCGTCACGACGAGCACGACGGGCGTGCCCGTCGCCTGCACCGCCTCGAGCAGCTGCTCCTGGACGCCCGGGAGACTGAGCGAGGAGCGGCTCGCCGCCTCGCCGCTCATGTCGCTCGCCTCACCAAGGGAAAGGACCGCGATGTCGGCCTGGCGGGCGAGCGCCACCGCTTCCGCGAACCCCGACGTCGAGGTGTCGAGGATATCCGCGCCCTTGACGTAACGCACATCGATCCCCGGCCGCTCTTTCAGGGCCGCGACCAGCGTCACGGCATCCTGGGGATCGCCGTGCGCCGACCACGAGCCGAGCGCGGCCGCCCGATCGTCGCCGATCGGTCCGATGACGGCGATCGTGTGTTTCTGGGACGAGAGCGGCAGGAGGTTGCCGTCATTCTTGAGGAGCACGATCGCTTCGCGGGCGACCCGGCGCGCGAGGGCGCGGTGCTCCGGGGCGAGCAGCGTTGCTTGCTCGCGCTCGGGGGCGGCTCCATGGTAGGGGTCGTCGAACAGGCCGAGCAACGCCTTGGCGCGCAGGATGCGGCGCACCGCGCGCTCCACGGTCGCGACGGGGATCCGCCCCGAGCGCACCAGCGCCGGTAGATCGTGGAGGTAGATCTCGCTCACCATGTCCATATCGACGCCGGCGTCGAGCGCGAGCCGTCCCGCGTCCGCGGGGGTGCCGGCCACGCCGTGCGCCTGCAGCTCGGCGACGGACGTCCAGTCGCTCACCACGAAGCCTTGATACTTCCATTCGCCCCGCAGCAGTGTGGTGAGGAGCCACCGGTTGGCGGTGCTGGGGATTCCCCCGATCTCGTTGAACGAGGACATGACGCTGCCGACGCCGGCATCCACCGCGGCACGGTAGGGAGTCAGGTAAATCTCTCGCAGCGTCCGGTCCGACATGTCGACCGTGTTGTAGTCGCGTCCACCCTCGGCGCCACCGTACGCCGCGAAATGCTTGACCGTGGCGAGGACCGCATCGGACGCGCGCAGGTCGCTGCCCTGAAAGCCGCGCACCTGCGCGGCCGCCATCGCCGCGCCGAGGTAGGGATCTTCGCCCGCGCCCTCGGAGATCCGCCCCCAGCGCGGGTCGCGCGCGATGTCCACCATCGGGGCGAACACCCAGTTCACGCCGGCCGCCGCAGCCTCGCGGGCTGCGACGTGCGCGGTGCTCTCGACCGCGGCGGGGTCCCAGGTGGCCGCCCCCGCGAGCGGGATCGGGAACGTGGTGCGGTAGCCGTGGATGACGTCGTAGCCCAGCAGCAGCGGGATGTGCAGGCGCGACTCCGTGACCGCGACGTGCTGGGCCTCCCGGGCCACCGCGGCACCGGTGACGTTCAAGAACCCGCCCACCTGGCCCTTGCGGATCATGTCCATTTGCGCGGCGCTGGGCCGGGTGTCGACGGACGGCAGGTTCAGCTGACCGAGCTTCTCCTCGAGGGTCATCCGAGCGACGAGCGAGTCCACGAAGCGATCGACGGCGCGGGAGCGAGGACGTTGTGCGGCCGCGGTCGCAGCGAGAAACACGCCGAGTGCGGCCGCCAGTGCAGAGCGAATGAGAGGGTGTGTAGTCATGGGGTGCCCAATGTACCCCGCCGTTGCCCCGCATGGCAACGCCGATGCATTTTCCTCGCGCCTCCTGCCCAACACTTGAGAATGCGCGTTTGTCGCCTCCTGCTGGTCGGTGTGTTGGTCGCGGTTGCGTGCCGCCCATCCGCCCCGCTGCCCAACTCAGCTGCCGCCGGCGACTCGGCCGTCATGGCCCGGACATGGGGACTCGCGTACCTGCAAAGCAATCAGCTGCCGCAGGCCGAAACGGAGTTTCGCAAGGTCATCGCGCTCGCCCCCGACCAGTCGCTCGGCTACGCCGACCGGGGGCTCGTGTACGTGCGGGCCGGCCGCTACCGCGACGCCGAAGCGCAGCTCGATCGCGCCGCCCAGCTCGACTCGGCCAACTCGGACGTGGGGCTGATGCGGGCCGAGGAGTACGCACAGACCGGGCGGGCAGGCGAGGCGCGATCAGAAATCGAGCGGGTGCTGCAACGCGATTCCACCGACATCCAGGCGCTGTATGCGCTCGCGCGGCTTCCCGGACAAGATCACGAGGCGCTCGTCCGCAAGATCGTGGCGCGCATGCCGGCCAACCTCGCCGCGCGCCTCGAGCTGGTCGATCTGCTGCTCGCGCGCGGTGCCTCGAGCGAAGCTGCTGGTGAGCTCGAGGGCCTGCAACGGCAGCTGCCGCATTTGCCGCGCGCGGCCGCGGGGTTCTTCGAGCGGGCCCTGCGGGCGGCGCGCGCCGGTCGCGGGCCCGAGGCCGCGGCGCAGGCCAAGCTGTTCCATCACGCGATGGAGCTGACCGCCATCTATCAGGTAAGCCTGCAGCGCCTGGGAGGGGCGGGCGGCGCGCTCGTCGGATATCCCGTCCTGACGTTCAATCAGAGTATGGCCGTGCCGACACAGGATGCCCGGGCCGTGGCGGCGGCCATTCGGTTCACCGACGTCACGGCGGGCAGCGGGCTCGAGGTGGTGGCCGCGCTTCCCGACAGCTTCACGGGCTCGTTCGAGCGCGGCGTGGCGCTCGCGGCGGGCGACTACGACGACGACGAGCTCGAGGATCTGTACGTCGCGGGGCACCTGTTCCGGGGCGACCGCGGCCGCTTCGTGGAGACCACGGCTAGTGCCGGCGTGTCGCTGCGCGACCGTCCGGTCGCCGCCGCGTTCGGTGACTACGACAACGACGGGCGGCTCGACTTGTTCGTGGCGACGACTGGACGTCCGGCACTATTTCGCGGGACCGGTGCCGGGAAATTTCAGGACGTCGCGGCGGCGGGTCACCTGACGGATCCGACACCGGCCGCGCGGGCGCTGTTCACCGATCTCGATCACGACGGCGACCTCGATCTGCTGCTCGCGGCGACAGGCGGCAATCGGGTCTACCGCAACAATATGGACGGCAGCTTCACCGAGACGACCGCCGCCACCGGCCTGTCGGGGGCCGCGCGCGACGTGGCGTTCGGCGACTTCGACGGCGACGGCCGCAATGACCTGGTCATGGTCGGCGCCGACGGTCACCTCCGGCTGTTTCACAACCAGGGCCAGGGGCATTACGAAGACGTCACGGGGGCGAGCGGCCTCTCAGCCGCGGCGCGCGCTGGCGCGGTCGCGGTGGGTGATTACGACAACGACGGGTTCCTCGACCTGTTCGTCACCTCGCTCGACGGCACCGACCCGGCGCTGTACCACAACCGGGGCGATGGAACGTTCGAGGTCGATCGTCGCACCATCGGCCTACGGCAAACGCTGCGTGGCGTCGCCGGGGTGGATGCGGCGTTCTTCGACTTCGACAACGACGGCTGGCTCGACTTGATCGTCGTCGGCAAGGCGCTCGAACCAGCTCGGCTGACCCCGGGCCGGCGGCCCGGGGACCCCGGGGCATCGCCCCGGGGTCAGCCGCGCGGCGTATTCCTGTTCCGCAACGACCCGGTACGAGGGTTCGAGGACATGTCCTCAATCCTCCCGGACAGCCTGCGGGCAGCCCGGGCGGTGGTGGTTGCGGACTTCGACCAGGACGGCGACCTGGATCTGGTCGTGGTCGGCTGGGATGGGCGGCCCCGGCTGCTGCGCAACGACGGCGGCAATGTGAATCAGTACGTGCAGGTGCGACTGCACGCACTGCGGCAGGGCAGTGGCAAGAGCAACGGCTTCGGGCTCGGCGCCGAGCTGGAGTTGCGGGCGAAGGACCTCTACCAGCTGCGGCTCGTGACCGATCGCGTCACGCACTTCGGCCTGGGGCGCCGCCTCAAGGCCGACGTGCTGCGGGTGCGCTGGCCCAACGGTGTGTCGCAGACGGTGTACTACCCGGGAACGGAAGAGGACGTCCTCGAGCAGCAGCTGCTCAAGGGATCGTGTCCGTTCCTGTACGCGTGGGACGGGCACGGCTTCACCTTCGCCACCGACGTGATGTGGAACAGCGCGCTCGGCATGCCGCTTGGCATCATGACGCGCGAGGGCGGGATCATGTCCGCCTCCCCGCACGCATCACAGGAATACTTCCATCTCCCGTCCGGCCTGCTCCGTGCGCGGGACGGCCGCTACGAGCTGCGACTGACCGAAGAGTTGTGGGAGACGGCGTACGCGGACGAGCTGCGGCTCCTCGCGGTCGACCATCCGGACTCGGTGCAGCTGTTCTTGAACGAGCGCTTCGTGCCCGCGGGTGCCGCCGCGTTCCACCTTTATCAGGTGACGCGGCCCCATCCGCCCTTATCCGCGACCGACGAGCTGGGCAACGATCTGCTCCCCGCGCTGCGCGCCCAGGATCACGTCTACGCCGCGACTATGAGGCCCATGCGCTACCAGGGACTCACGGAGCTGCACGATCTGGTGCTCGACTTCGGCAGTCTCGCGGGAATGGACAGCGTGTTCCTGTTCCTCACGGGGTGGATCTACCCCACCGATGCGAGCATCAACTTCGCGCTCGCCCAGCAGCAGGCCTTGCGGGTCGTCCCGCTGCACGTCGACGTCAAGGACGCGGCGGGCCAATGGCGCACCGTCATTCCCGACCTCGGCTTCCCGGCGGGCAAGAACAAGACGGTCATCGCGGACTTGACGGGAAAGTTCTTGAGCGCGGATCATCACATCCGCATCCGGACGAACATGGAGGTCTACTGGGATCGGGCGTTCGTGGCGGGCACCGCAGCGGCGAGCCCGGTGAGCGTCACGCCGCTGCCCACGCTGCGCGCCGATCTGCGCTATCGCGGCTTCTCGCGCATGTATCGCAAGGGGGGCCGCCACGGACCACAGTGGTACGACTACGACGACGTTTCGCGGGAACAGTCACCCTGGGCGCCGATCGCGGGCGCGTTCACGCGCTACGGCGACGTGTTGCCGGTGCTGGGGGCGTCAGATGACCAATACGTGATTTTCGGCCCGGGAGACGAAACAGCGCTCGAGTTCGACGCCGGGGCGGCGCCGCCGTTGCCGCCGGGTTGGACGCGCGACTTCGTGCTCTATACCGACGCGTGGATGAAGGATGCCGATCTGAACACGGCCGACGGGGGCACGGTGGGGCCGCTCCCCTTCCATGCGATGACCCGCTATCCGTATGGCTCGGACGAAGCGTTCCCGTCCGACGCGGAGCACCTGCGCTTCGTGGAGACGTACAACACTCGGTTGGTCGGGGCTCGGGGCTCCCCGAGTCCCTAGATCAGATAGCCCCTCCGCAGAAGATTCCGCCCCGAGGCCGCATACCCATCAGGGCCCGGAAGATGCCACCCCATCGCGTCGGCCAGGCGGTCGTAAATGTTGAAGAGCGCACAGACGTGAATCGCATCCTCGATCGCCTCGTCACTCACACCCGCGGCCCGTAACGGCGCGACGTCGGCGGGACCGACGTCGGCGGGGCGAAGCGTAAGCTTTTCCAGGAAGCCGAGCGCGGCACGGACCTTGGGGTCGAGCGGCGCCGTGCGCCAGTCGGCGAGCGCCGCCCGCACCACCTTGTCATCTCCGAGCGCCAGCGACGCGACCGCGCCGTGTGACTCCGTTCAGAAGACGCACTGGTTCAGGCGCGAGGTGACCGCCGCGAACAGCTCGCGCTCCCCCACACTCCAGGGCGACGGCCCGCGCATCACGGCCTGGGTCCACTCGCACATCGGCCGCCCGAAGAACTCGGGCCGGTAGAGCAGGGTCTTGACGACGTCGGGGACGCGGCGGCGGCTCACCAGCCGAATGAGCCCGAGCAGCAGCCGCTGGCGCAGGCGATGACCGCGCTCGACCTGTCGCAGACGCATGGCTCAGTCCTTGGGCCGCAAGGCCGCCAAGCCACGCTCCAGACGCCCGACGGCCGCGCCCACGGCGGCGGCGACGGTGATCTCGAACAAGGCGTCGTCCGCGTTCCCTGCGCGCTGCAGCGCGGCGACGTCGGCGTCGGTGACCTGGTAGGCGTGGCGCGCCACCGTGTCGACGTAGCGAGTGAGCGCGGGGGAAACAGCGGGGGCGGAAGCGGCCCCGGACGGCGCGGACGCCGTGCCGGCGGCTCGGGCCAGGATGGCGCGGCGTTCGTCGGGCTGCAGCTGTCCGGGTGTGGTCAGCACGCTGTCAACCAGGCGCGCTGTGTAGGCGGCGTAGCGCCCGTCGCGTTCTTCCACGGCGACACTTCTCAATCTTTTCGGGCCGGCTAGAATCGCCGTCCCAGGCGGGCGCGTCAAGGGCCGGGTTCCAAAACGACGCCTGCCAGGCCCCTTGCGAGGTTTCTCTTCTAGGCGTATTTCCTACTCCGAGCTTGGCTTCCCTGTTGCGCTTGGCCGTCGAACCGTTAACGCGGGAAGAGGCAGTGGCCCGTCACCACGTCGCCGCGCTCATGAGTCGTGTGCTCTGCACCGCCTCCCCGGCGGAGCAAGGCGCGGCCGTTGCCGTCTCCTCACCGATCTTCCTCACCGTCCAGGCTCATCACGTCCACTTCACGCGGAGCCTGCCGGCTCCGCGAAGACCCGCAGGATGAGGATCGCGCCCATGAACCACATGCTCCAGCGTCTGCGTTTCATTCGTGCAGTCGGGATGAGCTTGCTGCTGGGAGTGGCGTTGTGCACGCCAGGATCCGCCCAGCAGCAGGTCGAGCTGACTGGCACCGTCACCACCGCGGAGGGCGGCACGCCCATCCAAGGGGTGTCGGTGAAGATCCGGGGGACGACCACCACTACATTGACCGACGCCCAGGGGAAGTACACGATCACCGCGCCGGGTGACGCAGTGCTGGTGTACAGTCTGATCGGGTACCGCGGCCTGGCGCAGGCGGTCGGCGGGCGCGCGACGATCAACGTGGCGATGGAGCGTGCCATCGCCGTGCTGCCCGAGGTGGTTGTCACCGGGTATACCGCGCAGCGGCGCGCCGACATCACGGGCGCAGTGGCCACCGTCGACGTGGCCAACGTCCAGAAGGAGTCGAACACCAGCGTGCTGCAACGGCTCGACGGCAAGGTGGCCGGCGTGACTGTCGAGGACGGCGGCTCGCCCGGGGCGCGGACCACGGTGCGGATTCGCGGCGTCACGTCGTTCCAGAACAACGATCCGCTGTACATCATCGACGGGACCCCGGTGCAGGACACGTACCTGAACTGGCTGAACCCGGAAGAGATCGCCTCGGTGCAGGTCCTGAAAGACGCCTCCGCGGCGTCGATTTACGGCTCGCGCGCGAGCAACGGCGTCGTGATCATCGAGACCAAGCGCGGCAAGCCGGGACGCCGCCAGGTCCAGCTGGATGTGCAGACCGGGGTGGCGAACGCGGTCCGCGGGATGGACGATATCCTCACGCTCAACTCGCTCGACTACTTCCAGGTGGTCAAGACGGCGTACACGAACGCCGGGCAAGTCGTGCCCAAGAACATCTACGGGGATCCCAACAATCCCTCGGTGCCCCAGTTCATCTGGCCGAACGACGGCAAGAACCAGAGCTGCCTGGCCTCGCAGGCGGGCTGCCTGGGGACGATCGTGGATCCGGCGAGCTATCGCTACCCGGACAACCTCATCATGCCCGGGAGCAACGGCACGAACTGGTGGAAGGCCGTGTTCGGGACCGGTCAGTATCACAACGCGAATCTGGCGGTGTCGGGCGGCGGCGATGACAACGCCTACCACGTGTCGTTCAACTACCTCGATCAGCAGGGGACCGCGGCCTACACCCGGCTGCAGCGCGGCGGCGTGCGCGTCAACACCGCGTTCACGATGGATCGGGTGAGCGTCGGGGAGAACATCACGGCATCGCGCGAGCAGCACTACGGCGGGCTGGACGATAACGCGATCGGCGAAGACAACATCATCGGCAAGAACATCATGCAGCAGCCGGTGGTGCCGATCTACGACATCGCGGGGAACTTCGCCTCCGGCAAGGCCGTCGGCCTCTCCAACCTGACCAACCCCTTGAAGATCGCCTGGGCGGGTCAGAACGACATCACCACCAACGACCGCATCTTCGGCAACGTGTTCGGCGGGTTCGACGCCCACCACGGCCTCGCCCTGAAGACCCGGTTCGGCTTCAACCTGAGCCAGAACTCGTTCCACGGGTTCTCGCCCACCACGTTCGAGAACTCCGAAGTCACGTCCGTCGACGGGATCACCGAGAACTACAACCTGACCACGGAATGGACCTGGAGTAACACGCTGACCTACACTCGGGCCGTGGACCAGCACAACGTGACGCTGCTGCTGGGCCAGGAAGCAAACCAGAGCTACAATCGGTTCGAGCAGGGCAACTGCTCCAGCCTGCTGAACGAGAGCGTCGACACCCGTTACATCCAGGACGCTCTGTGCGACCCGACCAGCAAGAACGTGTTCTCGAACGGCGGCAAGAGCGCCTTGCTGTCGTACTTCGGCAAGGTCGACTACAGCTACGGGGACAGGTACTACGCGAGCTTCACCGTGCGGCGTGACGGCTCCTCGCACTTTTCGCCGGACAATCGCTGGGGCACCTTCCCGGCGGTCGGGCTGGGGTGGCGGCTGTCGCGTGAGTCGTTCCTGAAGAACAACCTGTTCTCGAACATGATGCTGCGGTTCGGGTGGGGGATCACGGGCAACCAGCAGATCCCCGGGGGCCGCATCGTGAGCACGTACGGCGGCGACCGCGGCGACACGTTCTACGACATCGGCGGCTCGAGCGTCTCGTCGATCCAGGCGGGCTTCAAGGTCACCGCGATCGGCAACAAGGACCTGAAGTGGGAGGAGAATCACTCGGTGAACGTCGGACTCGACCTCGAGTTCCTCGACGGCCGGGGCACGTTCAGCACCGATGTGTATCGGCGCAACACCAACAACCTGCTGTTCGACCCCCGCACGCCGGCCACCGCGGGATCCGCCTCCCCGCCGATCATCAACATCGGCAAGATGCGGAACGAAGGCATCGATTTCTCCATCGGTTACCGTAGCACGATCGGCACGGGCACGCTGTGGAGCGTGACGTTCAACGGCAGCCACTACACCAACAAAATCCTCCAGATCGACAACCTGAACACCCAGTCGTTCGTCGGACCGGTCTCGCTGCGGGAGCAGAACCCCGTGATCAACATGATCGGTGAGCCGATCGGCGCGTTCTACGGTCTGGTGGCGGACGGGTACTACAAGGACTCAGCGGACGCCGCACCTTTCTGGAACGACGGCGCGCGGCCTGGCCGGATCAAGTTCAAGGACCTGAACGGCGACGGTCACATCACCGGGGCCGACGCGGCGGTCATCGGCAGCCCGCATCCCAAGTTCACCGGCGGTCTGGACCTGGCGGTGCGCCGCGGCGCCTGGGATGTGAGCGCAACGTTCTTCGGGACGTTCGGGAACAAGATCTTCAACGCGCAGAAGTACTGGTATGTGTTCCGCTACTTCGATACCAACGTGCGCGCCGACCTGCTGGCGAATTCGGTGGTCCTGAGCGGCCGGTGCGACTCGATCTGCCCGGGGGTCGTGACCAACCCGGGTGCCAAGTATCCCCGGATCGACGTGAGCGACGTGTTCAGCCGCCAGTTCTCGAGCTACTGGGTCGAGGATGGGACGTATGTCCGGCTGCGCTCACTGCAGATCGGATACAACCTGCCGCCGGCGTTCGTACGCTGGATTCCGGTGGCGCGCGTGTACTTCCAGGCCGAAAACCTGTTCACGCTCACCGGGTACTCGGGGCTCGATCCCGCGCTGCCCGCGTGGGACGTCACGGGCGCGGCCGGCGACATCCGCGACCAGTTCCGCGGCGTCGACGAAGGGTCGTATCCGAGCAACCGGACGTTCACGATCGGTATCTCGACCAGTTTCTAGCGGATCGTCTTCTACGAGGAACGCGAGACCATGAAAACGTTTCTAAGCTCGAGGTTGGCGATCGCGACCGGCGTACTGACGACGCTGGGAGCGGTCACGTTCGCGTGCACGAATTTCCTGGACACCCCGGCGCAGGGCGCCGTCGAGCAGGCATCGCTCGAGACGCCGGCTGGCGTCGAAGGCTCCCTGATCGCCGCGTACCGGTCGCTGGACTGCAGCAGCAGCTCGGTCGGCTCGTGGGGCTGCGCGGCCAGCAACTGGGTGTGGGGCAGCGTGCCGAGCGGCGACGCCCACAAGGGGTCCAATGCAGGCGACCAGCAGCCGATCAATGACATCGAGACCTATTACTGGGCGGTGGGCGAAGCGGAAGCGTACATCAACCAGAAGTGGGCGCAGTCGTATGAGGGGGTTTCGCGCGCCAATGCGACCCTCAACCTCCTGGCCAAGGTGCAGGC
>CBFHAJ010000130.1:0-10617 GCA_965653495.1 uncultured bacterium | reverse complement strand
TCCCGCCGCAGCAGCAGGTAGCTCGCGAGCTTCGCTCCCACTTCCTCCGCCTGGAACGGGTGGATGAGATACTCCCAGATGCCGGCGCGCAGCGCGACGTGATGCTCGGGCGGCGACGGTCGGCGCGCCGTGAGCAGCAGGATCGGGATGCCGCCACCCACGCGGCTGTCGTCGCGCAGCGTGCGGCTCGCGTCCAGCGGATCCACTTCCGGTAGCGCGTCATCCAGCACGATCAGATCGGGCGCGAACAGAAAGCCCTGCTCCAGCGCCTGCAGCCCCGAATACACCCGCCGCACACCAAACCCGCGCCGCTCGGCGAGCTGTTGTAGCTCGGCCGCGGCGGCGCCGTCCGGACTGGCGATGAGGATGCGGGGCTCGTGATCGCGCGTTGCGGGCATCGCGCAAGTTTACTGTCCCGCACGCGACAACTGAGTGACTGAGGTCACGCGTGTCGTGCATGTCTTGTGGAGCTGTGTCGCGGTGGTGCAACAGACTGACAGGTGCCTCCGACGTCTGTTCGACCTCCGCGGAGCCTGGTCGTGCATCGGAGAAAACCACGCTCTACGCACCACGCACTTGTTTATGAAGCTGACGCTCGCTCCCGTTGCGGCGCCAACCCGTGGGCGACGCGCGCCAGCGCTTCCGCCGGGTCGAGCGCGAACCGGATCTCGCCCAGCGTGAGGCCCAGGTAGGCCCGGGCGTGCAGCTGCAGCGTCTTGGTCTGGGAGTAGCCGAGCCGCTGGGCCACGTCCTCGATGGTGAAGCCGGGGTCCTGCAGCAGGCGGTGCGCGTACAGCACGCGGGCCGCCGCCAGGAAGTGGCGTGGCGAGGGGAGGCCGAGCCGCAGGAACCAGCGTTCCAGGGTGCGCCGGTCGACCCGGGCGCGCGCCGCCACCTGCTGCACCGTCTGCAGCTCGGCGGGGGAGCGCAGCACGTCTTCCAGCACCCAGCGCAGCTCGCTCGGCAGCGGTGCCAGCACCCAGGCGAGCTGCTCGCGCAGCTGGCGGGACGCCGAGCGCGCTTCCGCCTGGACCAGCATCTCGCGCAGCCGGGCAGGATGGTCGTCGTAGCGCAGGAACACCGCCTGCTGAATCCCGCTCTGGCCCAGGGCGAGCAGCGCGGCCGCGGTGGCGGGGGTGAGTGAGGTATAGAGCACCAGCGGGAGAGAGGGGAACAGCACCCGCAGCCGCGCGATCTCGGTGGCGCTGGCCTGGCCGCCGAGCATGGGGTCGACCACCGCCAACTCGACGGGGCGGGTGCGGATCGTCGTCAGCGCGTCATCCCAGGTCGGGGCGTGCGCCAGGGGGAACCGCACCGCGGCCGCGCGGCGCAGCTGGTGGTACTGCACCTCGGGAACCGCCGCTAGCACCAGCATAGCTGTCGCAAAAACGCCCCCCGGTGCCGCGAAAACGCCCTAAACAACCTGGCCAAGGAAGGCCACGTTTTGCGGCGCAAGTGGGCCGTCAACCTACCCCCAGCGTCCTGGAGGATTTATGTCACGCTCGATCCGCACGATTCGCACGTTGGTCGCGTTGCTCCTCGTCTCGTTCGCGCTTACGGCCGCGTCGGCGTGTGCCGATACCACGGCACCGCATCCGGCATGTGACGTGAACAGCGGGAACGTCTGCAAATAGTGACGCGCCGCGCGCGTCCGGGAGTCTCAGGGTTCGAGCAGAGCGAGAGACTCTGAGACCTCCCGGACGGCGTCGCGCTCGTATTCGTGAGTTTCCGCGGCCGAGGGTCCGAGCGGCAAGGGGCAATCGCTCAGCCCCGCCTTGATCCGCCTGATACGGAACGCGAATTCGTGCAGGCCCGCCCGCTCGGCGATCTGAAGCGCCTCGCTGAAGAGCGCGTCCGCGCGGGCCAACTGGCCGAATCTCGCCCGCCCGATGCCCAGCTTGAGCAGGAAGTCGACGAGAATGTTTGGGGCCATACTCGCGCGGCGGGCGTCACATTCCTCCCGCCAGCGCTCGAAGCCCACGCGGTCGCGCCGACACGACGCGCAGTTCATCAACTCGATCAGCGCATTGGCACGAACGTCTCCGGAAGCTTCGTGCTTGAGCACTTCCCGAAACGCCCGCTCGGCGCTCACGGCATCGCCGAGCGCCAAGAGATTGATGCCGACGTCGCCGAGCGCCCGCGTCCGGGACAAGTCGTCGTCGTACAGCGCGAACGCACGCCACACGTGCGGGAGAGCTTCCGCGGGACGGCCGCCAGTGTGCAGGACGGCGGCGAGCACGTGGCGGGCGACCGCCTGCACCTGGTCGTCCTCGACTCCCTTCATGTCGGCGATGATGCCGTGCAAGGCCGCTTCCGCCTCTCCGAGATTCCCGCGCCCTCTGGTGGCCTCCGCCCGCCCGATCCGGCTCAGCAGCTGCGAGTGCCGATCGCCGATCTGCGCTGCAAGTTCCCCCGCCTCGTCGTAACGCTGCTCTGCCTCGTCAAACCGGTTGAGCTTGCGCAGCACCCGCGCGGTCCGCAGCCGTGCCGAGACCTTGTCTTCGGCCCGGAGGCCCTCTCCGGTCAGGCGCTGCAGGGTGTCGAGCACGTCGAGCGCCTCCTCGAGCCGCAGCTCGTCCTCGAGGAAGTGCGCGTAGGCGAACAGGGCGGGGAACAGCAGCCGCGTGTCGCGGGCGTGGAACGCATCGGCCGCGCTCGCGACCACGCCGATCAGGTGGGCCGTCTCGGTACTGGCAGCGGGTAAGCTCTGGCAGGCCCGCTCGGTGGCGCCGTGCTGATAATGGAAGGCGACAGCCGGCGGAGCGGCTTCCTGCAGCAGGTCTACCAGCCGCAGGGTCACGAACGCCGCCCGTCCCAGCCGGGCCTCCGCCGTGCGCTCCCGCGCCGCCGCCAGACGGCGCAGGAACACCGCGTGGGGCAGCACGTCCGTCGACAGGCCCGGCATCGGGTCGCTCATCGTGCCGCTAAAATAGTGCTTGTGTCGCATTTCCGCCCGCCGGTGCCGCAAAAACGCCCTTGTTCCCTGTGCCATTCTGGCCTATCCTGGCCGCGTGGCGACCTCGGGCCCCACGTCGATGGAGCAGCGTCGCCGGGAAGTGCTGCGCGAAGCGAGCGTGGCGCTCGACGGGCGCGCCGTGACGTTGTGGGAAGTGTCGTCGCGCGCCGAGGTCATCCCCATCGACACGAGCAGCGCCGACCTCTCCGGGCCCGACACCCGGCTCGATCTCGAGAGCACCCTGCATCGCTGGTCGGCCCCCATCATCGAGGGGAGCCGCTGGGTGGGGTGTCTCTTGAACGGCGACCGCCGCTGGTGTGTGGCGCCGGTGCGACAAACCCCGCCCGCGCCCCCGCCCGACGGGGTGGAGCGGCGTAGCCGGGCCCGCATCACTCTCGAGCTCGCGGGGCTGTGCATCGGCCTGCTGGAGCAGCCTTCCCCCCCGCGCCCGCTCCGCCCGCGCCTCGACGAGCCCGACGCCCTGATGGAGCTGGCCCGCCAGCCGAGCGTGATCGCGCACGAAGTGGCCAACCCGCTTACCGCGGCGCTCGCCGCGCTGGACCTGACGCGCGCGCTGGTGCGCGAGACCACGTCGCTCGACCCGAGCTTCCGCGTCAGCCTGCTCGACGAGCTGAGCGGCGTGGGCGAAGGCATGGAGCAGGCGATCGAGTTCCTGCGCTCGATTCAGGACCGGGCGCGCGGCGGGCTGGCGCGCTCCGAGCGGTTCGACGCCGCCCAGGTGGTCCGCTCGTGCGTCGCGCTGGAGCGCCCGTTGGCGCGCAACCGCGGCGTGGGGCTGCAGGGCGTGGTGACGGTGAGCAACGTGTTTCTCCAGGGCGATCCCAACGGCCTGTATCAAGTGCTCACCAACCTGATCCGCAACGCGGTGGCGGCGTCGCTCGCCCAGCGCACGCCGGTTGTGGTGACGCTCGAGCAGGGGGAGCGCGACACCCTGCGGCTGATCGTCGAGGACCAGGGCTTCGGGATCGCCGCTGAGCACCTGGACCGCATCTTCGAGCCCGGGTTCACGACGCGCGAGTTCGGCTCCGGCTCGGGGACGGGGCTGACGGTGGTCGCGCAGATCACGCGCGAGATGTTCGGCGGCCACGTCGATGTCAGCTCGACGGTGGGGCAGGGCGCGCGCTTCTGCATCACGCTCCCGATCCCGCCGCAGCGGACGGGGCGCAGGCACTCCTAGTCCTCACCCCTTTGATCCCCTCTCCCTCCGGGAGAGGGGAAACCAATGACTGCCTGTCGTTCCCCCTCTCCCGAAGGGAGAGGGGGACAGGGGGTGAGGACGAAAGGGAGAGGGGATCAGGGGTGAGGTGAATTATGGCCGCCTCGTGAACACCGCGCGCCAGGCGCGGTCGGCGGCAGTGACGACGAAGTGGTCGTGGTCCACGATGCTCAGCGCGAACGGTTGGGCGCCGGGCGCGAGCGGACGGAACGTGACGAGCGGCTCCGCCTCATCGAGCGTGCCCGCCATCAGCTCCGCGGCGGCGCCGCTCGAGTACAGCGCGGTCGTGTAGAACCGGCTGCTCGCGGGATCGAAGGCGACGAGCCCGCGGCCCTGCAACGTCGAATCGTCCAGCTGCTCGGTCCACTCGAGTCGCAACGAATCGAATAGCTGCTTCACCACCCGCGTGCCGGCGGCGTCGGGCGGCCCGTCGAAGTTCCCCGCGAACCGGATCTCGAAACGCCAGGTGCCGACCAGCGTGCGCAGCACGCTCTTCGCCGGCGCGAGCAGTCGGTCGGTCTCGGGTTGCGCAGCCGGCTGCGCCGCGCGCGCCAGCCGGCGGCCTCCCTGCGCGGCGAGCGGGTGTGGGTGGAGCGAGCCTGCTGTCGCGACAGCGAAGAGCGTCACCAGTCGAACCGTGCGCCTCACCCTGCCCTTCTCCACGTCGATCATGTCCTCGCTCCCTGTGCGCCGATCATGTCCTCTCCCCCTGTCCCCCTCTCCCTGCGGGAGAGGGGGGACTAACGGCTGACATTGTCTTGTGCGACCGCCGTCGTTCGCACGGCGCATGCCGGCCCCAGGGCCCGCATCACAGCGTCCAGTGTCGCCGCGGAGCACAAGCGTCTCACCGCAACCCGTGCAAGGTGCGGTGAGGCAGCCTCAACGACGTGTGAGATCTCTCAGCAACGTCTCCAGATACTCCCGTGTCACGTCGCGATTCCGGACCCGAATAACCCGATAGCCGGCTGCCTCGAGCACCTCAGCGCGTGCCAGGTCGTAGACCCGCCTGACGGGCTCGTCATGACCTGCACCCTCGAGCTCGAGCACCAACGGCTCTCGGGCGCACAGGAAATCGACGATGAATCCCCGCACGATGTGCTGGCGGCGAAACTTGAGGCCCAGGACACCCCGGTTACGAAGCAGTCTCCAGGCATGACGCTCCGGGGGTGTGGCCGTGCGCCGGAGCTTGCGGGCGATTATGACCTTTTGTGCGCGTGTGACGTGCCGGAGGGGATCCATGGTATGAACAGTGTGCCAACCTGGCGCGGTGAGTGTCATCAAAACCACTCACGAAGGGGGCAAACCGTTGCTTTCCCCCTCGTCCCCCCTCTCCCGAAGGGAGAGGGGGACAGGGGGTGAGGACAAAACGGGAGTGGGGGACAGGGGGTCAGGACCGTCTAGCGGCCCCCCCGCCACGGCGTATATTCTGCCCCCGCCGCGGCTTCGCGTCGTCCGCGCCCTTGAGCGACGTGGGCCGAAGTCGGGTGGTGGTGGAGCAGAAATGCGGCTCCGCTGTGTGCGGTTCCTATCGAGTGGGCGGCGCAGCCCCCGCGATCCGCCGTTGTGGCGGGCGGGGTTCCGGAAGTGTCGTGTGCATCCGTGCGGAGACGAGCGGCTGTTACGTGAAGGCTTCAGATCCGTGGCCAACGGACCTGGTGTCCGTCTTATTTAGTTACGCGATTCATTGCTGCAACGGGTGTCAGTCGGGAAGATTGCTGTAGGGCATGGACTGACTTGATCTCGACTTGACCCCCGGTGTTTCTTTTGCGGCTGCAGCTGTAGCGCGGAAGCAGCAAGCAGGGACAAGGCTCCTCTGAGTGCGGGCAGGGCGAACACCGTCTGGGCGCCACCGCATCCCAGAGTGCCGTGTGATGGACATCACGTCGGAGGCGGTTGCGTGGACCCAGTTCAGCAGGTGCCCCCTGCGATGGCAGCGCTCGGCGTCACGTGGTCCGAGCCGCGCCACGGCACCGGCCTGCGCGACATCGCCGCGGAAGCGTCGCACCTCAAGGCCGCTAAGCCCGCGGCGGTTCGCCTCCATTTGCAGCGCCGCGCCCCAGCCAACTTTCGCGAGCACGTTCGCAGGAACCTCGCCAGCCTCGTGGTCCTGGTGGGAGCGGACCTTCTCGCGTTCGCCGGCATGCGGGAGCTGGTGCGTGCGGTGCGTGACGCGGCGGTGCTGGGCGATCGCGTGGCCGCGTTGCTCCTGTCCGCCCTTCCGGTCGCCGTCCTCAACGGGTGGCAGTTCGCGGTCGCCCTGGTCTTGGGCCTGCTGGTGCTCGGCAACTACGGCCAGGGCGACCTGCGTCGCGAGCCCGGCCGTCTGCTCGCGGCGTGTGCCCTCGCCACCGCGCTCCCGCTGTGGGCGACGCTGTGGACCCGCGGGGTCGGTCCCGTGCTCCTGCAGTATGCGGCGAGCGTGGTCTGCGTGTGGCTCGCGCTCGTCGCGGAGCGACTGACGATCTCCCGCATTCTCGCGCGGGTGCGGCCGCCCGCTCGAGACGCGCTCGATACGCTGTTCGTGGGCCCCGCTGCCGACTGCATGATCGCCGTGTCGAGCCCGGCATTCGCCGCGGCGAGGGACTATCGACCGGTTGGATTCGTCGATGTACAGCATCCATCTGCTCCCGGCGCGCTCGGCCACGTGAGCGAGATTTCCCTGCTGCTCGCGGCCTCCGGTGCCCAGGTCGTCGCACTGTGCGGACGTCTCTCCGACCAGCAGTTTCATGACGTTGTGGAAGCGGCGCTCTCGGGCGGGTGTCAGGTCGTGGCGACGCCGCGCGCGGACCACCTCGCCGGCGTGCAACCGACCACCGTGTGGCGCAGCGGGCATCCGCTGGTCCAGCTCACGGCGCCCACGCTGAAGGGCCAGCAGCTCGCGATCAAACGTACCCTCGACGTGCTGGGTGCGGCGTCGGGACTGGTGGTCCTCACGCCACTGCTGGCCCTGCTCGCGCTGGTGGTGAAGCTCGATTCTCCCGGCCCGGTGTTCTTCTCGCAGAATCGGGCCGGCATGGGTGGCCGCCGCTTCCGCATGTGGAAGTTCCGCACGATGCGGGATGGTGCGGATCGCGACAAGCAAGCCATGGCGCACCTCAACCCCTCGGGGGACGCGCGGCTGTTCAAGATTCCCAATGATCCACGCGTGACGCGCCTCGGAAAGCTGCTGCGCCGCTGGAGCCTCGACGAGCTGCCGCAACTGTGGAACGTCCTGATCGGTGAGATGTCGCTCGTCGGCCCTCGTCCGTTCTTCGAGAGCGATCTCGCGACGTACGAGGATCGGCATTTCCGGCGGCTGGGCGTGAAGCCCGGGATCACGGGATTGTGGCAGGTGAGCGGCCGCAGCGACATCGTGGACTTCGAAGAGGTCGTGCGGCTGGACTCTCAGTATGTGCAGGGGTGGTCCCTGCATCTGGATATCGAGATCCTGGCACGCACGCTGCCCGCGGTGCTGCGCCGCCAGGGCGCGTTCTAGTGCCCGGCGACGTGTGAAACGGTGGTGCCTGCCGTAGCGGCGCCCAGCCTCGCCGGAGTGCGGGTACTCATCGTTCACGACTGGGTGGCGGCGTGGGGCGGCGCCGAGCGCTGCCTGGAGCAGTTCCTGCAGGTCTTTCCAGGCGCCGACCTGGCGGTCGGCGTCTTTGCGCCTGGCATGCGGGGCTTCAACGACGTCACGCGTCGAGCGCAGGAGACCTGGCTCGGGCGCGTCCCGGGCGCCCGCCGGCACCATCGTTGGTTTCTCCCACTCGAAGGCCTCGCCTTCGCGACCTGGGATACGACCAAGTACGATCTGGTCGTCTCCAGCTGCCATGCGTTCGCCAAGATGGTGCGGCGGGTGCCGCGCGCCTTTCACGTGTGCTATTGCTACACGCCGCCCCGTTACTTATGGGACTTATACGGCGCCCATACGCGGGCGGCGCGTGGGCTCCAGAAGCTGGCACTCGTCACGGCCGCCCGCCCGCTGCGCTGGCTGGATCGACGGTCCGCCCGCGGTGTGGACCACTTCGTCGCGATCTCACAGTTTGTCGCCAATCGCATTCGTCGCTGGTACGACCGGCCCGCCGATGTGGTGTTCCCGCCGGTCACGCGCAAGACGACCGTCGTCCAGGGGCGCGCCCCTGACGGACCGCTGCTGTACCTTGGCCGTCTCGTCGCCTATAAGCGCGTGGACCTGGCGATCGCTGCCGCGGAACGTCTGGGTATCCGCTTGATCGTCGCCGGTGACGGGCCGGAGCGCGCGCGGCTGCAGGCGTTAGCGGGACCCCACACCGAGTTTGTGGGCCCGGTTTCGGAAGCGGAGGCCGGCCGGCTGCTTTCAACCTGCCGTCTGTTTGTGTTCTGCGGCGAAGAGGACTTCGGCATCGCCCCGCTGGAAGCCAACGCGCACGGGATTCCGGTCGTCGCGTTCGGGCGCGGTGGGATTCTCGAGACGATGCAGCCCGGCGTGACGGCGGAGTTCTTCCAGGAGCAGACGACCGACGCGGTGGTCCAGGCGGTGCGGCGGGCCCTGAGCCGGCAGTGGGATCAGGCCGCCCTGCATGACAACGCCAGGCGCTTCAGTCCCGAGCGGTTCCGCGAGGCCTTCGTGCGGTCCATCTCGCTGGCTCTGGAGACGCGATCGTCCGGGGGTGCGGAGACCCGTTTGCGTGCGGATCGCGATCTTCTGTAACGATTTCTGGCCCACGATCGGGGGAGTCCAGACCGGTGTGTGGGGGCTGGCGCGCGCGCTCGAGCGCCGCGGCCACGCGGCGCTCGTGCTCACGCGGCAACTGCCCGGGACGCCGGCGGTGGAGCGGGTCAACGGCATCGAGGTGCGCCGCTTTCAATGGAATTTGCGGCCGCGGGCCACCTTCCCGGTGCGATTGCTGCGCGCGGGCTTTGCCGTGCTGTCGGTGGTGCGCCCGTGGCGACCCGACATCGTGTTGGCCCATTTCGTGACGGTCCACGCGCTGTACGCCTACGCCTGCGCGCAGCGCAGCGGCGTCCCCCTCATGTTGTCGTTTCGGGGCGAGGACGCGAGGCGCATCGCCGTACGCAGCGCCATCAATCGCCTGGTGTACCGGGTGCTCGTGCGTGCGGCGGATGTGAACCTGTTCTGCTCCGCCTGGCTGCGCGACGAGACCACCCACGCGCGCTGGTTTCGGGGCGGCCGGTCCCGCACGGCGATCCTGGCCGACGCGGTCGAAGTGAATCACCGGGAGCCTCCGCCGTCCGGCACGAACCCGTACGTGGTCACCGCCGGGCGTTTCGTGTCCAAGAAAGGATTCGATCTGCTGCTGCGCGCGTGGGCCGCCGTGCACGCTGATCTCTCCGCCACCCTCTACGTGGCGGGTGACGGGCCGGAAGAGGCGTCGCTCAAAGCCCTCGCGGTGAGCCTCGGGCTCGAACGGTCCGTCAAGTTTCTCGGGCCCGTCCCGCACGCGCGCCTGCTCGGGTTGCTGGCGGGCGCGTCACTGTGCGTCGTTCCGTCGCGGGAAGAGCCCTACGGCATCATCGTCGTGGAGGCGCAAGCGCTGGGGGTACCCGTGCTGGCGAGTGCGGTGGGGAACATCCCGCGTCTCATCGATCACGGCGTCACCGGGTACCTGGTGGACCCCAGCGTCGCAGGCCTGAGCCGCGGACTGGTCGCGGCGTGGAGCGACCCCCGCCGCACGCAGGTCGGGGCCGCGGGACGGACGACCGCTGGTGCGACGCGCACGTACGACGTCATGGCGGGGGAGCTCATCGACTACGCGATGGCCGCGCGGCAGCGCTCGGGGAGGGGGGGGGGCCGGGTGTAATGGATCTGGTGTATGCATCGGCCTTGTGGTACGCCTCCACCAAGGTGAATTGTCACCACGTCGCGGAGCAGCTCGCCGCCTCGGGGCCGGTGCTGTTCGTCGAGTCGGTCGGAGCTCGGCTGCCGCGGCTCGGCGAGTGGCGCCGCCTCGGGCCTCGCCTGGCGCGCTCGTTCTGGCCGTTGCGCCGCGTGGCGCCGAATCTGTGGCTCTTCTCACCGCTGCCACTGCCGCTCTACCGGAACAGCGCGAGCGTCCGACTCAACAGTCGCTGGGTCGGCCGGCAGGTGCGTGCGCTGCTCCGGCTGCGCCGCTGGCGCGTCGACGCCTGCTGGACGTTCCATCCGATGGGCCTGGGCACCGCCCAGGTCGCCGGGTCCCGCGGCATCATCTACTATTGCGTCGACGACTATGCCGCCAATCCGGGGAGTGACTGGTCCGCGATCCGAGCGCTCGAGAGCGACCTGGTTCGCCTGGCGGACGCGACCATCGTGACGGGCGAGCCGCTGGCGCAGCGCCTGCGGACCCTGAGTCCCAGGGTCCGCATCCTGCCGCACGTGGGCGACACGGAGCTGTTCGGCCGGGCTCATGCGGCGGTGCGCCACCCCCTGCTCGACGCCCTCGTCCGCCTGCCGGGGCCGCGCCTC
>CBFHAJ010000129.1:0-10647 GCA_965653495.1 uncultured bacterium | reverse complement strand
GCGCGCGATGGTCGCGGAGGCGAGCGCACGCGTCACGCCCTGACACGGGGCGCACGCAGCGCCCAAGCGGCCCGGACTAACCGTCTGGGCCGCTTTGCTTTGCATGGGGTAGTTTCCAGCTACTCACACCTTTCCGGGGAGTTCTCGGTGCGTCACTTGTTCCTGCTGCTCCTCGCCGTCCCGCTGTCGGCCCAACGCGTTGCGCCCGTGCTATACGACGTCTCGATCCCGTCGCCTGCCACGCACCTGATCCACATCCGCGCCGACTTTCCGGCGCGCGGCAAGGACACGCTGTACGTCTCGCTGCCGGCCTGGAGCCCTGGCAACTACGAGATCCAGAACTACGCGCGCTACGTCCGTCACTTCGCCGCCAAGACCGCAGCCGGCCAACCGATGTTCTGGGACCGGTTCGACAAGGACACGTGGCGCGTGCCGACCGCGAAGAGCGACAGGGTGAGCGTAGAGTTCGACTACTTCGCCGACACCATCGATCTGTCGATGGCGCGCGTGGTGGACGATTTCGCCGAGTTCCTCGGCACCAATGTGTTTCCGTACGAGGAGAGCCAGCTCACCCTGCCCGCGGAAGTGCGGTTCTCGCTCCCGGCCGGCTGGCTCGTCACGACGCCGCTGGCGGGCTCGGGGGCGGGACCGTACAGCGCGAAGGATTACCACGAGCTCGCCGATGCCCAGACGTTCGTGGGGCACTTCAGCCTCGACTCGCTCCAGGTCGATGGCAAATGGGTCCGCGTCGCCGTATGGCCGGCGGATGCGTATTCGGCCGGTGTGCAGCGCAACATGCGAGCAGACCTGGAAAAGATCGCCCACACCGAGAACGCACTGTTGGGCGGCCCGCCGTATGACAATTACACCGTGTTCTTCAACGTCATCCGTGAGCCGTTAGGCTTCGCCGGCGGGCTCGAGCACGCCGCCTCGCAGTTCGACATCATGCCGCAAGGAGCATTCGCCGACGCGGTCGGCAACTTCGGCGACTTCATGGTGCCGCTCATGTCGCATGAGTACTTCCATCTCTTCAATGTGAAGCGCATCCGGCCGGCGGAGATGTGGCCGTACGACTATCACGCGGAGCAGTACACACCGCTCTTGTGGTGGTCGGAGGGCGTGACCGACTACTACGCGGACCTCACCAACCTGCGGTCCGGGCTGTGGACGACCGAGCAGTTTCTCGGCAACGTCGCGCAGAACATGCAGCAGGTCGAGACGGCGCCCGAGCCCTGGAGTGAAGAGGACGGCAGCGTGGCGACCTGGATCAACGAGGTGTTCGTCAACAGCTCGCAGCTGTACTACCCCAAGGGCTCGCTCACGGGGCTGCTGCTGGACGCGTCGATCCGCGACGCGACCGACAACCGCCGCAGCCTCGACGACGTGATGCGGGCGTTGTACGTGCGCTACTACCAGAAGCAGAAGGGATTCACGACCCAGGACCTGCTGGCGCTGCTGCGGGAATTCGGCATGCCGGACGTGGCCGGGTTCTACCAGCGCTACATCAACGGCCGGGACCCGCTCCCGTACGAAAGTGTCCTCGCCAAGGCCGGCGTGACGGTCACACGCCGGGCGACCTCGAACCCCTTCCTCGGCGTCAACGCGCAGCCGGACGGGTCGGGGAAGGTCGTGGTCCAGGGCCTCGTGCCGGGGGGCGCAGCCGAGGCAGCCGGCTTGCAAGTGGGTGACGTGCTGCTCAAGGTGGGGGACGTCGAAACCCACTCGGACGCAGACTGGGGCGTGAAATTCCGCGACCGCTATCGCGGCCAGGACGGCTCGCCGCTGGCGCTCAACATCACGCGGGGCGGTCAGGCCATGACCCTGAACACGCAGGTGCGTGAGCGCAAAGCGGTGTCGTTCTCCGTCACGCTCGCGGCCGCGCCCACGGCCACGCAGGCCAGGATCTGGCGCGGGCTCGCCACGGGTTCCACCGGGAACTGACGCGGACTATCTTGCGAGCAGAGGATTCCCGGCATGACGGCGACCGCAACGATTCGGGTACGGCTGTTCGCGCGCTACGCGGAGCTGTTGGGGCGTGCGGAGGCGGCCGTGTCGGTGGCGCTCCCGGCCACGGTGGGAGACGTCGTGCGGAAGCTGCGCGAGGAGTTCCCGGCGGCCGGCGCGCTCCCCGAACGGCCGCTCGCCGCCGTCAACTTGAAGCACGTGAAGCTCGAGAGCGGCGTGCGTGACGGAGACGAAGTCGCGCTGCTGCCACCGATCGCCGGCGGATGACGTACCTCACCAGAGAGCCTTTGTCCGAGCACGCGCTGCTGGCACAGGTGATGACCGCGGCATGCGGCGGTACGTGTCTCTTCTTGGGCACCGTCCGCAACGGGCCCGAGGAGGACGGCGTGCGGGCGATCGAATACTCGGCCTACGAGGAGATGGTCGAATCGGAGTTCGGCCGTCTCTTGGGCGACGCGCGCGGCCGCTGGCCGCAGGCGCGCATCGCCGTGCGCCACCGCCTGGGCGAGATCCCCGCCGGGGAAGCGAGCATCGCGATCGCGGTCGCCGCACCTCACCGGGCGGAAGCGTTCGATGCGTGTCGCTTCGTGATCGAGGAGGTCAAGCGACGCATCCCGGTCTGGAAAAAGGAACTGCGCCTCGACGGGACCGCCGTCTGGGTCGACCCGCACGGGCATCCCACCGCCAAGCCTTCCCATGCCTGAGGTCGTGCACGACCGGCTGCGCCGCCCGCTCGGGAGCCTGCGGCTTTCGGTCACCGACCGGTGCAACATGCGGTGCCGCTACTGCATGCCGGAGGACGAGTACGTGTGGCTGCCGCGGGCCTCGATTCTCACGTTCGAGGAGATGGCCCGCCTGGTGCGCGTGTTCGCCGGGCTCGGCGTGCGCAAGGTGCGCCTCACGGGCGGGGAGCCATTGCTGCGGCAAGACCTCCACGCGCTGGTCGGCATGGTCGCGGCGATTCCCGACGTCCACGACCTGGCGCTGACCACGAACGGGCTGTTGCTCGCGCCCCAGGCCGCCGCGCTGCGCACCGCAGGCCTCGAGCGGGTTACGGTGAGCCTCGATACGCTGCGACCGGGGCGAATGCAGGCGTTCGCCAAGAGCTCCCGGCACAGCGACGTGCTCGCGGGGATTCGAGCGGCGCGTGACGCCGGCTTCCGAAGCTTGAAGCTCAATACCGTCGTCATCCGCGGGTTCAACGACGACGAGCTGGGAGATCTGGTGGAGTTCGGACGCGTCCACGACGCGGAAGTACGCTTCATCGAGTACATGGACGTTGGGGGTGCCACGCGCTGGTCGCCCGAGCAGGTGGTGTCGCAGCGTGAGATGCTCGCCGTCCTCGCGCGGCGCTACGGCCCGATCGAGGCCCTCGCCGCTGACGGGGGGGGGCCCGCGCCGGCGGAGCGGTTCCGGCTCGCGGACGGGAGCACGTTCGGGATCATCGCGTCCGTCACGGCGCCATTCTGCCGCACCTGTGACCGCAGCCGCATCACGGCGGACGGGACCTGGCTCTTGTGCCTGTACGCGGCCCAGGGCATCGATTTGCGCGAGCAGCTGCGCGGCGGCGCGACGGACGCCGAGCTGGCGGCGCTGGTGCGCGAAACCTGGCAGGACCGCACCGACCGCGGCGCCGAGGAGCGTCTCGAGGTCGCGCATCGCGGCGCGCTGTACCGCATCGACTCGCTGCGCGCCGACCCCCATCGCGAAATGCACACCCGGGGAGGGTGATGCTCAACAAGATCACGGTTGTCGGCGCCGGGAACGTCGGCGCCACCGCCGCGCAGCGCCTCGCCGAAAAACAGCTCGCCAAGAGCGTCGTCCTGGTGGACGTCATCGAAGGCGTCCCGCAGGGCAAAGGGCTCGACCAGTGGGAATCGGCGCCGATCGAGGGATTCGATACCCGCGTGATCGGCGCCAACGACTACGCGCCGGCGGCCAGCAGCGAGGTCGTGGTGATCACGGCCGGCATCGCGCGCAAGCCGGGGATGAGCCGGGACGACCTGGTGCGCACCAACGCCGACATCGTGAAGCAGGTGTCCCTCGAGATCAAGCGCCATTGTCCCACCGCGATCGTCGTCGTGGTCTCCAATCCGCTCGACGTGATGTGCTGGGTCACGAAGCAGGTGACCGGGTTTCCGCGCGAACGCGTGCTCGGCATGGCCGGCGTGCTCGATACGGCGCGTTATCGGGCGTTTCTCGCCCAAGCCCTGGACGTTTCGGTCGAGGACATCCAGGCCATGGTGCTGGGCGGGCACGGCGACACGATGGTGCCGCTCGTGTCGTACACGACCGTGTCGGGCATCCCCGTGACGCAGCTGCTCGAGCGCGCGGCGCTCGACAAGATCGTCGAGCGCACGCGCAACGGCGGCGCCGAGATCGTGGCCTTCTTGAAGACCGGCTCGGCCTACTATGCTCCGTCCGCGGCGGTCACGCAGATGGTGGAGGCGATCGCGCACGACAAAAAGCGTGTGCTCCCGTGCGCTGCCTGGGTGCAGGGTGAGTACGGCTTTTCGGGCATGTACCTCGGCGTCCCCTGCAAGCTGGGGCGCGGCGGACTCGAAAAGATCCTGGAAGTGAAACTGTCGGCCGAAGAGCAGGCGGCCCTGAAGAAGTCGGCGGATGCGGTGAAGGAGACGATGGGCGCGGTGAAGCTCTAGCCGTCCCCGCCGTTGCTCCTTGCGGCTTGCGGCCTACGGCTTACGGCTGCCTTCAAGTAGTCCCGATTCAGCCTCGCGATGAAATCGATGCTGATTTCCTTCGGGCACGCCGCCATGCACTCGCCGTGGTTGGTGCAGGCGCCGAACCCCTCCGCATCCATGCGCGCGACCATGTTCACCACCCGCGTGGCGCGCTCGGGCTGGCCCTGTGGCAGCAGGCCGAGGTGCGAGACTTTCGCCGCCACAAACAGCATGGCCGACGCGTTCGGGCAGGCGGCCACGCAGGCGCCGCAGCCGATGCATGCCGCCGCGTCCATGGCGAGATCGGCGTCGTGCTTGGAGACGAGGATCGCGTTGGCCTCGGGTGCGCTGCCGGTGCGCGCCGTGATAAACCCGCCGGCGTGCATGATCCGGTCGAACGCGCTGCGGTCCACCACCAGATCTTTGATCACGGGAAACGCCCGGGCGCGCCACGGCTCGATCCACAGCTCCGCCGCATCAGGGAACGTGCGCATGTGGAGCTGGCACGTCGTGGTGGCGTGCTGCGGCCCGTGCGGCCGGCCGTTGATCACGAGACCGCAGGCCCCGCAGATCCCTTCGCGGCAGTCGTGATCAAACGCGATCGGCTCCTCCCGGCGCCCGATCAGCTGCTGGTTGAGCACGTCGAGCACTTCCAGAAACGACATATCGGGACTCACATCCGTCACGTCGTAGCGCACGAACTTTCCGAGGGACGCCGGTCCCGGCTGCCGCCACACATGCAGCGTCACCCTCATTTGTAGCTCCGCTGCGAGGCGTGCACCGTCTCGAACTCGAGCGGCTCCTTGTGTAGCGCTGGGGGTTTCCCCACACCCGTGAACTCCCACGCGGCGACGTAGCTGAAGCGCGCGTCGTCGCGCTTGGCTTCACCATCGGGCGTCTGATACTCCTCCCGGAAATGGCAGCCGCACGACTCCTCGCGGTCCAGGGCGTCGCGGCACATCAGCTCCGCGAACTCGAGGAAGTCGGCTACCCGGCCCGCCTGCTCCAGCGCCTGGTTGAGGTCCTCCCCGCGCCCGCCGACGTAGACATCCTCCCAGAACTCCTGGCGCAACACGCAGATCTTCTGGATCGCGTCCAGCAGGCCGGCGGCGGTGCGCGACATGCCGCACCGGTCCCACATGAGCCGGCCCAGCGCGCGGTGGAACTCGTCCACGCTGCGGCGCCCGTTCGCCGCGATCAGGCGGCGCGTGCGCTCGGCTGCCTCCGCGGCCGCCTGGCGAAACGCCGCGTGCGACGTGTCGAGCTTGCTCAGCTTCGCCTGGGCCAGGTAATCGCCGATCGTGTACGGCAGCACGAAGTAGCCGTCGGCCAGGCCCTGCATCAGCGCGCTCGCGCCCAGCCGGTTGGCGCCGTGATCGGAGTAGTTGGCTTCGCCGATCACATGCAGTCCACCTACTGTGCTCATCAAGTTGTAGTCCACCCACAGCCCACCCATCGTATAGTGGGGAGCGGGGTAGATGCGCATCGGCACCGTGTAGGGACTGTCCGCCGTGATGCGCTGGTACATCTCGAACAGATTGCCGTAGCGGTCGGTGATCGCGTCGTGGCCCACGCGCGCGATGGCGTCGCGGAAATCGAGGTATACGCCGTTGCCCCCCGGACCGACACCCCGGCCCTCGTCGCACACTTCCTTGGCGCGGCGCGAGGCGAGATCGCGCGGCACGAGATTGCCGTAGCTCGGGTACAGGCGCTCCAGGTAATAATCCCGCTCGGTGTCCGGGATGTCGCCCGGCTTGCGAGTGTCGCCCTTGCGCAGCGGGACCCAGATCCGGCCGTCGTTGCGCAGCGATTCGCTCATCAGCGTGAGCTTCGCCTGATGGTGGCCGGTGGGGGGGATGCAGGTGGGATGGATCTGGGTGAAGCACGGGTTGGCGAGCGCGGCGCCGCGCTTGTGCGCCCGCCAGATCGCCGTCACGTTGCACCCCTTCGCGTTGGTCGAGAGGTAGTAGACGTTCGAGTACCCGCCGGTCGCGAGCACGACCGCATCGGCCACGTGAGCGGTGATCTTGCCGTCCACCAGGTTGCGCGTGATGATGCCTCGCGCCTGGCCGTCCACGACCACGACGTCCAGCATTTCGGTGCGGGGGTACATGCGCACCTGGCCCGCACCGATCTGGCGGCACAGCGCCTGGTACGCACCCAGCAGCAGCTGTTGTCCGGTCTGGCCGCGCGCGTAGAACGTCCGGGAGACCTGCACGCCGCCGAAGGATCGATTCGCCAGCAGCCCGCCATACTCGCGCGCGAACGGGACGCCCTGGGCCACGCACTGGTCGATGATGCGGGCGCTGATCTCGGCCAGGCGGTACACGTTCGCCTCGCGCGAGCGGAAATCGCCGCCCTTGATTGTGTCGTAGAACAACCGGAACACCGAGTCGCCGTCGTTCGGATAGTTCTTGGCGGCGTTGATGCCGCCCTGGGCGGCGATCGAGTGCGCGCGCCGGGGCGAGTCCTGGAAGCAGAAGCACGAAACGCTGTACCCGAGCTCGGCGAGCGAGGCCGCCGCGGAGGCGCCCGCCAGCCCGGTGCCGACCACGATCACGTGATGCTTCCGCTTGTTCGCGGGGTTGACCAGCTTCAGCTCGGCGCGGTGCCGCTCCCACTTCTCGGCGAGCGGCCCGGTGGGGACGCGCGAGTGCAGCTCCGCGCTCACCGCAGCGCTCCCGCGAGCACGGCGGCGGGGATGGCGATGTAGCCCAGGGTGATCGCCGCCGCGATCCCGCCCGCCAGCCAGTGCCGCCACCGCACGACCGGGGCCCGGTGCAGCCCCAGCGTCTGGAATGCGCTCCACAGCCCGTGATAGATGTGCAGGCCGACCACGATCATCGCCACCGCGTAAAACGCCGACACCGGCCACAGCTGGAAGCTGGCGACCACGTTGTGGTACACGTCGCCCGGGACGAAGCTGGGATTGAGCCGGCCAAAGGTGAAGTCGAGCAGGTGGTAGATCACATACAGCGCGATGATCACCCCGCCCCAGCGCATCGTGCGGGCGGCGTACGTCGTCTCGACGGGATCGAGCCGGTAATAGCCTACGGGCCGGGCGCGCCAGCTGGCGCGCGTGACCGCGATGGCGGCCCAGATGTGGGCAAACACCGCGGTCAACAGTACGAGCCGCGCGAACCACAACAGCTGCCCCCGTCCGAAAAATGGCGCGCCCACGGTGCGCAGTCCCTCGGCGTACGCGTTGAAGTGCTCCGCGCCCTGGAACACCTTGAGATTGCCCAGCAGGTGCCCGACCACGAACAGAAACAGGATGACGCCCGTGACGGCCATGATCACTTTCTGGCCGAGCAGCGAGCGCGCCAGCCGCGGCGCGGCGGACGCGGACGCCTGAACTGCGACAGGTGGAGACATGTGGCGGTGACGGATGATAGTTGCCATCCCGGCGTGCAAGCAAGACGGTTGCGGCGTAAACTCAAGCGGGTCCGGCAGTCCCACACCAGACGGGGGGGAGCGTTCGATGGCCATCCAGTCGCAAATGATCGTGTCGACCACGTTCGAGGTGCAGGGCCGGCGCATCAGGGAATACAAGGGCGTGGTGCGGGGCATCACCGTGCGGGCGCCCACCATCGCGCAGGGAATTCTCGGCGGGCTGAAGAGCATCGTGGGAGGCCGCATCGGCGCGTACACCGAAATGTGCGAGCAGGCTCGCCAGGCGGCGTACGATCTCATGATCGAGCACGCCCGCGAAGTGGGCGCGACGGCGGTGCTGGGGATGTGCTTCGACGCCTCGGAGGTGGCGAGCCGCGCGTCGGCGACGGAAGTGCTGTGCTACGGCACGGCGGTGGTGCTCGAGTAGCCGTGCGCCCGACCGTCGTGGTGGTCGGCGCCGGATTCGGCGGCCTGCGCGCGGTGCGGGCGCTCAAACGTGCCCCCGTCGACGTCGTGCTGGTCGACCGCCACAACTACCATCTGGTCCAGCCGCTGCTCTATCAGGTCGCGACCGCTGGGCTCGAGCCCGAGCAGATCGCCAAGCCCGTGCGCGCGATCCTGCGGGGCCAGCGCAACTTCGAGTTTCGCATGAGCGAGGTGGCTGGACTCGACCCCGCCGCGCGGCGGCTGCTCACCGCCGATGGCGCGATCGCGTACGACTACCTGATCCTCGCCGTGGGCGGCGCAACGAACTATTTCGGGCTCGAGGGCGTGCCGCGCCACGGGTTTGGCCTCAAGGACATTCCCGAGGCGATCCACATCCGCAATCACGTGCTGCACGCCTTCGAGCGGGCGATGCTCGAGTCCGACCCCGAGCGGCGCCGGGCCGAGCTCACGTTCGCAGTGGTGGGCGGCGGCCCCACCGGCGTCGAGATGGCGGGCGCCCTCTCGGAGCTGATCCGCCTGGTCCTGGTCAAGGACTACCCGCGCCTCAACGTGAAGGACGTGCGCGTGCTGTTGCTCGAGGCCACCGACCGGCTGCTCGCACCCATGCCCGCGCGGCTGCGCGAGGCAGCCGCCGAAACGCTGTGGCGCAAGCACGTGGAGGTGCGCTTCGGCGCCAGCGTCGCGGACTACGACGGCGAGCGCGTCGTCCTGAAGGGCGGCGAGGTGATCCCGGCGCGCACCCTCATCTGGGCCGCGGGCGTGCAGGCGGTGTCCCTCACCGCCCGGTTGGGCCTCCCCACGGCCAAACAGGGTCGCGTGCCCGTGATGCCCACGCTCGAGGTGCGGGAGCATCCCGAGATCTACGTAATCGGCGACGCGGCGTACCTCGAGGCCGCAGAGGGGGGAGCCCCACTCCCGATGATGGCCCCGGTGGCGATCCAGATGGCGACGACCGCCGCGCGCAACATCCAGCGCCGGATTGCGGGCCAGGCGCCGGTGGCGTTCGAGTATCGCGACCCCGGGTCGCTCGCGACCATCGGCCGCAACGCCGCGGTCGCCTACATCCACGGTATCGGCTTTACGGGGTTCCCGGCGTGGGTCGTGTGGCTGGTGGTGCACATTCTCCAGCTGATCGGCTTCCGCAACAAGCTGTTCGTTCTGCTGAACTGGGCGTGGGACTACTTCTTCTATGAGCGGGCGGCGCGGCTCATCACCACGATGGACTGACCATGCGCTAGGGACTGGGGATTCGGGACTTGGGGCTCGGGGTGCTGTTCCGAGTCCCGAGCCCCGAGCCCCGCGTCCCGATCAAACGCGCCCGCCGCACCACGCCGTTCCAACCGCATGCGAGACACCAGCGCCGCTGCAACAGCGGTAACACCTGATCGAAGAACCGGTTACGGATGGCGACCATCTCGCTGGTGCAATGCGGGCACAACGGGCCCAGCGGCAGCAGCAGGTAGACGACTGCGGTCCCGATCGCGACGCGCAGCAGGACGGTCGCGAGCAGCACCACCACCCCGAGCAGGCTCCATGAGAGCGCGCGCCGCGCCGCGCGGCCATCCGGAAGTCCCCCGACCCCCTCTTAGGCCCCCCGCAGGAAGTCGGCGATGCGCCGCTCGAGCTCGGCGAGCTCCACCGGCTTGACCAGCACCCGCTCGCGTGGTACCGGCGTGTTCCCCGGCTCCGCCAGCTGGGACACGTCCCCTGAGAGAAACAGCAGGCGGGCCGCCAGCTCCGGACGGCTTTCCTCGAGCTCTGCGTACAGCTCGATGCCGCTCATCCGCGGCATCCGGAGGTCGGCGATGATCACATCGGGCTGCAGATCGCGCAGCCGGGCGAGCGCCTCCGCGCCATCCTCCGCTTCTTCCACCACCGCTCCGCGACGGGCCAGATACCGCGCCATCGGCCGCCGCACACCCTCCTCGTCTTCAACGATCAGCACCCGGACACCCGCCAAGGCCCCGCCGTGAGCCCTGGCTCCCACGGCAGGGGGGGTGGGGGCGGGGGCGGGGGCGAGCGGCGTTGCGGGCTGGGGAGAGACGGTGGACGCTTCGGCTAGTGCGGTCGCGGGGGGCAGGGGCAGCGTGAGGACGAAGCGGGCGCCAGCGCCCTCCCCAGGCATCAGCGCGAGGTCACCGCCGGCCTCGCGGGCGATCTG
>CBFHAJ010000128.1:0-10998 GCA_965653495.1 uncultured bacterium | reverse complement strand
TCCACCCAGCGGCCATCGTCGATGGCATGATAGGGCTGCATCGACGCGACCACGCCGAGCGTTCCGAACATCGGGATTTCCTGGGGCCGCAGGTGCTGGGCGTGCTCGACGCGGAAGCGCCGGTCCCGGACGCCGTGCACCCGCGTGACGCTGTCGTAGATCGCCAGCAGGATGGCGTTGGCGCGGTCACCGATCGCGTGGACGGCCACCTGCAGGCCGGCGGAATCGGCATTGCCGATCCACGTGCGCATGTCGGCCTCGGGGTGCTGCAGCAGTCCATGGTACCCTGCGGAATCGCTGTACGCGTCGAAGAAGTACGCCGTGCGCGATCCGGCGGAACCGTCCATGAAGCCCTTGAGCCCACCGATCTTCACCCAGGCGTCGCCGGCGCCGCGGGCGCGTATGGTGTCGGCGACGGCGCGCCACCCGTCGAGCGGCAGGTAGAGTGCCGCGCGCAAGGTGAGGCGACCGGCCTGCTCGAGCCGACGATAGCTCGCCAGGTCGGCCCAAGAAGCGGACATGTGGGCCGTGGCGGTGACGCCCAGAGGCGCGGCGAACTCCAGGGCGCGCGCCAGCGCCGAGTCGCGGCGCTCGGGAGGGGGCTCGGGAACGGCCCGCCCCACCACGTCGAGCGCGCCATCCTTGAAGATCCCTGTCGGCTCACCCGTGCGGGCATCGTGCAGGATCTCGCCGCCGGGCGGGGTGGGCGTACTTTTGGTGACGCCAGCGGCCCGCAGCGCCGCAGCGTTGGCGAGCGCTTCATGTCCATCCAGCCGGTTCACGAACACGGGGTTCTGGGGAGTCACCGAGTCGATCCAATCGTGACGCGGCAACGGCTGACCCGGCCAGAGCGTGTGGTCCCAATCGCCACCCAGGATCCACTCACCCGGCTTGCGTGTGCCGGCAAATTGCTTGATCCGGCGAACGAATTCCGCCGGAGTACGGGCGTCGCGCAGGTCCACCGAGGCGAGCTGGAAGCCGCCGTCGACGAAGTGCGTGTGGCCGTCGGTGAAGCCGGGCACTACGAGCCCGCCGCTGGCGCGCACCAATCGGGTGTTCGCCCCGACATACCGGGCCAGCTCGGCCGAATCGCCGACGGCGAGGATCTTTCCGGCGCGCACGGCAACAGCTCCCGGGCGAGGGCCGCCGCGGGAGAGACCGGTCCAGACCATGCCGCCGGTGACGACCAGGTCGGCTTTGCCACCACAAGCGGCCAGGGAGAGACACAGTAAGCCCGCAACGGCGGGGCGGAGCGTCATCCGTTCACCTCAACGCAGTTTGGTGATGCGATGGATGGTCTCGAGCGCGGCGATCGGGTCCGCGCCGGCGGACGCTTCGCTGCGGCCCGCCGCCTGCACGGGGCCCGTGACGGCGTCGCGGATGTCGAGGAGGACCTCGAGCAGCAGCTGCTCGCGCTGGTAGGAGGCGTCCAGATCGGCCATGCGGGTCTGGTCGCCGATCGCTTTGGCTCGCTCGTAGGCCTCGCGATAGATCGCTTCCAGATTGTGGAGAATGCGGTCGCGCGGACGAGGAGTTGCCATGCCGGGGAAACTACCCCTACAGCGCGCGCAGCACGAGTCCGCTCGGCACCTTCGGCACGAAATACGTCGACTTGGGCGGCATCACCTCGCCGGCATCCGCCACCGCGAACACGTCCTCGACCTTGGTGGGATTGAGCAACACGGCGGCGGCCGCGCCGCCGGCGCGCACGGCCTCGAACGCCGCGCGCGGATCGGGCGTGTAGGTCAGCGACGGCGTCGCCTTGCCGGCGCCGAGGATGTACTGCACGACCAGTGCCTCGATGCGCGCGACGTCCAGCGCGCGGATCGCCGGCGTGCCGAGCCCGGGCACGCCGTCGAGCGACACGGCGCGCTTCAAGACCAGGCTCACATCGTACGCCTCCGGAAACGCCACGATGCACGCGGTGCCCTGCCGTCCCAGCTCGGCGAGACGCTCGACCCGGTCCATGCAGGGCGCGATGCGTCCCACGTCGAACCAGCGGCGCCAGCCATCGAGCAGGACGGCCGCTTCCCGGCCCGCGCCGAAGATGATGCGATGCGTCGGGAGGATGGTGAGGCCCGGATCGCGCGCCGACACAATGAACGCGAGCACCCGATCGGCGCCGGCACCCGGTTGTGTCTCGCGCGCGTACGCGACTGCGGTCTCATAGCGATGGTGGCCGTCGGCGATGTAGAGCTGCGCGCCGCCCGCCAGCCGGGCCAGCTCGGCGGCCGGTTCGCCGGTGACCGGCCACAGTCGCATCCCGACGCCATCGAGCTCGGCGCGCGCCGCCGGCGCGCGGGACGTCGCCCGAGCCAGCGCGTGCGCGAGCCGTCCGTCGCCGTCGGGGGCGAGCAGAAAGATGGACTCGAGATTCGCCGCGGTGGCGCGCAGCAGCGCCAGCCGGTCGGCCTTGGGGCCCGAGTGCGTCTGCTCGTGGGGGCGCACCCGCTGGGTCGCGAACGGCTCCGCGCGTACCGCGGCGAACATCCCGATGCGCGTGCGGCGCTCTCCCGATGGGAGTGCGTAATCCTGGGCCACGACGTACACGCCATCCGCGCCGTCCTGGCGCAGCACGCCCGCCGCCCGCCAGGCCGCGAGCTGGGCCGCGGCGTGCGCGTAGCGATCTTCGCCGGCGGGCGCTTCCGGCAGAATCAGATGGACGATATTGTGGGGATCGCGTGCGGCATAGCGCGCGCGGTCCTCCTTGGAGATCACGTCGTAGGGAGGGGCCACGAGCGCGCCGAGGCGCTCGGTGGCGGCGTAACGCTCGCCGCGAAACGGCGCGACCAGCGGCGGCAGTTCGGCGTTCACGATTCCCCGGAGTCTCCCGTGTCCCTGCGCGACGCCCAGCAGACGGTGGATGCCTGGATCGGCCAATATAAGGAGGGATATTTCCCGCCGCTCACGAACCTCGCCCGGCTCACGGAGGAGGTCGGCGAGCTGGCGCGCGAGATCAACCACCGGTTCGGGGAGAAACACAAGAAGCCGGACGAGCCGGAGGGCTCACTCGCCATGGAGCTGGCCGACATCCTGTTCGTCATCATCTGTATCGCCAACTCGCAACGCATCGATCTGGACGCCGCCTTCGCGGAGATGATGCGGAAGGTCAGCGTGCGCGACGCCGACCGCTGGACCAGGAAGGAACGCTGATCTCGGCGTAGATCCGCTGGTAGGACTCGAGCCGGTCCGGCTCGACAACGCGTCGCTCCGCCGCCTCACGCACGGCGCACCCCGGCTCAGCGAGATGCCGGCAGTTGTCGAAGCGGCACTCGTCGAGGTACGGCTGGAACTCCGGGAAGTAGAGCGCCAGGCGCTCGGGATCGATGCCCCACGTGCCCACTTCCCGGAGCCCCGGGGTGTCCACGACATAGCCACCGCCCGCCAACGGTACCAGGAGCGCCGAGCGCGTGGTGTGCTTACCGGTGCCCCACTTTTCACTGATCGACCCTATCGCCAAGTCGAGGCCCGGGTAGAGCGCGTTGAGCAGACTCGACTTACCCACGCCCGATTGGCCCGCCAACACGGATTCGCGCCCGCGCACCAGGTCAGCGAGCGCGGCCAGTCCCTCGGCCTGCTGCACGGACATCGGCAGCACCCGGAGGCCGGCCGCAGCGTAGCGTGCTTGCAGGGCCGCGAGCACGGTGCGATCGAGATCGATCTTGTTCAGCACGACCACGGCCGGGAGCCGGTTCGCCGCGGCGATGACGAGGAAACGATCGAGCATGCGGGGGTTCGGCTCCGGGTCGCGCGCCGCCGCGACGACGATGACCTGGTCGACATTGGCGGCGATTGCCTGCGCCCGCCGCGCGACGCGGTCCCCGGCGGCTTCCCGGCGCGCCAGCACCGAGCGCCGGGGCCGCACCCGGCAAATGGTCGCCGTCCGGTCCGCACGCACCTCGAGCTCGACCACATCACCCGCCACCACGCGGTCGTCGTCCTGGTGCTTGAGCCTGCCGGCGAGCCCGGCGGTCACCTCGCCGGCGTCGGTGTGCACCCGGTAGGTGGATCCGGTGCGCGCGAGCACGACGCCAGTCGTCACGCGCGCGTCCCGCTTTCGCCGCTCGCGCGCGCGATGCAACGGTCGAGCTGCTCCTTGACCTGGCGGAGCGTCATCGCGAGCAGGGGCGCGAGCGCGTCGGCGGGTGTCGCGCCCCACGCCAGGTAGTCCGTCTCGAGATGCCCCACGGGGCGGTCGCCCGCCTCGGACCAGCGCACGAACAACAGGGCCGACCCGTACCGGCCCTCCACATCGGGTGAGTCGTCGACGAACGTGTCGACGGAATACGCGGCGCCGTCGGGGCCGCCGAACGCGGGAGCGCGCTCGTGCACGCGCCAGTAGCCGCCCAGGGTCTCGTCGGTCAGCCCCGGCGTAGAGACTCCCGCAGCACGTTGCCGAGCAGGAACGCCACGTTGGCCGGCCGCTCCGCGAGCCGGCGCATGAGATAGGGATACCACTGCGTGCCGAAGGGCACGTAGACCCGCACGTTGTAGCCCTGACGCCGCAGCGCCTGCTGCAGGTCGCGCCGCACGCCGTACAGCATCTGGAACTCGAAGCGGGATGGAGCAACCCCTTTGTCGCGCGCGAACGCCCGCGCGTGCGAGATGATGCGCGCGTCGTGGGTGGCGATGCCAGGATACGTCCCGCGCAACAACAGTCGTTCCATGCAGCGCACGTACGTCTCGTCTACGTCGCGCTTCAGCGGATACGCGACCGTGCCCGGTTCCTGGTAGGCCCCCTTGCACAGTCGCACGCGCGCACCGAGCGCGATCATCTGCTCGACGTCCTGATCGGTGCGCCGCAGGTACGATTGCAGCACCACCCCGACTGCATTGCCGAACTCCGGATGGAACGTGCGCTTGAAGAGCTGCAGCGTCCGCTCGGTATAGGCAGACTGCTCCATGTCGATGCGCACGAATGAGCCGTGCGCCTTCGCCCGCGCCACGATGGCGCGCAGGTTCTCGACACACAACTCCTCTGCGATGTCGAGGCCCATCTGCGTGAGCTTGACCGACACGTTGGCGTCGGCGCCCACGGCCTTGATGCGATCGAGCATTTCGAGGTAGGTGTCGCGCGCGGCATGCGCTTCCGCGGCACCGCGCACCGACTCGCCCAGCAGATCGAGACTCGCGCTGATCCCGCGCGCGTTGAGATCCCTGAGGGCGGCGATCCCCGATTCCACTGTCTCGCCGGCCACGAACCGCGCCGCGAACCGGCGGGCCAGACCGTTGCGGCGGACGAAGCCGAACACGCGCGGCTGCTCGCTCAGCCACAGGAGGCTGCTGCGTAACATCTGCTATTAGGGATAGAACGTCGCGTTCCGCCGGGCCTGGTCGCGCAGGGCATCGCTCGGCGTGAACCGCGGGCCGAGCCGCTCGGCGAGCCGCTCGAGCTCGCCTACGATCCGGGCCGCGCCGAGGTCGTCGGCGTGGCGCAGCGGGCCGCCCCGGAAGGGGGGGAACCCGAAGCCGAAGATCGCTCCGATGTCGCCGTCGCGCGGCGTGCGCACGATCCCCTCGGCGACCGCACGGGCCGCTTCGTTCAGCATCATGAGCACCAGGCGCTGGATGATCTCGGCGGGTCGGGGGCCGCCGTTGGGATGCGTGCCGATCAGCTCGTACACGGCGGTGTCGACCCCTGCCTTCTTGCCGCCCGAGTACTTGTAGAACCCCTTGCCCGCCTTGCGACCCAATCGCCCGCTCTTCACCATCCCGGCGAACGCGGGCGCCGGCGCGAGCCGGTCACCGAACGCCTCGTGCATCACGCCAGCCACCTTCTCGGCCACGTCCAGGCCGACCTCGTCGACCAGTGTCACGGGTCCGACCGGAAAGCCGAACTCCACCATCAACCGGTCCAGCTCGTCGATCGAAACGCCCTCCGCCAGCAGGTGGCCGGCCTCGTTCATGTACGGGGTCAGGATGCGGTTGATCCAGAATCCGGGGGAATCCTTGACCACGATCGCCGTTTTACCCATGCGGCGACCGAATGCGACCGCGGTGCTGATCACCTCGGGCGCGGTGCGGTCCGAGGGGATGACCTCCAGGAGCGGCATGCGGGCGACGGGCGAGAAGAAGTGCATGCCGATCACCCGCTCCGGGCGGCGAGCGACGGCCGCGATGCGGTGAATGGGAATAGTGGAAGTGTTGGAAGCGAATACCGCGTCGGCGTGGCTCCCGGCCTCTACCTCCTTGAGCACCTGCTGCTTGACGTCCAGGTCCTCGAACACTGCCTCGATCACGAGCTCCGCGCGACCGAAGCCCGCGTAGTCGGCGCCGCCCGAGAGCAGCGCGACGAGTTGGGCGTGCTCGTACTTCGTAACGCGCCGGCGGCGCAGCCGGTCGTCCAGGATATCGCGCGCGGCCGCGAGCCCCTTGGTTACGCGGGGGAGATCGGCGTCCTTCATGCGGACGTCCACGCCGGCCTGGGCGACCGCCGTGCCCGCGATGCCCGCTCCCATGAAGCCGGCGCCGACCACGCCCAGCCGGTGCACTTCCGCGGGCGGCGGGGGATTGGGAATTCCGAAGTCCTTCTTGAGCGCCGTCGTGGCGAAGAAGATCTGCACCAGCTTGCGCGAGACATCGGTCACCGCGAGCTGCCCGAACAGCTGCGCCTCGCGCTTCAGGCCCCGGACCAGCCCGTGTCTCAGGCCGTATTCCACGGCTTCGAGCGCCGCGACGGGAGCCGGGTAGTTCCCTCGCGTCTGGCGCAGCAGCTGCTTGCGGGCGGCGCGAAACACCACCCGCCGGCCGAGCGGATTGCCATCCAGCAGCCAGCCCACGAAGCCGCCGGGGCGTTTGCGGCGCGGGCGCCAGCCGCCCGCGAGCCGGCGCGCCGCCGCCAGGGTGATGTCCTTGAGGATCGCGGCGGGGACGAGCTCGTCCACGATCCCCAGACGGAACGCCTTCGCGGCGCGCTCTACCTTGCCGGCGAGGATCATGTCGAGCGCGGCCCGGGCGCCGATCTGGCGGGGCAGGCGCTGGCAGCCACCCGCGCCCGGGAGTATTCCCAGCTGCACCTCGGGGAGGCCGAGCTGGGTCCGGGGGTCGCCGGAGGCGACGCGGTAGTGGCAGGCGAGCGCGAACTCGAGGCCGCCGCCCAGACACGCGCCATGAATCCCGACGGCGACCGGTTTGGAGAATCGCGCCACGCGCTGCAGCAGCTCCTGGCCGTCGGCCGACAGCCGCTCGGCTTCCGCCGCGCTCGTGAGCTGGACGAACTCCTCTATATCGGCGCCGGCGATGAAATTGCCGGGCTTGCCGGAAAAGAACGCGACGCCTTTCACCGCCTGGTCGGCTTCCAGAGCGGCGAAGGTCGCGAGCAGGTCGTCCTTGACGGCGCGGGAGATCTTGTTGACCGGCTCGCCCTTCAAATCGAAGGTGACGACCGCAACGCCGCCGTCCGCGAGCTCCCAGGTGAGTGCCGCTCCAGGCATCAACGGCGCTCCAGGACCATCGCGAACCCCATCCCGCCCTGGGCGCAAATCGACAGCAGCCCGAACTGCGCGTCGCGCCGCCCCATCTCGTTCGCGAGCGTGGTGACGATGCGCGCGCCCGTCGCGCCGAACGGATGGCCGATCGCGATCGAGCCACCCATCACGTTGATGATGTCCTCGTTGATCTCCCAGCCCTTCGCCGCCCAGCCCTGCAGGTTCGAGAGCACCTGCGCCGAGAACGCTTCGTGCACCTCGATGACGCCGAGGTCGCGCCACGCAATCCCGGCGCGCTCGAGGGCCAAGGGGACGGCAAAGATCGGCGCCTGGAGCAACTGCCAGCCGGGATCGACCGCGGCGACTGCGTACGAACGGATGAACGCCAGCGGCGTGTAGCCGAGCGAGCGGGCCGCAGCGTCGCCCATCAGCAGCACGGCGGCCGCGCCGTCGGTGAGGGGCGAGGAGTTGGCGGCGGTGACGCTCCCGTAGCGGCGATCGAACACCGGCTTGAGCTTCGCCATCTGCTCGAGCGACGTATCCCGCCGAATGCCGTTGTCCTGGCTGAGCACCGGGTCGGTGGGCCGCGGCGGAAGCCACGGCGCGATCTCGGCCGTGATGCGGCCCGCGTCGGTCCCCTGCGCGGCCAGCTGGTGGCTCCGCAAGGCCCAGCGGTCCTGCGCCTCGCGCGCGATGTGGTTCTCTTTGGCCATCTTCTCGGCGGACTGTCCCATGGTCTCGCCGGTGGAGGGCTCGGCGATGGCGGGCGAGACGGGCACCAGGTCGCGGGGGCGGATGCGACTGAAGGCACGCACGCGAGCGCCGAGCGAGCGGGCCTTGCTCGCCTCGACCAGGATGTCCGCGAGGCGGCGCGACGCGAGGATCGGGATATCGGATAGCGACTCCATGCCGCCCGCCAGCACCACGTCGGCGCGACCGGCCACGATCTCGTCGTGCGCGTTCGCGACCGCCTGGCCGGACGACGCGCACGCGCGGTTCAGGGAATAGGCGGGTATCTCTTTGGGGAACTGCGGGAGGAGACTCACTTCGCGGGCGACGTTCGGGACCAGCGCCGACTGGACCACCTGCCCGAAGATCACCGCGTCCACCTCAGCTCCGGCTATCTCGCTGCGCTCCAACAGTTCGCGCGCCACGAACCTGGCGAGATCGACCGCCCGCACGTCCTTGAGCGCCGTTCCCGCCCTGCAGAACGGTGTGCGGCAACCGGCGACGATTGCGACCCGCCGTCCGTTTCCCACGGGCATTACATTCTCCTCGCGTTGCCGGGACGGTGGAAACCTACCCCGAGCTTGACGGCGGGCCAAGACTGAGGACGACACTGACGGATACGGAGTTTTCATACCGGACGCGCGCCGCGGCACTGGCGGACATGGCCAGCCAGCCGGTGGACGTGCTCGTCGTCGGCGGTGGCATCACGGGCGCCGGCATCGCGCGCGACGCGGCGCTGCGCGGATTCCGCACGGCGGTGGTGGACAAGGGCGACTTCGCGGGCGGGACGTCGTCGCGCTCGTCCCGTTTGATCCACGGCGGCCTGCGCTACCTCGAGCAATACGATTTCGGCCTGGTGCGCCAGGCGTCGCAGGAGCGCCGCGTGCTCCTGACCATCGCGCCGCACCTCGTTCACCCGCTGCCGTTCGTGCTTCCGGCGTACCGCGGAGCGCGCGTTCCCGCCTGGCGCTTGCGGTGCGGCCTGTGGCTGTACGACCTGCTCGCCGGATTTCACAACGTGCGGCTGCATCGCTGGCTCCGGCGCAAGGCCACGTTGCGCCTGGAGCCCGCCCTGCGAGACAAGGACCTCACCGGCGCCGCGCTCTACTATGATGCGCAGACCGACGACGCCCGGCTCACGCTCGCGACCATGCGCGCGGCGGCGCGCGCCGGCGCCCTGATCGCGAGCTACACCGAGGTCACGGGACTCCTGAAGCCCGACGGCCAGGTGCGCGGCGCCACGGTGCGCGACGCGCTCACGGGGCAGACGTCCACCCTGCGCGCGCTGGTGGTGGTGAACGCGACCGGGCCGTGGGTGGATGCCATGCGACTGCTCGAAGACCCGGCGGCGCAGCCGTTGCTGCGACTCACCAAGGGAACCCACGTCGCCGTACCGCGGCAGCGCATCGGGCACAGCAACGCGCTCACCCTCACCTCCCCGCTCGACGGCCGGGTGATGTTCGTGCTGCCGTGGGGAGAGCTGAGCTACATCGGTACCACCGACACCGACGAGGACGTGTCACCCGACGACGTGCGGGCGACGGGGGCGGACGTGATCTATCTGCTGCGCTCCGCCAACTGGTTCTTTCCCACCGCCCGGCTCTCTCCCCGCGACGTCGTATCGACCTGGGCGGGCTTGCGCCCGCTGCTGCGGCCGGAGGGGAGCGGGGACATGGCGCCCTCCGCCACCTCGCGCGAGCACCGGGTGATCGAGAGCGCGGGCGGCATGGTGACCATCGCGGGGGGCAAGCTCACGACCTATCGCCTCATGGGCCGGGACGTCGTGGACCGCGTGGCGGCCCGGCTGCGCGCGCTGGACGGGCGGCCCCGGGCGGCGCAACCCCCGACCGACCGCCTGGCGCTACCGGGGGGCGAGACGACAGACCTCGAGGGACTCGTGAAGGGAGCCATGGAGCGGGGCGTGCGGGAGTCGGTGGCCCGCTACCTGGTCGGCACCTATGGCAGCGAGGCGGCGGCGGTGCTCAACCTGGTGGACCGGGACCGCGCGCTGGGACAACCCATCGTCACCGGGCGGCCGGAGCTATGGGCCCAGGTGGTGCACGCCATCGAGCGTGAGATGGCGCTGCGGCTGACCGACGTGCTGATGCGTCGGCTCCACCCGTTCCTCACGACGCGGGATCAGGCGGTCGCCGCGAGCGACGTTGTGGCGGACCGGATGGCGACCGAGCTCGGCTGGGACGCCGCGCGGCGGGCGCACGAAGTCGAGGCCTACGTGCGGGCAGTCGAGCGCTCGCGGGCGTTCGCGCGCGAAGTGGCGAGGCTGAGCACGGCGTGATACTATCTCCCTCCCGATGTGGATCGCTCGCCCCCTCCCCCTGGCCATGGCCGCCGTGGCCGCGTTTACGAGCGGGTGCGGCGGTCGCGCAACGCCAGCCGATGGCAGCGCCCGAGTCGCGGCTCTCGGTGGCCCCTCCGATTCCCTGATTCCCGACAGTCCGCTCGGCGTCGCAATCCGCCGCGGCCGCGCCCTGCTGCTCGCCACCCGCGAGAGCCTTCCGGCGCACGTGGGGAACGGGCTGCGATGCGTCAGCTGCCATCTGGACGCCGGCCGCCGGGCGAACGGCTCGTGGATCGGCGTGTTCGCGCGTTACCCGCAGTATCGCGCCCGCAGCGCGACCGTGGAAACGGTCGAGTACCGCGTGAACGACTGCTTCCGCCGCAGCATGAACGGCTCGGCGCTCGCCGCCGACGGGCCCGATATGCGCGACATCGTCGCGTATCTGTGGTTTCTCTCGCGTGACGTCGCGGTGGCGCCTCCCCCGCCAGCCAACCGCCTGGCGAAGTGGGCCGCCTTCACGCCCGACCCTGCCGCCGGCGGGCG
>CBFHAJ010000127.1:0-11211 GCA_965653495.1 uncultured bacterium | reverse complement strand
GGGCGGCGGGGGGGGGCCCGCCCTCTTCGTCGAAGCACCGGCGCGGCTGCACTTCGGCGTGCTGGACTTGCGTGGGGACTTGGGCCGCCGGTTCGGCGGCATCGGCGCCGCGGTTCCCACGCCGTCGCTGCTGCTCGAGGCCGCGCCCGCGGCTGCCCTCGCGGCCGAGGGACCGGACGCGGCGCGAGTGCTCGAGTTCGCCCGCCGGTTTGCGGCGCATCACGGCATCGACCTCGCGGTGCGATTCAAGGTGCACCGCGCCATCCCCGCGCACGCTGGGCTCAGCTCGGGCACGCAGCTCGCCCTCGCGGTGGCGCGCGCCGCCGCCGAGCTGTCGGGCCTGCCGAGCGAGGTGACCGCGCTGGCGCCCGCGGTGCAGCGCGGCCTGCGCTCGGCGGTCGGGACGTGGACGTGCGCCCACGGGGGGTTCGTGCTGGAGGGCGGGCGCGCCGACCACGCCGACCGCGTCGCCCCGCTGCTCGCGCGGCTGCCCGTGCCGGCGGCATGGCGCTGCGTGGTCGCCGTGCCGCGGGGCAAGCCCGGGCTCTCCGGCGAGGAAGAAGCGGCGGCATTCGCGCGACTGCCCCCACCCGGCGAGCGGGAGGTGGAGCGGGTCGCGCATCTCGTGCTGATGCAGCTGCTCCCCGCGCTCGCTGACGCGGATCTGGCCGGGTTCGGCGCCGCCCTGACGCAAGTGCAACGGATCACCGGGGGCTGGTTCGCACCGGCCCAGGGAGGCGTATTCGCGCCCGGCGCGACGCGCGACCTGGTCGAGCGGTTGCGGGAGTGGGGGGCCGCGGGGGTGGGGCAGAGCTCGTGGGGTCCGGCCGTGTACGGGATTGTCGCCGACGCGACGGCGGGGCAGGCCCTGGCGCGGCGTCTCCAGGGCGCGCTCGGGGCGGAAGGCGCGGTGTATGAGGGGGGGTTCAGTGCGGGCGGTGCGCGGGTGTGGCGGGGGCAGGCGCTTCCAGGCTAAAGACGGGCCCTTCCCGGGCTGATTGACAGTGGCCGGAACGGGGGATATAACCAAGCCCAAGCAATGTAGGCCCGAAGGAGGGAGTAGAGCAGTCCGTTTTTCACCATCCTCATCCTCAACATGAGGTCAGCTATGAACCGCTTCAAACTGTGGTCGGGTGGACTCGCGGCGAGTCTGATGGTACTCGCGGCTGGGTCCGCCCTCGCCCAGGAGGCGGGCCAGTGGACGATGACGGGTCGGACGCCCGACCTGCAGCGCTACAGCCCCCTCACGGCGATCAACAAGGCGAACGTGAAGAACCTCAAGGCCGCGTGGACGTTCTCGACTGGGGTGCTCAGCGGCCACGAGGGGAACCCGCTGGTGATCGGCACGACGATGTACGTGCACAGCGCGTTCCCGAACATCGTGTTCGCGCTCGATCTCACCAAGCCGGGCGCGCCCATGATCTGGCGGCATCAGCCGGCTCAGCCGCCCGAGGCGAAGGCCATCGCGTGCTGCGATCTCGTGAACCGCGGCCTCGCCTACCATCCGAGCGGCAAGCTGTTCATCGAGCTGTTGCAGGGCGACCTGCTCGCGCTCGATGCGAAGACCGGGAAGCAGCTGTGGCGCGTCCCGAACGCCGACTACAAGACGGGCTCCACCATGACGAACGCGCCGATCGTGATCAAGGATCTCGTGATCGCGGGCATCTCGGGCGGTGAGTTCGGTGTGCGCGGTCGCGTGACGGCGTACGATGTGAACACGGGCAAGGAAGTATGGCGGGCCTACTCCACGGGCCCCGACGCCGACGTGAAGATCGTCGGCGACGCGAACCCCAACTACCCGTCGATGCGCGGCAAGGACCTGGGCGTCTCGACGTGGCAGGGGGACGAGTGGCAGCACGGCGGCGGCACGACGTGGGGCTGGTACTCCTACGATCCGCAGCTGAACCTGTTCTATTACAGCTCGGGCAACCCGGGAACGTGGAACCCGGATCAGCGCCCGGGCGACAACAAGTGGTCGATGACGATCTTCGCCCGCAACCCGGACAACGGCGAGGCGAAGTGGGCGTACCAGATGACGCCGCACGATGAGTGGGACTATGACGGCGTCAACGAGAACGTGCTCGTCGACCTGACGATCCAGGGCAAGCCGGTGAAGGCGCTGGTGCACTTCGACCGCAACGGCTTCGGCTATGTGGTCGACCGGACCAACGGCAAGGTGCTGATCGCGCAGCCGTACGCGCACGCCGCACCGAACTGGGCGTCGAAGATCGACCTCACGACGGGCGTCCCGGTCCGCAATCCGCAGTACGGGACCACCTCGAAGAAGAACACCGAGGGGATTTGTCCCGCCGCGATCGGGTTCAAGGATCAGCAGCCGTCCGCTTTCTCGCCCCAGACCAAGCTGTTCTACGTCCCGACCAACAACATCTGCATGGACTACGAGGGCGTGGACGTGAAGTATGCGGCTGGCCAGTGGTACGTAGGCGCGATCGTGCGCATGTACCCCGGGCCTGACGGCATCCGCGGCGCGTTCGTCGCGTGGGATCCCACGACCGGCACCAAGAAGTGGGAGATCAAGGAGAACCTGGCGGCCTACGGCGGCGCGTTGGCGACGGCCGGCGGCGTGGTGTTCTACGGCACGATGGAGGGCTGGCTCAAGGCCGTGGACGCGCAGACTGGTACGGAGCTGTGGAAATTCAAGACGCCCTCCGGCATCATCGGCAATCCGATGACGTACCTCGGGCCCGACGGCAAGCAGTATGTCGCCGTGCTCTCGGGCGTCGGCGGCTGGGCGGGCGCGGGGGTCGCGCTCGGCATCAGCCCGGACGATCCGACGGCCGCGCTGGGCGCGATCGGTGCCTTCGGCGATTACACCAGCATCAGCAACGCCGGCGGCACGTTGATGGTGTTCAGTCTGCCGTAACTCGCACAAGCGATGGTGCAGCGCAGTCACCCGGCGTCGAAGCGGAGCCCGCTTCGGCGCCGGGTGTAGTACGTTCTACACCTGGGAGCCTTATGCATCGCACGTTGTGGCGACTCGGCGGCGCGTCGTTGGCCTGCGCGGTCGGCGTCCTGGCCTTGCTCGGGGCCGCGCGGCGCCCGGCTACCGAGCTGAAAGTTTGTGTCGATCCGTACTTGATGCCCCTCTCCAACGACAAGGAGGAGGGCTTCGAGAACAAGATCGCCCACCTGGTCGCGCAGGACCTGAACGCCGCGGTCGTGAACTTCTGGTGGCCCCAGCGGCGCGGCTTCATGCGCAACTCGATCCTGTCGGGCTGGTGTGACGTCATGATGGAAGCGCCCGTCGGACTCGATCCCGTCGCCACCACCAAGCCGTACTTCCGCTCCACGTACTACTTCGTGTACCGCGCCGATCGCGGGCTGTCCATCAAGTCGCTCGACGACACCATCCTCAAGCACCTCAAGATCGGCGTGAATCTGATCGGCTATGACTATACCAACACGCCGCCGGCCCACGCGCTCAGCCCGCGCGGCATCGTCGGCCTCGTCGGTTTCGGCGGCTTCTTCAACCCCGATCCCCAGGCCGACCATCCCCAGGACATCATCGAGGCGCTCGTGAAGGACTCGATCGACGTGGCGATCGTGTGGGGGCCGCTCGAGGGGTATTGGGTCAAGCGGGCGGCGGTGCCCATGACGCTGGTGGCCCTGCCGGATTCCGATCCGGTGTCGGGCATGCCGTTCGCGCGCAGCATGGCGATGGCCGTGCGGCACCGTGACAAAGCCCTTAAGGCCACGCTCGATTCGGTGATCGATCGCCGCGAGGGCGATATCATCAAGATCCTCCAGGAATACAACGTGCCGATGATCGAGATGCACCCCTAGAGACTTCACACGCCAAGGAGGGACACCCGTCGTGGCGACCAAGCACTTCGTGCGGGGCAGTGTGGTTGGGGCCGGGATCGCGCTCGCCGCAGCGGTGGCGGTGGGGGCACGCGGCGCGCCACCAGCCTCCGCGGCGCCCGTCGCGGTCGCCGATTCCGGGCAGGACAGCCTGCTCGTGTCCGACTCGGTGTACCAGGGCTGGAAGTGGTGGCACGTCTACTGCTATCGCTGTCACGGTGAGGACGCCATCGGCGGCGTCAACCCGCTGGCGCCCGACCTGCGCTGGGCGCTCAGCCCCAAGGGCGCCAACTTCCCACGCGATAGCTTCGTATACACGGCGCTGAACGGTCGCCTCGCGAAGGGTATGCCTTCGTGGAAGGAGCTGCTCGACACGTCCGCGATCCAGGAGCTGTACCAGTACGTCCGGGCGCGCAGCGACGGGTGGCTCAAGGCCGGTCGCCCCCATCGGGCCTCCGACCTGCAGTCCAAGAGCCCGTGATCCGGGCGGCGACCGTCGCGCTGCTCGCCTCCTGGGTCGCGGGGGGAGCGGCGGTCGCGGCCCAGCGGCGGCTCACGCGCGAGCAGGTCCTTGCCGCGCTGGCGAGCGCCACCCCGCAGGCACCGGCTGACTTCACCGGTCAGGATCTGTCCGGGCTCGACCTCTCGGGCGTGGACTTCAAGCGCGCCAACCTCACCCGCTGCCGGCTCGTGGGGACGAACGTCAGCAAGGCGCAACTGTTCGCGACCACCCTCACCGACGCGGTCGCGACCGACGCAAACTTGAGCGGCGCGACGCTCGACATGGTCGTGGCGTACCGCATCGACCTGCGGCGCGCCCTGCTGCGCGATGCCAGCATGTTCGGCGTGATCATGCCCGACGCGGACCTGTCCGACGCCGATCTCTCGGGCGCCCGCGTCGTCGCGCCCATGGCGCGCGCCAAGCTGCTTCGGGCCAAGCTGGTTCACACGACCCTCGGCGTGGAACCGGGTACGCAGTCCATGGGTATGCTGCGGACCGACTTGTCCTCGGCGGACCTGACCGATGCCGACTTGACCGGTGCGAACCTGCGGAAGGTGCTGCTCGTGTGGGCCGACATGACCGGCGTCGACCTCGCGGACGCCGACGTCACCGGCGCGGATCTGTACCGGACCAGGCTCCGCAACATCCGCGGGCGCGAACGCATCCGCGGCCTCAACCAGGCGCTGCACGTCGACGAAGCGATCTTCAACGATTGAGCCCCGCACTGCAATGAAATTCGTCGTCTCGCTTCTCGTTCTTCTTTCAGGCGCGCCCGCCTCCACCCGCGTGCCCGGCCCGCTGCTGTACGTCAGCAACGAGACGGACAACACCGTCAGCGTTATCTCCACCGCCAGTAACGCGGTGATGGCGACCATCCAGGTGGGAAAGCGGCCCCGCGGCATGGCGCTGAGCCCCGACCGCCGCACCGTCTACGTCGCCCTGGGACAGGATGACGCGCTGGGCGTGATCGACGTAGCGGCCAACAAGATGACGCGAACCATCCCGGCGAATCGCGACCCGGAGCTCGTCCTGCTGTCGCCCGACGGCAAGGTCGCGTACGTGTCGAACGAAGAGATCGCCCACGCCTCCGCGATCGACGTCGCGACCGGGAAGATCTTGTTCTCGACGGCCGTCGGCGTCGAGCCGGAGGGCGTAGGGCTCAGCCGCGACGGGGCCAAGCTCTACGTGACGGCCGAAACGAACAACACGGTCACCGTGCTGGACACCAAGACCGGCCAGGTCCTCCACACCCTGCACGTCGGCGAGAACCCGCGCACGGTGGCGTTCACACCGGACGGGAGCCGCGCGTGGGTCTCCGCCGAGGCGGGCGGGAACGTCACGATCATCGACGTGGCGACCGACAGCGTGCTCGGGCAGTTCTCGATCCGGGACGGGAAGACGAAGCCGGTGCGGATCGCGTTCTCCCCGGACGGCCGGCTCGCCTACGTCACCGAAGGCGCCGCCGCGAGCGTGAGCGTCGTGGACGTCGCGCGCCAGGCGGTGATCGATTCGATCAAGGTGGGCCGGCGGCCGTGGGGCATCGCGCTGTCCCCGGACGGCAAGCTGCTCTACACGGCCGACGGACGTTCCAACACGGTCTCCGTCATCGACACGGAAGTCCGCAGGGTGATCATGGCGATCGCGGTGGGAGACCGACCGAACGACCTGCTGTACGTGCCTTAGCCGAGGGGAAACCGCGCGAGCCATGAGCCGGGGCGATGGGTCCGCACCCATCCATCCACGCCCCACGTCCGGCCGGCCCGCACCGCGAGCAGCACGACCAGGCTCACGATCAGCATATAGTGGAACCCTTGCTGCGACGAGCCCTGCCACTGCACCGCCAGCCCGTAGTTGAGCACCAGGAGCAACCCGATCGCCGACGCGAGCGTCGTGAGGCAGCCGAACACCAGCCCGAGACCCACCACCGCCTCACCGAATGCCGTGAGCTGCGCGAACAGCGCGCCGTGCGACACCACCGTCGCCTGCAGAAACTCGCGGAAGAACCCGACGGGATTGCCCTCGGCGTACTTTGTCACGAGGGTCGGCATCACGTGGATCCAACGGTCCGAGGCCGTGGGAACCGGCAGGAATCCCCACGCCAGCGTGATGCTCAGCTTGGTGAAGATCGCCTTGGCGAACCACACGCCCACGGCGATCCGCAGGAACGCGAGCCAGCGCTCGGGTGAGCGCATCGGGACCGCCGGGATGACCTGAGCGTCCATACGAAGTCTCCTCACATACGGCCCGGCAGCGTCGTCCGTTGGCCCGAACAAAGGCGGCGGTCCTTGCGCAAGCGACCGCCGCCGGTAAGCCAATCTACGCTACGACGTCAGGGTATGGCACCCACCGCGCGCGCGACGTTCACACGGCCGTGACCGTAGAAGAGGCTCTGGCCGTTGGTGTCGATGTGGTCGGCGGTCTGCTCGATGCGGGCCTTGATGCGCGCTGGATTGCGGCCGAGGCTCGACACCAGCAACGCCGCCGTGCCCGTGACGTGGGGCGCGGCCATGCTCGTGCCCTCCGCGCCGACGATGACCCGGTTGAAGACGAGGCACACGCTGAGACCGAGTTGCGCCGCGAGCGGCGGGTAGATCGTCTCGCTGCAGGCGGCCCAGACGAAGGCGCCCCGAAAGGCGGGCGGCGCCAGCGGAGGGCCGAAAGACTGATTGCCACCCGGCGCCGCGACGTCGATCGCCGCCCCGAAATTGCTGTAGAACGCCGGTGCATCGACGTTCGTCCATGGACCCGTCGCGGTCGTCAAACCGGTGGCGTCAACTGTGGGCCCGGTAGCCGCGACACAGATGACGCCAGGCGTGTCGCAGAACGTCAGGTAGGTATCGCCGTTATGATTCAGGTTGGTGGCCTCGTTGCCCGCCGAGACGACGACTGTCACGCCCTTGCTGCGGGCGAAGTTGAACACCTTCTGCAAGAGCCCTACGAACCGCCCGTTGTCCGCCTTCGGAAACCCCCCGCCGAGGCTCATGTTGATCACGTCGGCGCCGTTCAGCGTGGCGTAGATCACGCCGTTCAAGATCGAGCTGAACGGACAGGCGTCGAGATACGCGCACACCTTCACCGCGACGAGTTGCGTGCCCGATGTGATGCCCGCGGCCCGCGCGGCGTTGCTGCTCACCGTGGCACCCGTGTGCGTGCCATGGAAGAACAGGTCCGTGAACGGCTGCCTGCTCGGGAAATATTTCGCCACTGTGTCCGCTTCCGTGAAGGGCACGATCACGGTGTCGCCGTTGACCACCGCCTGGGCGAGGAACGTGCCGAGCAAGTCGATCGAGCGAGTCAGATCAACCCGTCCGAGCAGATCTTGGTGCAGGTAGTCGATCCCCGAGTCCAGCATGAAGACGGAGACGTTGGAGGAGCCGAGCACTCCGTGGGCCCAGGCGACATCGGCCTGCACTGCCCGCATGTTCCACTGCAGCGCGAAAAAGCGAGCGGCGGCCGGGTTGGCGTTGCTCGCGACCCCCGCGGCCGTAGCGTCCGCGGCGTCCGGCGCGAGTGATTGAGGCATTTCCAGCGCGATCGCGGCGTCCGCGTCCACCGCCTGAATGCCGCTGCCCGCGGCGAGCGTCGCCGCAGCGGATCCCGTGAGACCGCTCACGACGGCGAGCCCGGTCCCCGGTGATACCCAGAGGACCGTCCCGCCCAGCGCGCTCACACGGGAGGCAAAGTTGGTCGGCGCGGCGCCCGAGAACGACACGATGTGCCGGCCCGTGCCCGTGAGGCCGGCCGTCGCGGCGGCGCTCAGCGTCATCGCGGAGAGCCCGGGCCGGGAGCCGGCCGCCGGTGCAGAGGGAATGCGCGAGTCGTTGAGACAGGCGCTGTCCGCGAAGACGGCGACCGCGGCGCAACGGGAAGCCAGGCGGACGAGGGACACGCGACGCCTCACGAGAAGGGGGACCAAAAACGGAGCATGATCCGCGCCGGAACGGGTCAGCACGACGTCAGGTCGCCGAGTCATTTTCCCACGCAGAAGGCGGCGAACACCCGATCCAGCACGTCGTCGGGCGTCACCACTCCGATCAGGTCGTCCAACGCGGTAACCGCCGCTCGCAGGTGCGTGGCCGCGGCCGCGGCCTCAACCCCTCCCTGCCTGGCCGTTTGAAACGCGTCGGTCTCCCCGAGCGCGCGCTCCAACGCCGACCTGTGGCGGGCACGCATCACTACTGTTTGCACATCGCCCAGCGCCAGCAGCCGGCCGAACGCAACCTCGGCCAGCTTGCGTTTAAGGTCGGCCAGGCCGGCGCCGGTCCTGGCCGAGACGTCCAGGCGGGCTCGAGCCTCGGCGCCTCGCCCGTTCCCCAAGTCGGCCTTCGTGCCCACGAGCACGATCGGCGCCTGGCACCGGGCCAGGAAACTGTCCCGCTCTTCACCCCCCTGTCCGCCATCCTCCTTCCCCGCTTCTTCGCAGAACAGCACCAGGTCCGCCGCGCTGAGATAGCGCTGCGCCACTTCGATGCCGATCGTTTCCACGCGATCCGTGCTGTCCCGCAACCCCGCGGTATCGACGAGCCGGAACGGGAAGCCTTCCAGCACCGCGGGCGCCTCGATCGCATCGCGCGTGGTGCCCGGGACGTCGGTCACGATGGCGCGCTCCGTGCCGAGCAGAGCGTTGAACAGCGACGACTTGCCGGCGTTGGGGCGGCCGGCGATCACGAGCAGCGCCCCCTCGCGCAGCCGCGCCCCTTCGGGTGCGGTCGCGAGCAATTGCGCGATCCGCTCCCGTGCCGCCCGCCAGGCGCGCTCCACGCGCTCCGGGGCGACGGGGCCCCCGTCTTCCTCGGGGAAATCGATCTCGTAGGCAATGAGCGCTTCGAGCTCGAGCAGCTCCACCCGCAGCTGCGCCAGCCGGTCCGACAGACCGCGGTCGAGCTGGTGGAGCGCCATACGCGCCTGGGCCGGCGACGCGGCGTCGATCAGGTCGGCCGCGGCCTCCGCCTGCAGCAGGTCGAGCTTGCCGTTCAGCACCGCGCGCCGGCTGAACTCGCCGGGCTCCGCGGGCCGCGCGCCCGCCGCAACGAGCGCCGCGATCACGCTCGCGGGCACGAGCAGCCCGCCGTGCGTCGACAGCTCGACCAGGTCTTCACCAGTGTACGAGCGGGGCCCGGGGAAGGCGGCCGCGAGGGCGTCATCGATCGCCTGGCCCGTCGCGGGATGAATCACCCGGACGCGCTGCGCGGTGCGAGGTGGGTCGGGCCGGAACGGCTGCAGCACCCGGGCCGCGACGGCGAACGCTCCGCGCCCGGACAGGCGGATGAGGGCGAGTGCGGAGCGGCCGGGCGGGGTCGCGAGGGCGACGATCGGATCGGACAGCACCGTTCCGTCCCTAGCCCGCAGCCCCTACGTCTTTTTCCCCTGCTCCCGCAGCCGGCGCATCGCGATCAGGTATTGCTGCGGGATGCTGAAGATGTTGCTCACCGCGTAATAGATGTTCAGGCCTGAAGCGAAGCGGAAGAACAGCAGCGTCATGAACGCCGGCATGAAGTACACCATCGTCTTCGCCTGCGGATTGGGCGGGACGCCGATCTGGCCCACCTTGGACAGCACGAACATCGACAGGCCCATGATGATCGGGATGATGTAGTACGGATCGGCGCGGGACAGATCGGGCAGCCACAGGAACGGCACGCCGCGGAACTCGATCGTGTTGGCGAACACGAAGAACAGCGCGAACAGCACCGGCATCGGGAGCAGCATCGGGAGGCAGCCGCCGAACGGGTTGACGCCGTGCTCGCGATACAGCTTCATGATCTCCTGCTGCGCCCGCTGGGGATCTTCCTTGTAACGATCCTGGACCTGCTTGATGAGCGGTGCGACCGCCTGCATGCGGATGCTCGACTCCATGGCCTTCTGATTGAGCGGCCACAGCAGCGCGCGCACCAGGACACCGAAGATGATCAGCACCCAGCCGTACGCCAGGCTCAGCCGGTCGTGCATCCAGATGAGGATATTCACGACCAGCACCGACACGGGCTGGATGATGGGGCGGAGGAAGCGGCCGTAGGGATTGGCGTCGTCCAGGTCGTGGCCGAGCTGCGCGAGGCGGCGGTACTCGAGCGGCCCCGCGTACACGTCGAAGCGGAACTCCCCTGCGGGCGGCACCGGCAGCGTGAGCGCGAGCGCGGCCCGCGTCCCGATGGTCGAGCGGCCGAACAACGATGAGGAGGTGGCGGTGCGCTCGCCGCCCACCACGATCGCGGCCCCGAAGCGTGGCTGGTTCTCTTCCACCGCGAGCGCGGCGGCGAAGAAGTACTTCGACTTGACCCCCGCCCACTCGAACGGCCCGTCCAGGATCTTGCGATCGCCCGGCTTGAGCGACTGAAAGTCCGTGCTCTGCGTCTTGGCGTTCTTCGTCACGACGGCGAAGTGGCGATAATCATCGGTCGAATCGGCCTCGACCGAGCGCAGGCCGTCTCCCATTCCCAGGAGCAGGGTCGCGCCGCCGGGCCCGAAGCCCTCCAGCCGCCCCTGCACCGAAAACCGATATTCGGTGGGAAGGAAGCGGTACTCGAGCGCCACGGTTTCTCCCTCCCGCTCGCCTGAGAATCGCAAGCTGGCGCCCCCTGGCCCGACCCGGACGGCGTGCGCGCTGGGAGAGAAACTCCAATCCGCCAGGACGGTCGTGTCGGCGCCGGTCGTGCGAGTGTACACAAGCCACGGCCGGCCCGGAGCCACCAGCTGGACAGCCCGAACTGAGTCCCCGGGCGCGAACGACCGGTAGTCCAGCAGCTCGGCGCTCACGAGCGCCGCACCGCGTGTGCTGAAGCCCAGACGATAGAGAGGTGACGTTACCCAAACGGTCTCCGCTGGTACTGCGGCGGACGGGCGGACGGGCGGGCGGGCGGACAGAGAGTCCGCTGCGGGGATGGGTGCAG
>CBFHAJ010000126.1:0-11246 GCA_965653495.1 uncultured bacterium | reverse complement strand
TGGATCAGGCGCTGGCGAAGTTTCGTCGCCACCCGCGCCTGGCCCGCGGGCTGTGGCACCTCCAGCAGGTCGGCCTCGGCTACCTGCGGCTCGGCCAGCCCGCCACCACGCTCTCGGGAGGCGAAGCGCAGCGTCTCAAGATCGCGCGCGAACTGGCCTGCGCCGGCGCAAGGGGCCGAGGTGGCCGCAAGCTCTACATCCTCGACGAGCCCACGACCGGCCTCCACCTGGACGACGTGCGCACGCTGTGCCGCGTGCTCGACCGCCTGGTCGACGCCGGGCATACGGTGCTCGTGATCGAGCACCACCTGGATGTCGTGAAGCGGGCCGACTGGGTCATCGAGTTGGGGCCCGGCGCGGGCGACGCCGGCGGCCGGGTCGTGGCCCAGGGAACGCCGGAAGCAATCGCCAGCGTGCCCGAATCTCCCACTGGCCGCTACTTGCGGAATCTGGCATGACCAGACGTCAGGCGGACCTCGCGCTGCTGCTCGCGACGGCGATGTGGGGCTCGAGCTTCGTGGCGGTGAAGGCGGCCCTCGCCTACGCCACGCCACTCGCGTTCCTCACGGTCCGTTTCGGCCTCGCGGCGCTGTTGCTCGCGCCCGGCACCCCCTTCCTGCCGCTCCCACGGGGCCGCGAGCTGTGGGGCGGCCTGCTGCTCGGCACCCTGGTCGCGACGGGCTTCATCTCCGTGACCTTCGGGCTCGTCGTCACGACGCCGGCGCGCTCGGCATTCATCGTCGCCATTTCGTCGATCCTGGCCCCGGTCCTGGCGTTCCTGTTGTTGCGGCGCCGGCCCACCCGGCTCGTGGTCGCGGCGCTCGGCCTCGCGGCTTTCGGCGTGTACTTGCTCACCGCGCCGGATGCGGGCGGTCTGAACCGCGGCGACCTGGTGACGCTGATCTGCGCCGTGTGCTTCGGCGCGCAGATCGTCGCCGTGACGGAGCTGGTGCCTTACAGCGAGCCGCGGCGCCTCGTCTGGATCCAGCTCGCGGCCACGGCCGTGCTGTCAGCGATCGCCGCGCTGTGGCTCGAGCAGCCGTACATCGCCTGGAGCTGGCGGTTCCTCGTGGCGCTCGCCTGGACGGTGGTGTTCGCCAGCACCGGCTCGTTCGTGCTGCAGGCCTGGGCACAGCGTCACCTGTCCGCGGCCCGCGCCGCGTTGATCTTCTGCTTCGAGCCGTTGTTCGCGGCGCTCACATCCTGGCTCGTCCTGGGAGAACGTCTCTCGCCGCTCCAGTGGTCGGGGGGCGCGTTGATCCTGCTGGGCATGGTCGCGGCCGAATTGCCGACGGCCCGTCCCGCCGTCGCCGCCGAGCGGGCCCTGGACGGCTGACCATCCGGCCTGCATCATAAGGCAGAACTGATCAATACTGCACAGCGCGCACGCGATTTGCAGTAATGCCGGGGCACCATGGGCGCGACCACCACCCGCCGCAGCGACCAGGACAAGTTCGACCGCTTCACGACGCTGACCGCCCGCTTGCTCGGCGTACCGATCGTGTCCCTCTCGGTGGTGGGACCGCGTCACGGCTTCGTGATGAGCAGCACGGGGCTGCCGGCGCCGCTGGTGCTGCTGCTGGCCCACCCGTTCAACCGGCGAGTGGCCGCGTCGCGCCGTCCCCTGGTGATCAATGACGCCCGCTGCCATCCCGTCGGCGCCGGAGCGGCCGCGGTCCGCGACGGCCTGGTGACGGCGTACGCGGGCCTGCCCCTGTTCGACACCGCCGGCCACACGCTCGGGACGTTGTCGGCCATGGACACACAGCCGCGTCTGTGGACCCTCGAAGACCTCGAGCGGCTGCATGACGTCGCGTGGGTGCTGGCGCGCGCGGTCGATTGGCACGCCCCGCCGCCCCCGGAATTGCGCCAGTGGCGCCGGCCGGCGACGCGGCGAGGGTACGCTGCCCGGTTGAAGTAGGCTCGGGCGCTAGCGATATTTGCACCGCCGGTCATTCCCGAGTAGCTCAGCTGGTAGAGCAGCCGGCTGTTAACCGGCGGGTCGCAGGTTCGAGTCCTGCCTCGGGAGCTTCCCAAGTTGCAGATTCCCAATCGCTTCCAAAAGGCGCCTCGTCGTCCCGGGGCGCCAGTGACGGGCGGCGCATCGCCATTAGCGAGTTTCTAGGCCGCGGCAGTCACGTGGCGGCATCGTCGCTATAGTGCGAATCCCCACGCCGGACTAGCTCTGTTCCGGCGAGGACGACTGACACGCCAGGGGCGGTAGGAGCGGCGGGCTGGGCCTTCCCCCTCAAAGCGTAGCGCGTGCTCGCGACGCGTCGCGGGCCGGCGGCGTCCCGAACATCCGCGCATACTCGCGGCTGAACTGCGAGGGGCTGTGGTATCCAACCTTGAAGGACGAGCTCTCCGCGCTCTCCTCTTCTTCGATCATCAGGCGCCGCGCCTCGTGGAGCCGCAGCCGCTTCTGATACTGAATCGGGCTCATCGCCGTCACTTCTCGGAAATGCTGGAAGAATGCCGACCGGCTCATGTGAGCGAGTTTCGCGAGGGCGGCGACATCGAGGTCGCTGGTGAGCTCCGAGCCCAGCGCAAAAATCGCGTGCGAGATCCTGTGCATCTTGCTCCCCGAGCGCACGAACTGCCGGATCGCCGCCCCCTCGGGACCCTTCAAGAGGTGGTACAGGATCTCCTTCACCACCAGCGGGCCGAGCACCGCCGCCTCGCTCGGTGAGTGGAACAGCTGGGCCAGTCGCAGGGTGGCTTCCAGCATTTTCCCGGTCGCGGTGCCGTTGAACAACGCCCGCACCGGGTCGCCAGGTTCTTTCGCGAAGTCCGCATCCAGATGCGCGCTCACGTCGTTCAACGTCCGTGGATCCAGATCGATCAGCACGCAGAGAAACGGCTTCGCCGGTGTGGCGGTCGCGATGCGACTGATCACCGGCAGTCGCAGCGGCGTGGCGGCGTAATGCGCGTCGTCGAGGCGATACGCGCGGCGGCCGAGCATGATCTCCTTGGCGCCCTGCGCCACGATGCTCAAGGACGCACGCCAGTTGTCTTTGGTGCGCGGCGCCGGACGGGAGCGCTTGATGCAATACACACCTGCGACCGGCGCCTGATGGAATCCGTCCGCGGGAGTGAAGCGCTCGATGATGCGCACCATGTCCTGCAGGGTCGTATTCACGCTGGCAACATGCGGTGTCACGACCTTGAGAGAAAGGCCGTTTGGACGATTAGGCAATACCGCTGGACGACCGGGGATTCAGCCGGTGCGGGCGTGCTGCCAGACTGTATCCAACTCGTAACCAGAGGGTCCGTCTATGCGCGTCTTCGTCACTGGGGCCACAGGGTTCATCGGCTCCGCCATCGTACAGGAGCTGCTGGAAGCGGGTCACCAAGTGGTCGGGCTCGCGCGCTCAGACACCGGGGCCAAATCGCTCGCCGCGGCGGGTGCCGAGGTCCACCGCGGGGATCTGGGCGACGTGAACAGCCTGCGCCGCGGCGCCGCCACTACGGACGGTGTGATTCACACCGCGTTCATCCACGACTTCTCGCAGTTCCAGCAGTCCTGCGAGACCGACCGGCGCGCCATCGAGGCACTCGGCGCCGAGCTCGCCGGCTCGAATCGCATGCTGATCATCACCTCGGGGACGGGACTGCTGCCATCGGGGCGCCTGGCCACCGAAGCGGATGAACCCGCATCGGCTTCGCCGCGGGTCGCATCGGAGGAAGCAGCCCGCGTTGTGGAGTCGAAAGGCGTGCGCGTGGCGGTCGTTCGCCTCGCTCCATCAGTCCACGGTGACGGCGACCACGGCTTTGTCCCCTTGCTGATCGGCTTCGCGAGGCAGAAGGGGGTCTCGGCGTACCTGGGCGACGGCACGAACCGCTGGCCCGCCGTCCATCGCCTCGATGCCGCGTGGCTCTTCAGGCTCGCGCTCGAGAAAGGTGCGGCCGGAGAGCGCTATCACGGCTCCGCGGAACAGAGCATTCCCTTCCGGGACATTGCGGCCGCCATCGCACGCGGGCTCCGTGTGCCCCTGGTCAGTAAATCCACCGCCGAGGCCGCCGCGCACTTCGGCTGGTTCGCGCACTTTGCCGGAATTGATAATCCGACCTCGAGCCAGCGCACGCAGCAGCTGCTCGGCTGGCGGCCGCGGCAGGTCGAGCTGATCGCCGACCTCGAGCGAGGGCGGTATTTCGGAGCCGACAATCTTCAACTCGTTGGGAGGGAGTGACGATGCACCTCACTGGTAACACCATTCTTATTACCGGCGGGACCAGTGGCATCGGCCGCGCGCTTTAGCCGAGGCGTTGTACGCCTTGGATAACCAGGTGATCATCGGGGGCCGGTACTGTACCTCGCTGGCTGGAAGCGTCACTACTCCCTGTATCCCGCAGACGAGCGTCTGGTCGCGGCGTTCAAGGACCAGCTTGGCTCGTGCGAAGTCAGCAAGGGCACAATCCGGTTTTCGCTGTCTGCCCCGGCTCCGGGCAAATTGATCGAAGATATCGCCAGGTTTCGAGTGAAGGAAAACGGGAAAGGCCCGACAAAACGCCAGTGAGTCAGAGCGCGACTTCGATCCGTATCGTCGGGTCGCCGAGTGACCCGAACTCTAGAAGTCCAGGGAGAGCATATGAAAACAAAGTCCGAAAACAAGGTGTCTCGATACTGCCTAAACCTAGTCTCAGTTTCCGCGTTGTTGCTCATGAGCTGCTTCGTGACAGGGATAGTACACACAGCCGTCTCGTTTTCCCAAGAAATCTCCAAACCTCCACTACAAGCAGCGGTACGGGATGGCTCACACGATTTCGACTTTATTTACGGCAAATGGCGGATGCCGAATCATCGCCTGGTCAAACGGCTTGCAGGTTCTCACGAATGGGCTGATTTCATCAGTTGTACGGAAGGTACGCCGCTGGCAGGTGGAATCGGTGACATGGATATTCTTCGCACCAATTATTGGAAAGACTTCGTGGGGATAACGGTCCGTACTTACGATCCGGAGACTGGTTTATGGCGCTTGTACTGGTTTGACAACCGGTTTTCCCACGGCGTCATCGACCCTCCAGTCGTCGGCAAATTCGACGGGAAAGTTGGCGTCTTCGAAGGTAGGGCCACGTTCAATGGAAAGCCGGTCATCGTGCGGTTCACATGGACCATCAATCCAAAGGGTTCAGAGTCGATCGCAAAGTGGGAACAGGCATTTTCCCCGGATGACGGCAAGACGTGGGAAACCAATTGGCGAAACGAGTTGATTCACGACGAGCACTGCAATCCGAATTTGACCTGGGGTGACACGTCTTCTCCGCAACAGGATCGCGAGTAGCAACATGAAGAGTGGTGCAGTGACTCCCCACGGGAATCCGAGAAATAGCAGTGCTTGGTGGGTGAAACCGGATCGCAGGGGGTCGCCCGCCACCCGCGGAGCTCGGTGTGCTGCCTCCGTCGGCCGGCCGGTTGCACCGTGCCAGGCCCCCAATATACCATACCGGGGTATTATATTATGGCGGCTGGAGGGCACCCCGGTGGCTCACACGATTCGAAATAAGACGAAGCTGCTCCACCGCGTGCGGCGCATTCGCGGCCAGGTGGAAGCCCTCGAGCGAGCGCTTGAGCACGAGAACGATTGTGGGGACGTCCTACGGCTCATCGCGGCGGGCCGAGGCGCGATGGACAGCCTCATGGCCGAGGTCATGGAGGGGCATATCCGGGACCATGCCCTTTCTGGGACGAGCGGACAGCGGGCTACCGCCGCGGAAGAGCTGATCGAGATTGTCCGAGCCTATCTGAAGTAGGTCTATCTCCCTCCATCCGTGGCGAACCCTACCCCGCCCCTTATGCCTACATCGAACCCAGCCGGCGAGCGGGAAGCGCCCCCGGCAGAAACCCACACGGCACTGGCTTGGCAGGACCTAGCCCGGATCATGCTCGTCGCGGTCGGGGCGGTCTGGTCCTGGTTCCGCGCGTCGGAACCCGTTCCAGGGATCGACATCGTCGCTGTGCTGGCCGTCCTCATCGGGGGCTACCCCATCTTTCGAGCTGCCCTGGCCGACATCCTCGAGCGCCGCATGACGATGGAACTCTCCATGACCATCGCGCTCGCCGCCGCGTTGGCCATTCGTGAGTTCTTCACCGCCGCGCTGATTGCCTTCTTTGTCCTTGTCGCCGAGGTGCTGGAGGCTCTCACGGTGGGCCGCGGTCGGCGCGCCATCGCCGACCTGCTCGATTTGCTCCCGCGTGAGGTATTGCTCCGCAGCGGCGGCGAGGTCACTGCCCGGCACGCCGACGATCTCCAGATCGGTGACATCGTCCTGATCAAGCCCGGCGCCCGGATCCCCGTGGACGGCGTGGTCGTTGGCGGACATTCCTTCGTCGATCAGGCCGCGATCACCGGCGAATCCTTGCCGGTGGAGAGGGTCGTCGGCGCCGCAGTCTACGCCGGGACCATCAATCAGTCCGGCACTCTCGAGGTCCGGACGGAACGCCTGGGCCGCGACACCGCCTTCGGGAAGATCATCGAGGCAGTGGAGACGGCCGAGCGATCGCGAGCGCCGATCCAGAAGACGGCCGATCGCCTCTCCGCCTACATCGTGTACTTCGCGATCGCTTGCGCGGCGGTCACGTTCGCTGTGACGCACGACGCCCGCGCCACTATCGCCGTGGTGATCGTGGCCGGCGCCTGCGGAGTCGCCGCGGGCACGCCGCTCGCGATCCTGGGGGCGATCGGGCGGGCGGCGAAGGCCGGCGCCATCGTCAAGGGCGGCTTGTTCCTCGAGCAGTTGTGGGGTGTCGACACCGTGGTGCTCGACAAGACCGGCACGCTAACGTTCGGGCGTCTCGAAGTAAGTGAGGTGCAGCCGCTCGACGGCGTGTCGGCCGAGGCTGTCCTCGAGGCTGCGGCGATCGCGGAGCGTCCTTCGGAACACCCCGTCGCGCAAGCCATTCTGCAACGCGCCGCGCAGCAGGTGCCGGCGCACGTCCGGGAAACGAATCTGGAGCAATTCGACTACACGCCGGGAAAGGGCGTGGCGAGCCGAGTTCGGGGGGAGCTGGTTCTCGTCGGAAACCGCGCCTTGCTCGCGGCGCATGGCTTGTCTGCGCCAGCTGACGTCGGCATCGGGGAGACCGAGGTCTTTGTCGCCCGTGGCGGTCGGCTGCTCGGGACCCTGCGGGTCGCGGACGTTGTCCGCCCCGAAGCGGCGCAGGCGATCCGTGTCCTCAAGAGCATGGGACTCCGGACCATCCTTCTCACCGGCGATGCGCGGCCGATCGCTCTCGCGGTCGGCCGGCAGCTGGGAATTGAGGAAATCGATGCGGCGCTCCTTCCCGAGGAGAAGCTCGAACGAGTCAGGGAGCTGCTCGCGGACGGCCGGACCGTCGCGATGGTGGGGGACGGCATTAACGACGCCCCCGCCCTCGCGCTCGCGAGCGTAGGAGTCGCCATGGGCTCGGGCACCGACGTGGCCCGCGAAACGGCTGACGTCGTACTCCTCGGCAACGATCTGCTCCGGTTCGCGGAGACCCTGATCCTGGCACGCCGCTGCCGCCGGATCATCATGACCAACTTCCTGGGCACCCTGTCGGTAGACGGCGTGGGCGTGGGCCTCGCAGCGTTCGGTATGCTCAACCCGGTGCTCGCCGCCTTCATCCACGTCGCCTCCGAACTGGCCTTCATCCTGAACTCCGCGAGACTCATTCCTTCCCGAGGAATCAATCACGGCTTAGACAGCGCGGGCCCGAGACCCGTGGCTGCGGCCTCGCTCTCCTGATCTGGGGTGGCAGAGGGCGATGCGTTTACTCCGACCAAGCGGGCGGAGCACATGAGAATCGTGCTAGTCATGAGTGCCTCCAGGCATTCCCGGCATCCCCTCCGTGAGCATCTCGCTCGCGCGGGCCCGCGCAGGCCGAAGCCGCAGATAGACTGCCAGGCCCACCGGCCTACCGCTACCGTACGTGGCATCGAGGCTCGAGGGGACGAAGTTGATGGACCCGCGGACGCCGACTCCAGCGGTCAGGCCGGCCACCGTCCCGAGCGCGCGGAGGTATCCAAGCGCCAACGCGCCGACATCGTATTCTGTCGTCGGCGGCGCCGACGTGATCACGAGCTCCTGGGCGCTCTTCCGCACGTACTCCGCACGCCCGAATAAAGAGTTCGTGCCATCCAGATCAAGCGTGCTCTCGAGCAGCACACTCGGCGCGAGCCGGCCGGTCCCGATCTGGTTGTTCGCGCCGTAGATCAGGGCGCTCGACCACGTCCCACCGCTCCCGATGGCTTGCGTGGCCAGCGCTGCGACTCCGAGGCGGTGGAGCGACTCGTCGGGGTGCAGCTCTTCTGGGCTCTTCAGGTAAGCATACCATCCGGACACACTCCACCGCTGTCCCGGATTGACTGTCAGGCGGGCGCTGTACGAATCGAGTCTACGACCCGCGTAATCGAAGTCCGTTCGGTTCTCATCCGGCTCCCGCCCGTTGAACCAGGACGCCTCGAACTTTGCCGTTCGCGTGAAGAGTCCCGCGGTCAAGACTCCGAAGGTAATGTGCGTGGCGTCCTGCCAGTGATGGCCGAGCGGTGCCAGTGGATCATCTGCGGCCGAGGGCCGGTGAGGGAACGCCACGGGGCCCACGGCTGGCTCACCCACCGGCGCGAGGTACAACGACAGCGCGAGATTCCGGGCCACCCCCCGCTGGTACAGCGCGGCCAGTTCCATGAACAGGTCGTGAGGGTGCTGACGATCGTGCAGCGGCGCGCCCTGGTACGACTCGCCCGACTGGAGCAGCAGCGGGTAGCCCCGACTGCCGATCGTCCACGGCTCCAGGCTGAGCATCCCGCGGAGCTGGAGTTGGCCACCGCCCAGTGGGCGGCTCGCCGCCGCCATGGCCCAGTTAACCATACCCAGCTGGTTGCTGCCGCGCGGTCCACCCTGCCAGTCGTATTGGAAGAAGCCCTGCCCGTGCAACATCAGCGTCCAATCTCCGAGCATGAGGTGGGCTGCGTGCATCGGCGATGCGTCGGGGAGCCATGACGTACCCGAGCCCATGCGCGTCTCTGGAATGCCGAGTGGTCCCGTGCTCATTGCGTTCGGGTGTTGCATATCCATCTGCGCCCCGAGCGGCCGCGCCGCGCTGACGACCAGCGCCAGCGCCGCGGCCGCCGAGCCGCGAAGTATCCTTCGCATGATCCGATCTCCTCAAGCCGAAACCCCAACCGCGCACCGCGGTCGCGGCGCGCAGGCACACTACTCCCGAGTTATCAGACTTACGCTTGAGGAGGCGGGGGGAGAGGTGGGGCGAGATACGAGACGTAGGAGTCGGGCGGGCCGAACACCGCAGCCCTCGCGGCGTCGTGCCTGAGGTCCGCTGACTGCACCGCCGCCATGGCGGCGGGTCCGCCGGTCGGGCACACACCGCCGATCGCGCAGCCCGGACCAGTCTCGTCGGGATGGCACATGTCCACCGATCCCTTGGACATCGCTTCGATCGACTGCGCGACCCCGTGGTGCGCGCCGTCCCTCTGGCGCTGACCGTGCATCGGACAGGGAGCCGCCGCTTGGGACAAGAGGCTCAGACACATCGGCAGGCCCGTCCCGGAACTGACGACCGAGAGGGCTGCAGCGAACGCTACACCGCGCAGACGCCGCATCATTGGGGGGGGAATATAGCGCGTGGTTCGGCTAAGTGCCTGAAACGGCACGGAGCCGAAGGCCCTGGGTTCGAATCCCGCCTGGCGCATAGACTCACACGGTCGGTTTTTCCGTGGTCTTTCCTTATTGCCTAGCCCTCTCCACGCGCACGCCGCGCTTCCATACAGCCACAATCCGCCGTGTGGCCAAGATGTCGCGGGTCGGATCGCCGTCGACGAGGACCAGGTCGGCCCGCATGCCCGGCCTGATCGTCCCGCGGTCGGTCAGGTGAAAGATCCGCGCCGGCACTGACGTCGCCGCCGCGAGGGCCATCTCGGGTGTGAGTCCGTCCTGCACCAGCAGCGCCAGCTCGCCGTGCAGTGACGCGCCGTAGGCCGTTCCCGGAATTGGGGCGTCCGTGCCGGCGAGAATCGGTACACGCGCTTGCGCGAGCTGCCGCATCGCGTCGTCGGTGCCGTTGCAGGTGGTCTTGCCGGCAGGCCACGTCATGCTCAGCATACGCCGCCACTGGCCGCTCACATATGGCGCGAGATTCGTGTCAGCGAGGATGGAGGGTCCGTTGGAGCGACCACAGGTGCCGTAGATCGTTACGAGCGTGGCGATGACAAACGCGTGGTGGCTCGCCACGAAGGCGCCGAAGTCCCGCGATGCCGTGTCAGCCACGAAGATGTGCGCGAGGCCGTCGGCCCCCGCGCCGAGGACCATGCGAGCGTCGCGCTCGGTGGCGATGTGCACGACCGCGAGCTTGCCGCGGGCGTGAGCCGCGCTCGTCAGCGCGGCGATGGTGGCCGAGTCGAGCGTCGGCACGCCACCCGGGCGCATCCAACTCAGGTCATCACGAATGATTTTGATGTAGTCGGAGCCCTCGGCGATGCGCGCGTCCACGAAGGCCTGCGCCTCCGCCGGGCTACTGAGCGTCGGAATCGGTCCGCCCCCCATCTGCGTCGGATGACCGCCCGGCGCTGTGGCACCCACGCCCGCCGATCGCACGTCCGCGACGTCCGGCGGATCGGAGGCGCGCACCTCCTTCATCCGCTCGAACCGCGCGCCGCCGTTGAACATGTCCAGTTCCGTCGTCACGCCGAACACCAGAGCCTGGCGCAGCGCGCCCGTGACGTCTTGGGCCACGTGCACGTGGCTATCGATCAAACCAGGCAGCAGCGTGCGTCCACGTCCGTCGATCACCTCCACGCCCGGAGAACGGGCGTCCACCTCCGGGCCGCCGATGGCCGCGATGCGCCCCGAGTCCACCAAGACCCATCGGTGCTCGAGAGTGCGCTCGCCGTCGAAGGCACGGACGTCGCGGACGAGGAACGCGCCCTGCCCGGAGAGTAATGAGCAAAGAACTGGGACGGACGTAGTCGCGAGGACGATCGTACGAAGTCGGGCCATGCGATCACCTTGGGCCGGAACCTAGCTGGTGATGAGAAGTCCGATGAGGGCGGCGAGTTGTAATCGCACTATCGGAGCGGAGCCATTCATTAGAGGCTCACATGCGAGGAAGGGTTTCACCTCCACGAGACAGACGATCCCGCGCACAGGCGCTCAGGAGGGCGACAGTACCCATCGTGGCGTGGAAGCCGAGCGCCAGGAAGGGCCATCCGCTCGCGGTCGCGAACGACACTCGATCGGTCACGCTGCCACTACGT
>CBFHAJ010000125.1:0-11392 GCA_965653495.1 uncultured bacterium | reverse complement strand
CGGTACGCCGCCTCGACCCCGGCACACGCTGCTTCGCGCTGCGTCAGGTCCGGTCGCAGTGTCGCGATCTCCTCGCCCACCGCCTCGTAGCAATTGCGCTGGTTATCCGCTCCCGTGAGGGCACGGCAGTAGGCCAGACCGTCCTCGAACCGCGCCGTGAGATCGACGAAGTTCTTCACGACGCCTACGTGGCACCACGGCCGGTACTCGTCGCGCGCCAACGCGCACATGCGGATCGCCACGGCGTGGTCTTGCCGCGAATAGGCACTGATTTCGCGACCCAGACCCTGGTAACACACGGGCCGCAGGGCGGGCGGCGCGGCGAGGCAGCCGCGCGCGCCCGCCGCCATGTCGCCATGGGTGAAGTACAGCATCACCGAGGGCTGCATGTTGTAGCAGGCGACGAGATAGCGTTGGGCCAGGATCGAGCAGGGGTACTGCAGATCCGCGGCGTCGAGCGGCTTGAACGACGTCGTCGCCCCCGCCCCCGCCCCCGCCCCGTGCGTGGCGGCGTGGGAATGGAGCATGTGCGCCGCATGGTGTGGCTGGGTCGCGTCCACCACGTTTTCCATGAAGGCGCCGCCGTAGCACGATTCGCGGTCCCACCCGACGCGCAGCAGGTCGCACCCGCTCAAGGCGCGCGGCAGGTCGTGCGCGTAGACCATCGAGAGCCCATGCCCCATGCCGTGCACGCACTGGAACCGCAGCCATTGGCTCGCGGACGGCGCAGTGAACGGGCTGCACAGCCCGTTCACGGAGTTCGTATCCACCGTGCGCACCTGCTCGAAGTACGCCTGAATCACGCCATGGTAGCAGCCGGACTGAAAGATCTCGCTACAGCTCGCGAACGCGCGGGCGACGTCCGCGTGACCCCCCCCTGACCTCCCGGCCGCGATCCCGATCGCGTGGGCATAGACATGTCCATCGACGCGCACCTGGGCGTCGCGCGCGGCGAGCGCGTCCAACGTCGCGAGGGCAACGCGTACGCCCCGCGCCGCGACCAGCGGCACGAGCAAGCGCTCGTAGCAGTCTGTCCGTGTGCTGTCGGGACGTCCCTGGCACCGGCGGAGCGCGGAGTCGGCGAGGGCGGTGGAATCCTGCGCGGCCAGGCCGCCGACAGCCGAGGCAGCGAGGGCGGCGGCGAGTCCAAGCGAGCGGGTGGCGTTGCTCATGCGGGTGGTGAACAAGATAGCGAAAGCTGCGAGCGCGCCAACCAGCGCGGCACTCTGAGAGATCCCATTGACCCCGGGGCATCGCCCCGGGGTCAGCCGCGCTTCGACCGCCCCACGGCATCCGTCACTGCGGCGGAGCGAGGGTTCAGAAGGAGGACCTCATTGAATGACGTGCACCGGCACGTTGCTCCACGCGGTATTGCCGGTACCGAGCTGGCCGTACGCGTTGGCGCCCCAGCAGTACGCTGCGCCGGTCGACGTGATACTGCAGGTGTGCCCAGCACCTACACTCACCGCCGCAAAGGCAAGTCCGCCAGACACCGCGACGGGCGTCGCGCTGTTCGTCCCACTGCCATCACCGTTTCCCAGTGGGAATGCGCCCCAACAGTATGCGGCGCCCCCGCTCGTGACGGCGCACGCGGAGTGCAGTCCGGCGCTGACCGAAGCGAAGCTGAATCCACCAGACACCGCGACGGGCGTCGCGCTGCTGGTCGTGGTGCCATCGCCGAGCTGACCGTAAGCGTTGTCGCCCCAGCAATACGCCGCACCTGCGGCAGTAAGGCCGCACGTGTGACCGTTTCCGGCGATCAGCCTGGTAAAGCCTATACCGCCGGACACCGCCACCGGGGTGGTGCTGCACAGACCAGGCGGTGGTGCCGCCGGGCAGGATTCGGTCGTCGCGGCCCCGAGCTGACCCGAATTGTTGGAGCCCCAACAGTACGCGTCGCCCGAGGCGGTGAGACCGCATGCATGGTCAAATCCGGTGCTCAGCGAAGCGAAGACCAGGCCGCCGGACACCGGAACGGGCGTCGAGCTGAACGGCATCGGAGGCGGATTGCCGAGCTGGCCCATGGTGTTGCTGCCCCAGCAGTATGCCGCGCCCGCTGCCGTGAGTGCACAGCTGTACATCCCGCCGGCGGCGATTGCGGAAAAGTCGAGCGCACCCGTCACGGCGGCGGGGGTCGTGCTCTGACTCAACGTGCCATTGCCCAGCTGTCCGTATGCGTTATAACCCCAACAGTATGCAACGCCCGCCGCGGTAAGGCCGCAGGTGTGCAAGCCGCCAGTCGTGATGTCGGCAAGTGAAAGCGCACCCGAGACAGCAACAGGTCTTGGGTTAGGAGCTGGCGAGCAAATAACACCCGTCCCCCGCGGGTTGGGACGGCAGACTCGATTGTTAGTCGTGATAGGGATCCCGAGCTGCCCATTCCCGTTGTTGCCCCAGCAGTACGCGTCGCCCGCCGCGGTGAGCGCGCACGTGGTAGACCCTCCAGCGCTCACCGTGGCGAACACCAGCATCGCTCTGATGTCGAACGCGACGCTCGTCGCCCCTGTGAGCCCATCAGCGGTTGCGGTCAGCGTGTAGCCGGTACCGACTCGATCGATCGTCAGATCAGCAAACGCTGCCGTTCCGCCGGCAGGCGTGACCGTGGTCGTCCCCGAGAGCGTCCCGCCACTCGGGTTGCTCCCAAGTGCGATCGTGACCGCATTCGTAGCCGTCATTACCCGATTGGCGAACGCATCTTGCACCGCCACCAAGACCGCTGGGGCGATGGGGAACGTGTTCTCGGTCGTTACCGGCTGCGCGAGGAACGTGAGTCGTGTCGGTTCCGCAGCGCTGATCATGAACATGGCGCTGCGCTTATGCCTGGATCCGGCTGCCGTGGCCCGCAGCCAGTAGGGACCGGCCTTTTGAATCGACAGGTCTGTGAACGTGGCGATCCCGTGTACGGCGGACACGGTCGTCGTGCCCAATAGCGCTCCGCCGGTCGGATTGCTGTCGAGCGCGACGGTGACGGCGGTCGTCGCGCTCGCGACCGCATGACCGGACACGTCCGCGATCGTCACCATCACGGCGGGCGCGAACGCCGCGCCCGCCGTCGTGGTAGCCGGTAGCTGGGTGAAGACCAGCTGCGTGCCGGTAACGGTAAGCACCATCGACGCCGTGCTCGTGCCGGACGCCGCGGTCACGGTCGCGGTGCCTTCGTGGACGGCACGCACCCGGACCAACCACTGGCCGGGCTGGTCGATCACCGCGACGCGCGAATCGCTCACCGTCCATGTGATCGAATCCCGCGTCACGGACGCCGACGAATCCTGCCGCGCGAGGACGAGGCTCAGCGTAGCGCCGACGAACAGGGTGTCCAGGCTCGGCCTGACCACCCGCGATCGAGTGGGATCGAGCGGTTGAATGCCGTCCGTTGGGTTCGAACAACCCGCAACGACGATCAGAATGGCGGCAAGCCCGCCGCAGGCCATCGCTTTCATGGGCGCCCTTTCATCTGGAGATCGACCGTTCGGCTGTCCCCGGACGCAGGTGGCGTGAATGACAACGGCGCACCGCCCGCGATGACCACGACCACTCGCTTCAATCGCGCCGACAGCGTGAGGCGATAGGTCGCGCGTGACCCGACCTGATTGGCGATGTGGAGCTCGCTGGGCAGCACCACGATCGCCTCGTGCTCGCCTTGCCCGCGCACCGTTGCCGACGCCGTGGGTGCGGAGCTCGTTTCGAGGACCAGCGACCCTTCCACCTGCCGGCTCGCGATGCGGACGACCAGGACATCCGAGTCCGGTGTAAACGACACCTCACCCAGAGCGGGCGACGCAGCCTGTGCGTGGTGGTCGCCGGTGGGCGTGGGAGCGAGCTGCTCCGTTCGGGTGGAATGCAGGGCGCCGCGCAGCGCCGCCCACCGCTGGACCATCCACATCCGCATCGGCGCTGCGACCGCCACGGTCCCCCCCATGAGGAGCACCACCGCCGCGGCGGCGGACCACCACCGCCACGCGATCCGCGGCCGCCGCCCGTTCCGACTGAGCGCGAAGACGCGCGCTGGCGCGTCCGCGCGGACCAGCAGCTCCGAAGTGCCGCGAGACCAGGCGGCGAGCGCCCGGTGGCGCCGGTTGCAGTCGTCGCACGTGGCGATGTGCGCGGCGAGCTGGGCGCCCTCTCCGGCAGAACATTCCCGGTCCAACAGGCGCAACAGCGCACCGTCATCCAGATGTGGAGCCTGCACCGGCGCACCGATACTCATCGGTCCTCCTCCCGCACCTGTTCCAACTCCAGCAGCCGCGAGAGCTTCGCTAACGCCCGCGCGACCAGCGTGCCGACAGACCCCGGCGTCGTGCCCACCGCGGCGGCGATCTCGCGGTGCGCGAAGCCCTCCTCGCGCAGCAGCAGCGCGGTGCGTTCCTTGTGACTCAAACCGTCCAGTGCCGCCCGGACCCGGAGTCGTAACTCGGTCCGCTCCACGAGCTGCTCCGGACCTGGCAACGCCGTCGGGCTTTCGTTGCCTGCGAGCAGCGCCAACTCGTCGCGGCGCCGCGATACCTTGCGCGCATCTCTTGCCAGATTCGTCGCCACGCGGAACAGCCATCCTTTCACGTGATTCGGCGCTCCAAAGGGCCGCCGGGCCAGCCGCCAGAACGTCTCCTGCACCAGGTCCTCGGCCAGGTCCGCGTCACCGGTGGAGCGTGTCAGATAGCGGCACACGGCGTCCCGATGCGCCGCGAACGCGGCCTCGAGATCCATTCCTGCTAGAACGACACACGCACGCCCGCGAGCGGCAGTCGCGGCAGGCTGCGCACGTAGTAGTCGCACACCCCCCGGGCTACCTGGACCTTGGTCGGGGGCGTCGCCCCAGCACATCCCTCGACCGATCCCGCGTAGATCACGGCGTTCGTCGCGCCCAGCGCGTTGCGGAGCTGCACATACGCCTCCACAGTCGACGCGCGACCCACATGCGTCCAATCGACCAGTGCGTCGAGGGTCGCAAAGCCCGGGCCATGAATGCCTCCCGGGAGGTCGGCGTACGGCAGCGTGGTATACGGAATGAGCGAGTCGCGCCACGCGTCGATCGAGCCGACGAAGCGGGTGAACGCCGCGCCGCTCGCGACGGTGACGGCGGTGCCGAGGCGCACGCCGGGACGCAGGCGCGTGAGCGCCGTCGCGTGAAACACGCGGCGCCGGTCGTTGGGCGCCGGGTAGTGATAGCCCGCGGCAGACAGCTGCGAGCCGCTGAGCGCTAGCGACGCGGACGCCGTCCATCGCCCCGCGAGCTTGCGGACCGAGGCCTCCGCCCCATGGGCGGAATTCTCGGCAGCGACGAAGAGCGGCCGGTTCGCGAGGAACGGTCCCGGCGTGGGATCGGGTACCGCGACGCCGGTCGCGTGACGCTGGTAGAGGTCGAGGCCTACGACCCACTCGCCGCCGAGTGAGTACTCGACGCCGACGGTCGCAATATCCGAACGGATCGCGGGGACCGTGTCACCAGCGAGCAGCCAGACCTCCGACAGATGCAGCTGCGGACCGACACCGGGCCCTGCGGGCCCGACGGCCTGCGCGTACTGGTAGGTCCGGCCATATCCCGCGGAGAGTGTGACCGCTCGTGTCACGAGGTAGCGGCCTTGCACACGCGGCGCCAGCCGGACGCCCGAGGCATTGGCGAGCGCGGACCCGAGCTCCGCACGGAGGCCCGGTTTCACGGTCAGCCGGGGCGACGGCTTCCATTGGTGCTCACCCCACAAGGCGATGACGCTCGTGGCGCCGGTGAACGACCGCTTGGGAGGCGTCAGTGCGCTGTCGGGATGACTCGTCGGATCGGTGCCATCGTAGTCGAGGTGCTGCCACACGACCTCGTACCCTGCGCTCCAGGCGTCCCCGGCTCCGGGAGCGAACGCTCCGCTCAATACGCGGTATGTGATGGCACTCTCGGTGCGCGTCGGAAACGGGATGTTGAAGCTGTTCGCGTCGCCGGGAACGGCGCTGGTGTCGTCGATGTGCACGCTGTAGCGGCTCTCCCCCGCCGTGAAGCGCGCACTCCACCCGCCGATCGGTACCGCGAGCGTCGCGCGGATGAGCGCGTCGCCCCAATGACCGCGGCTGCGTTGCAACAGATTCGGCACGCTGCCGCGCAGCCCGTCGCGCGAAATGAGACCGCTCACTTCGAGCGCCCGGACGCCGCCGAGGGGGACATCCAGACGGCCGGTGAGGTCGGTAAAGGCGTAGGGCACGTCAGCCGTCGAGTCGTTCCCGAGCGAGGCCACGAGTTTGCTGGCGAGATCGATATAAGAGCGCCGCGCCGCGAGCACCCAGCGTGGACCGGTGCCGACCGCGCCGTGCTCGAACACCACGCGGCCGCTGATCAGGGAGAGCTCCGTCAAGCCGTGTAACCCGGGCTCGGCGGCGGGGCGGGTGGTGAGATCGACGGTCGCGGCGTCGCCCTCGGCGGCCGACGCGGGTCGCACGCCGGGAAGAAAGAACGCCGAGCCGATGACATCGGGATCGACGCCAGCGAATACCCCACCGGCATGGAGGGGACTGAGGAGCGGCAGGCCATCGAAGGTCACGCGCGTGTCGGTCCAGCGCGACCCGCGGGTCCACAGCTCCGCGGAGTAATCGTCGCGCGTGGTGACGCTGGGCAGGCGCTGCAGGGCACGGAACAGATCCGTTTCGCCAAGCGTGATCGCTTCGAGCAGATCGGCGCCGGTGAGGGAGCGGGCGTCGGTGACGAGAAACCGCCGCCGCAAGGCTGCCGCGGCGCCAAGACGGATCAACCCGGCAGCTTCCGAATCGGCACGCAGTTGGAGACGCGACAGGGCGGTGCCCGTGACTTCGACCGCGTCGAGCGCAATCGGAAGCACCACGAGGCCCACGGACACCCGAAACGGCGATTGACTGCGCAGATCGATCTCGATCGTCGCGGCGCGATAGCCGAGCCGGCGGACGTGCAGGACGTAGCTACCGACGGTGAGTCGACCGAAACGATAGATCCCGTTCGCGTCGGTGCGCGCGGTGCGTCCGGCCTCCCAGAACGAAGGACCATGCGACTCGGCCGGGAGCGCGCCGCTGGGGGCTGGCTCGATCACGACCACGGCATTTTCGAGCGGGATGCCGGACTCCGCGGCCACCACGGAGCCGGTAATCGTTCCGGCGGGGAGCGCGCTGTCGGGCGTGACGAGCGCCTGTGCGGCCAAGCCAGTGGCGCCGATCACTGCCAGGCTGCTCGTCAGGGCCAGCCACGCCATTCGCCTCCACCCGCCGCACGCTCCCACTCGTCCCCCCCCGGTTGTTGGGGCAGGCTGCCAACAGAGTAGAACGACTGAGCGGGACGGCTTCTGTCAAGGCGCCGGGACTGGCGCCGCATCCCGACGGGCCGGAGGTGGACCCCGGGGCATCGCCCCGGGGTCAGCCGCGCTCACGCGATCGCGCGTGTGGGACGATCTCAACGATCCGTCGGGTCACGACGCAGCCGTGGCCACTACCTCCGGACGCACCGTGAGGATCAGGGTGCGGCCCTTGGGCAGGGGTTGGACATTCCCAAGCACGGCGGTTTTGCCGATGGGGATCGTCACGGTCGTGCGGAACTGCCCTCCGGGCGCCCCCAAATGCACGCTCAGCTCGACGGTCGCACTGTCTGCTGAGCCAGCGAGCCGGAAGACGCTCGCCTCCAACAGGTACCCGTCGGTCCCCCCCCCCTCCCCCCCGCCCAGCACCTGCGTCACCTCGGCTCTCTCTGTCGCGGTCACCACGCCCTCCGCCATGAGCCGGTAGCCACGGAACCGGAACAGCTGCCGCAGCGCTGCCTCCACGTCCCGGATGGCCGGATCGGTCGTCGCTGCTCCGTCCGCTTCGATCAGATGAAACGTGAGCCGGACGAACGGGCGAGGCCGGTCGTATTGAGTGAGCACGCGCGCGATTTTATCGAGGTTGTCGGGCGTCTCGCGCACAGTCACCGCATTGTCCGACACGGTGAAGACGCCCTTTGCGTTGGACCGGTCGGTGTAGACGTAGGGCGCGATGATCGGCACCGCGTCGCCGCCCTTCAGGTACTTCAGCGCGAAGGTGCGCGTGTCGAGCCTCGGCGCTGCCGGTGAGCACATGGTGCACACGGTGCTGAGGGCGAGGACGAGCGCAGTGCGGGTACTCATGGCAGCTCCCTTCAGAAGAACCAGATGACCACGATATCGGGATTGGCGGTCCGGAACACGGCGACGTTCCGGCCCGCGGGGGCCTCGACGGCAATGGTGGAGCCGGCCGGCGACAGGCCTGGTGGCGGCGCTGCTTGGCGGATGTCTTCCCGGCGCCCGAGCAGCACGCCCGCCAGGACTGCAGCCGCAGCGAGCGGCGCGGCGCGCCACGCCCAGCGGCGCCGGGACGCGCGCCGGGCTGCCGTGCGTGCCGCTTCCTGCGTGGACTCGCGCGGCGTGGCGCTGGCCAGTGCGCGCCCCAGCTCTCGCTCGGCGGCGACAATGACGCGCGCGACCGCCCGGCAGCGTGCGCAGCCGGCGAGGTGCGTCGCCAGCTCTGAGTCGCTTGCGCTCTCGAGCTCGGCCGGCTCGGCTTCGAGCAGCAGGGCGCGGGCCGCCGCGCAATCGAGCATCAGCGCTCCTCCGCGAGCTCGGGGTGCCGCGCCAGAATGCGGGCGCGCACCGCGCGCCGGGCGCGCAGCAAGTGGCCCCGGACCGTGACCGGGCTCATCCCCAGTCGCACGGCGATCTCGCCGGCCGGTACACCCTCCAGCTCGGCGAGGTGGAACACCTGCCGCTGCCGAACCGGGAGCTCGAGAAACAGTGCCATCACGACCTCCCTCACCTGCGACGATTGCAGCTGCTCCACTGCGCCGCCGCTGCTCGGCTCGTCGGCAGCCGGTGAGCCGTGGAGCCGCTCCGCCAACCGCACCCGACTCGCGATCCGACGGCCCAGGCCGAGCGCGGCATTGCGCGTGACGCGGTACAGCCAGGTCGTGAACCGCGACCGCCCGGAGTAGCGATGCAGCCTGGTGCACAGGCGCACCAGGACTTCCTGCGCCACATCGTCGGCATCGTCGCGGTCGCCCGTATGTACCAATGCCCAGCGGTACACGGTGGCATGGCACTCACGCAGCAGGGCGTCTCGTGCACTGGCGTCGCCCGCCTGGGCGCGCTGCACCAGCGGGGCGATGACGTCGTCCAGTAGCTTGGAATCGCTCAACCGCGCTCCGGAGTCGTGCCGCGCAGCAATGAGACGCGACCAGCGGCTCCAGCGTTTACACGGCGACACAGGGGTGAGGACGACTTAAAGCTCTCCTAGTACTTCCAGGAAGAAGGCCGGGAGATCCAGGTGGAACGGCGCGGCTGAGGGGTCTGGTCGCCAGGTGAGCGTCGTGGCGACGATCTCGGGGCGGTCATCGCCCGGGCGCCAGCGCTCCACTACTCGCGCATCGAGGTCGACGATCCAGTAGTCCGGCACCCGTTCCTCGAGATAGAGCCGGCATTTCACCTGACGATCGGCACGCGCGGTGGAGGGTGAGAGCACCTCGACCGCCAGGAGCAGCCCGCGGATCTCGGGCCAGTGGCGCACGCGCCGTCCGCCCACGCCCGGCGGCGCTACGAACACATCGGGCTGGACGAGCATGTCTGTGTGGAACGAGATGTCGGCGGGCGAGGTCAGGACCTCACCCCACGTCTTTCCCCGCATGTAGCTCATCAGCGCAAAGAGGATCACACTCACGGCCCGCTGGTGCAGTGCCGAGGGCGCGGGCGTCACGAACAGCTCCCCGCCGATGACCTCGTAGCGGTTGCCGTCGTCGGGGAGAGCGCGGACCCTGTCCGCGGTCCAGCGTTCGGCGGTGTGTGGCATACCCATATTGTGCTCGGCTCGGCGCGCGAGGGGCAAGGGGACACCGGGGCACGATACGGCTCCAGGCGTGGGACACTGGTATCGCGCGATCGCGAGAGAAACCAAATTCACGCGCGCGGGCTCTGAGCCCTTCCCCCCTGTGCCCCTCTCCGTCTGTCCTCACCCCTTTGATCCCCTCTCCCCTTCGCTGCGCTCAGGGCAGGCTCTTCGGGAGAGGGGAAACAAACTTTGAGTGTCGTCCCCCCTCTCCCGAAGGGAAAGGGGGACAGGGGGTGAGGACCACCACTCCGGCGCGGGCGGCAGTACGTGTGGGGTCCTGCGTCTGGGCCTTCGGGATTGCCGGGATTCGCAAGGGACGGCGAGCAGCACGAGCGCGCAGGCCAGCGCCATGCCGGGGATGCGCGGCGAGCGCCCGGCGTCAGAACCGCGCCTTGAACGTTTGACCATACGGGGTTGGCGTGCCGTCGTAACTGCTGATCAAATCCAGTGGATCGCCCCAGACGTCCCACGACCAGGCCAGATAGCCGGCACCGCCCGGGCGGGCGTCCATCCAGTCCATCAGCGCCGTGACGAACGCGGCGCCGTGGTCGTTCTGGCCCAGCTCGCCGAGGACGAGCGGCACCTGCTGCGCGACGGGAGCGGCCGTGCTGTCCCAGCAACCGCGCGTGTGGCAGCCGCTGAAATTGTAGACGTGCCACGAAGCGGCGAGGTTGGCGAGCGGGTCCTCGAGCTTGGCGTCGAGCCAGTGCGACAGGCTCGAGGCGTAGCGCACGCCGCCGGCCAGAATGACGTTCTTCGCCCCGCTCGAGCGGACCGCGTCGATCAGCTCCTGCATGCCGGCGGCCTGGTACTGCATGCCGCGGCAGGCTCCTCCTGCTTTCCAGCAGCGCCACGCTTCGGGCGTGTCGTGGTTGCTGTCGGGGTATGTCTCGTTGAACGCATCGAAGATGACGGAGCGGTTGGAGGCGAATGCGGCGGCGACTTCGCGCCAGAACTGCGGCGTGTGATCGCGGTCGGGCATCGGCGCCTGGCCGAGCGCCACCATGGTATCCGGGGCGCTCCAGTGCAGCTCGAGGATCGCCGCCATGCCGGCCCGGTTCAGCCTGAGGACGAAGTCGCGAATGGCGCGGCGGTAGGTGTCGCCCGCGTACTCGGGCTTCACGCCGTTGATGGCGAGCCAGCAGGTCTCGTTGAGCGGGACGCGCACGACATTGACGTGCCAGGCCGCGATCGCGGCGACGGCGCTCGAATCGGCGGGCCCGTCGAAAATGCCGCGGCCCTGCGCGCACATGTATTCCGTCCCGGAGCGGCTGACGCCACGCAGCCGCACCGGCTGTCCCGCGCTATCCACCAGCTGATTGCCGCGGACGTGAACCGCGGGTGGGATGGAACGCGGCTGTTGTGCGCTGAGACTGATCGCTGTGCTGAAGGCGGCCAGCATGGCGGTCATGCGATTGCCAGAGTGCAGCGTGTCCTCCAACATGAGCTGGCGTCTCTCCGATCTACGGCGACGCGACACCATCCGCAATGCGACGGGAGGTTAGTAGGCTCTGCGTAGTTGAAGCAGCATAGGCCCACTCCCGAAGCGAGCAAGAATGCT
>CBFHAJ010000124.1:0-11503 GCA_965653495.1 uncultured bacterium | reverse complement strand
GCCTGGGCCAGGATGTCCGAGATCATCGTCCGCATGAAGATGGCGTCGTCGCAGACGAGGACCGAATGGCTCACACTTCCTCCCTAGGAAGACAGAAGGGGGGTCAGCAGCGCGTCGGTATCGAGGACCACGAAGAGTTGGCCGGCGCGGCGTCCGACGGCCCGCACCAGGGTCGGATCGATGCCCGGCAGCGCCTGCCGGCGTTCCAGCGCCTCGCCGCCCACCGAGAGGAGGTCCACCACCTCGTCTACGGTGAAGCCGAGGACCCGCTTTCCGCCGCCCACCTCCAGCACCACTGTGGTGCCCGCGCCCGCGCGCCCCCCATCCCCGTCCCCATCGTCGGACGGCTCAGGAGGTGGCTGGCGCAGCGCCCGCCACCCCTCCACGACCGTGACCAGGGTCCCCCGCACGTTGACTAACCCGGCCACGACCGGCGGCGCCCCCGGGATCCGGGTAGGGACAAGCCGGGGCAGGATCTCCCGCACCCGCTCCGCCTCGGCCGCACAGACGAGGCTGCCCACCCGAAACACCAGCAGTCGGACGACTCCGGCGTCACTCATCCGAAGCGAAGAAACCAAGATACTGCAAGGGGTTGCGTTGAGCAAGCAAAGTCGGGTCGGAGGCCCCTTCCGCCAGCGCCGGGACCAAGTCGGCGGGCCATTCCGAGCGCAGCACCAGCCGGGCGCCCGTCACGGGATGGGTGAGGGCCAGCAGCGCTGCGTGCAGGAGCTGCCGGGGGGCAAGGGCCTCGATCCGCTCCGCGGCCTGGCGCGCCGCCGGGGTCACGCGCCGGCTGCCGCCGAACGCGTACTCGCGATCGCCCACCACGGGATGGCCCACGTGCGCGAAGTGCACGCGGATCTGATGCGTGCGACCGGTCTCGAGCTCCACTCGTACCAGGTCCACGTGGGCGAAGCGTGCCACCACGCGCACACGGGTGACCGCGTGACGACCGCCCGCCAGGACCGTCATGCGCTTGCGGTCGCCGGGGTGGCGCGTGATCGGCGCCTCGATGGCGACGGGGCTGTTCGCGAAGTGCCCCCACGCCACCGCGGCATACACCCGGCGCACCTCACGCCGCTCGATCATCCGCGCCAGGCGGCGGTGGGCTTCGTCGGTCTTGGCGATGAGCAGCAGGCCCGAGGTATCGCGGTCCAGGCGGTGAACGATGCCGGGGCGCCCCTCGGTGGCTCCTTGCGCGAGCGCGGTGCCCCGACCGACCAGCACGTTGACGAGCGTGTCGTCCCAATGTCCCGGGCCCGGGTGCACCACCAGTCCCGCGGGCTTGTCGAGCACCGCGAGGTGCTCGTCTTCGTAGGCGAAACTCAGGTCCGCGTGTGCGGGGGCGTAGTTGCGCGGTTGCGGCTCGCCGGCGGGCGGGAGCTCCACCATCACCACGTCCCCGCGCTCGAGCTGCGCGGACGCGCGCAGCGGCCGCCCGTCACGGGTTACGTGCTTATCGGCGATGAGGCGGGCGGCGACGGTGCGGGAGAGCGCCAGCTGGTCGGCGAGGAAACGGTCGAGGCGCTCGGTTTCGGCGGTGACGACGCAGAAGCTGACGGCGGCCATCAGGGCTCGGCCGCCCTGGCCTCCTTCGCGCGCTCCTGCGCCCGGCCCTCGAGCCACAGCGAGACGGCGAGCGCGATCGCGCCCACGGTGATAGCGGAATCGGCGACGTTGAACGTCGGCCAGCGGGCGTTCCCGACGCCCACGTCCACGAAGTCGACCACGCCGCGGGCGCTGCGGATGCGATCGATCACGTTGCCGACGGCGCCGGCGCAGACGAGCGCGAGCGCGACCAGGCGGAACCGATCCCCCGGACGGGCCGCCAGCACCATCGACCGCAGCACGAACAGGGCGACGAGGGCGAGCCCGAAGAAGATCCAGCGGGAGTAGGCGCCGAGGCACAACCCGAACGCGGCGCATTGATTGAACACGAGGCGCAGCTGCACATAGTCGCCGAGGACGGCGATCGGCCGGGTGGGCGCGAGCCACCCCTCGGCGAGAATCTTCGTGACCAGATCGGCGACGACGACCGCCGCGGCCGTTCCCCAGAACAGCCGGCGATCAGCGCCGCTTGCCATCTTCTTCCTTCGCCTTGCACTTGATGCACAACCGGGCGTGAGGCAGCGCGTCGAGCCGCTCGAACAGGATGTCCTCCCCGCACTGCTCGCACTTGCCGAATTTCTCGGGCGACTGATACAGCCGCCGCAGTGCCTGATTCACGTGCCACAGGTAGCGACCTTCCTGCGAGGCGAACAGGAACGCTTTCTCCCGCTCCATGGCGTCGGTGCCCTGGTCCGCCATATGAAAGGAATAGCTCGAGAGATCGCCGTCCGAGGCCTGGAGGCTCGAGTTGAAGGACTCGTCGTAGTAGCCGAGCTCCTTCATCACCCGAGCGCGCTCTTCGAGCAGGCGCTTCTCGAGATGGGTCAGCTGCTTCTTGTTCAGGCCCTTGGTGGGCTTGGTTTTCGATTTTGCCGGCATTATCGCGTACCGCCCTTTCGTCCGTCGTGACGCCGGAGCGCAATGGTCACCCGGCGCGACTCGATGTCCACGTCCCGTGTCACATCCGCCTCCGGCAACACGGTGTCCAGCATCACCCGGCGGGCCAGCGTCTCACTTTCCACGAACCCCTGGAACGCCGACACCGCCGCCACGACTTCCGCGGCGCCCTGCACGCTCAGCTCGATGCGCGTGGTATACTCGTATTCCGCTTCCTTACGCAGCCGCTGGACGCGGTGCACCAGCTCGCGCGCCAGCCCTTCCTGGATCAGGTCCTCCGACAGGCGCGGGTCCACGGCGACGACGTACGGCCCGTCGGCCTGCACGGCCCAGTCGCTCACCACCTCGCGCGTCACGATCACATCGTCGGGCCGGAACTCGAACTCCCCCACGCGTACGGGGCCCCCATCTTCGAGCACCCGAAGCTGGTCTGCTGTGAGCTGCGACACGGCCGCTGCCGCACGGGGCGTGTCCTTGCCGTAGCGCTTGCCCAGGCTGCTGTAGACCGCCTTGCCCTTGAGCCGCACCAGCTCGTGGTCGGACCCGGCGACCTCGACTCCCTTGGCGTTCACTTCTGCGGCCAGGATATCTAACAGGTCCGCAAAGGCCGGGCCCTTTACGGCGGCGGGCACGGCCACCTGCACCCGGGCGACGGGCTGGCGCACGTTCAGTTTCTTGGTCTCCCGCGCCGCCCGGGCGAGGGACGCGAGGCGCCGAACGCCCGACATGGCACCGAGCAGCTCCGGCTCGCGCCGACCCTGGTCGGCGGGAAACGGCGCCAGGTGGACCGAGGTTCCCGTGAGGGAACGGTGCAGCCAGTCGGCGATGAACGGCGCCGCGGGCGCAAGCAGCCGGGCCGCCGTCACGAGCACCTCGTACAGCGTGGCGAGCGCGGCCGGATCGGCCGCGCGGTCGGGCGCCCAGAAGCGCGGCCGGTTGGTGCGCACATACCAGTTGGACACGTCGTCGACCACGAAGCCCATGATGGCGCGCACGCCCGCGGTCACGTCGTAGCCGTTCCAGGCCTCGCGGGTGGACGCGACCACCTCGTCCAGGCGCGCCAACACCCAGCGGTCGGCGAGCGGCCGCGCGGCGGGCGGCGACCCGTCGTTCGAGGGGCCCCAGTCCCCGCCGTATTGAGCGAAGAAGTTGTAGGTGTGGCGCAGGGTGTTCAGGAATCCGCCCGCCACGTCCGGTACCTGTCGCCGATCGAACCGCTTGGGGAGCCACACCTGGCTCTGGCCCAGCAGGTAGAGCCGCACGGCGTCCGCGCCGTATTCTTCGATCACTTCCCACGGGTTGACCACGTTGCCCCGGCTCTTGGACATCTTCTGGCCCTGGGCATCGAGCACCAGCTCGTTGACGATCACGTTCTTGAAGACGGGCGCGTCGAAGCCCGCCACGCCGATCGCAAGCAGCGAGTAGAACCAGCCACGCGTCTGGTCGACTCCCTCGCAGATGAAGTCCGCCGGAAAGTGCGCCTTGAAGTCGGCCTGGTGCTCGAACGGGTAATGCCACTGGGCGTACGGCATCGCGCCCGAGTCGAACCACGCGTCGATCACCTCGGGAACGCGCCGCATGGCGCCGCCGCACGAGCGGCAGCGCCACGTGTACTGATCGATGGTCGGTTTGTGGGGATCGAATTCCTTCGCGAGCTTTTTCCCCCAGCGCTCCGCCAGCTCGGCGAACGAGCCGATCACCTCGCGGTGCTCCGCCTCGGCATCGCACTCCCACACGTTGAGCGGCGTGCCCCAGTAGCGATCGCGCGACAGCGCCCAGTCGACGTTGCCCTCGAGCCAGCCACCGAACCGCCCGCTCCCCACTTCGGGCGGGTGCCATCCGACCTGCGCGTTCACCTCGAGCATGCGCGCGCGCACCGCGGTCGTGCGCACGAACCACGAGCTGCGCGCGTAGTAGATCAGCGCCGAATCGCAGCGCCAGCAGAACGGGTACTGATGCTCGTACGGCAGCGTCTCGAGCCAGCGGCCATCGTGCTTCAACCGCTCGATGAGCAGCCGGTTGGTCTCCTTGTCGGTCACGAGGCGACCGTTCATCTCCTCCCAGCGCGTGCCCTGGAAGGTGCCGTCGTGAGCGACGGGGTTCACCATCGCCAGGCCGTACTGTTGGGCCGCAGCGTAATCGTCCGCTCCGAACGCCGGCGCCATGTGCACCAGCCCGGTCCCCTCCTCGGCGGACACGAAGGCGCCCGCGATCACGACCGCCCGCTGGCCCTCCTGCGGCAACGGGACCACTTCGAGCGGCCGCACGTACTTCTGGCCCACGAGCTCGCGGCCCGGATATCCGGCCACGCGGGTCGCTTCCGCCAACGGCTTGCCGCCGACGTGCACGTGCGGCGCGCGCGCCGCCGCGACCACGTAGCGGATCCCGTTCACTTCGTACTCGCCGTACTCGAGATCCGGATGCACGGCCACCGCGACGTTCGAGAGCAGGGTCCACGGGGTGGTCGTCCAGATCACCAGCTGGCGATGGGCGTCGCTCGCCAGCGGAAACGTGACGTACACCGAGTTCGTCTGGACCTTCTCGTAGCCGAGCGCCAGCTCGTGCGAGGACAGTGCGGTGCCGCAGCGGGGGCAGTACGGCAGCACCTTGTGCCCCCGATACAGCAGCGCCTTTTCGTACAGCCGCTTGAGCAGCCACCAGACCGTCTCGATGTACTGCGGCGTGTAGGTGATATAGGCATGCTCGTAGTCGAGCCAGTAGCCGATCCGTTCGGAGAGCGATTCCCAATCGGTCTTGTACGTGAATACGCTCTCGCGGCACAACCGGTTGAATTTCTCGACGCCGTACGCCTCGATCTGTTTCTTGCCCGAGATCCCGAGCGTCTTTTCGACTTCGATTTCGACCGGCAGGCCGTGCGTGTCCCAACCCGCAATGCGGGTCACGCCCTGGCCCAGCATCGTGTGATAGCGGCACACCAGGTCCTTGATGGTGCGCGCGAACACGTGGTGAATGCCCGGGCGGCCATTGGCGGTGGGTGGTCCCTCGTAGAACACGAACGGCGGCCCGTAGCGCGCGGCCTCCTGCGTCTTGTGAAACAGACGCTCGTGCTTCCAGGCCGCGAGGAGATCTTTCTCCAGCGCATCCACCGAGAGCTTGGCGTCGAACAGCCGGTAGACCATCAGTTGAGGCGCTCCAGCACGCCCCGCACCAGCGCGGTGAGCCGAGGCTCGGCCCCGCGCGCCACGGCGATGATCTGCTCGAGCGACGCCGGCGCGAGCGCGTCGGGCAGGCACTGGTCGGTGATGATGGAGACGCCCAGCACCCGCAGGCCCAGATACACAGCCGTGATCACTTCGGGGACCGTGCTCATGCCCACCACATCGGCGCCGAGCGCACGCAGCATGCGGTATTCGGCACGGGTCTCGAGGTTTGGTCCCGAGACGGCGACGTAGACGCCCTCGCGCAGGGTGATCCCCCGCGCCAGCGCCACCGCGCGCGCCAGCGCGCGGAGATCGGCATCGTACGCGTCGGACATGTCGGGGAAGCGCGGCCCCACGCGGTCATCGTTCGGCCCCACGAGGGGATTGTCGCCCAACAGGTTGATGTGGTCGGCAATGAGCATGAGGTCGCCCGGATGCCACAGCGGATGCATGCCGCCGCAGGCGTTCGACACGATGAGGGCGCGCGCGCCCAACGCGCGCAGCACACGGACCGGGAATGCGACCTGCGCCAGCGTATACCCTTCGTAGCGGTGGCACCGTCCCTGCATCGCCATCACGCGTCGCCCCGCCAACGTCCCCACCAGCAGTTGCCCGGTGTGACTCTCCACCGTGGAGAGGGGGAACCCGGGAATCTCCGCGTACGGGATCCGCGTCTCCACCGTCACCTCGTCGGCCAGCGCCCCGAGCCCGGTGCCCAGGATGATCGCGACATCGGGAACGAGGTGGGTCCGCGCCTGCACGGCGCGAACCGCGTCCGCCGTCATCCGTCCTGCTGGCCGTCCAGCGCCCGCAGCTCCGCCAGCTGCCGCTCGAGCAGGGCGCGGAATCCGGCGACGTACGCCTGGAACTGGCGCTGCACATCGGCGCTCTGGCGCTCGACCTCCACTTGCGAGGCGCGCGCCGCGTCGAGAATGCGCTGCGCTTCGCCTTGCGCCTCGCGCACGATCACCTGCGCTTCGCGCTGCGCTCCGGTGCGCGTCTCCTCCCGCAGCTGCTGCGCCGCGACGAGCGCCTCGTTCATGGCGCGCTCTCGCTCGCGGTACGCGGCCAGCTGCTCGCCGAGCGCCGCCAGCCGCTCCTCGAGCACTGCTTTCTCGCGCAGGATCCGCTCCAGCTCGTCGGCGACGCGGGCGCGAAAGTCCTCGACCCCGAGCGGCTCGTAGCCGCGCAGGCTGCGCCGGAACTCCTGTTTGCGCACGTCCAGCGGCGTGAGGTGGAACGCGGCTTCGCTCACGGCGCCGTCCGCTCCCTCGGGCCGAACAGGACGGTACCCAAGCGAATCACCGTTGCCCCCTCCTCGACCGCCGTAGCGTAGTCGGCGGACATCCCCATCGAGAGCGTCGGCAGCCATAGCTCCCCCTCCTCCTGCAAGGCGTCCCGCAGCTCGCGCAGCCCGCGAAACGCGCGCCGCTGTACGTCCACGTCGTCCGTGAACGGCGCGATCGTCATCAAGCCCTCGAGCGCCAGATGCGGCAGGGCGGCCAGGCGTCGCGCCACAGCCGGCGCCTCCGCCGGCGCGCACCCGCTCTTCTGCGTCTCGCCCGCCACGTTCACTTGCAGCAGCACCCGCTGCCGCACCTCGCTCGCCGCCGCCCGCCGGTCGAGCTCTTCTCCCAACGCGGCCGAGTCCACCGAGTGGACCATGGCGAACCGGCCGACCACGAACTTCGCCTTGTTGCGCTGCAGGTGCCCGATCAGGTGCCACGTCGCGCGGCGCCCCCCCCCCAGCGGCGTGTCGACCTTGTCGAGCGCCTCCTGCACGCGATTCTCGCCCAGATCGGTGAGGCCGGCGGCGAGCGCCGCGTCCACGGCGTCCAACCCGAAGCCCTTCGTGACGGCCACGATCGTCACCGGATCGGTCCGGCCCGCAGCCGCCTGCCGCCGAGCGATCTCGGCCCGTACGTGGGCCAGCCGCTCGGGGAGGGCCCCAAAATTCATAACCGCGGAAATTAGCCGGGAGCGCCTACTGAAACAATCGGGGGGTCAGCTCGCTTGCGCGGTAACTCGTTCGCCGCCTTCGAGGTGCGCGATCGCGCCCGACAGGAGGTCGCGCACCTGCTGCGGCGTGAGATGGCGATGCAGCAGGCCGTGACTCGCGACCGAAATCGTCGACGTCTCTTCCGAGACGACCAGCACCGTCGCGTCGGTTTCTTCCGACAGGCCGAGCGCGGCGCGGTGCCGCGTGCCGAGCGACTTGTCGGCCACCTTGAACTGCGTGAGGGGGAGCACGCACCCCGCGCCGATGATGCGGTCGCCGCGCACCAGCACGGCGCCGTCGTGCAACGGCGAATAGGGCGTGAAGATCGTCGTCAACAGGTCGGCCGAGACCTTCGCCTCCATCGGGACGCCGGAAGAAATGAATTCCTCGAGACCGATGTCCCCCTCGACCGCGATGATGGCGCCGGTGCCGCCGCGTGACAGCCGATCCATCGCCTCCGCGATCTCTTCGGCCACCGATTGCCGCTCGCTCTGCGAAAAGCGCCGCATGAAGCGCGACTGGCCCAGCCGCGCCAGCGCGTTGCGCAGCTCCGGCTGGAACACCACCACCGCGGCGAATGCGCCGAACGTGAATACGTACGAGAGCAGCGCGCTGATCATCGTGAACTTCGCGAGCAGCGACGCGAAATAGGCGATGGACAGGATCATCACGCCCACGACGATCTGCATCGCGCGCGTCCCGACCAGAAACAGCAGGAAGCGATAAATGACGAACGCGACGAGCAGGATCTCGACTACGTCCGGCCAGAATCGCGGAATCAGGAAGCGGTAGGCGTCGAAGTTCACGTGCCGCTCGTCGTCGCGCCGGCCACCCGCAGCGCCTCGCAGGCGAGCGCGGCGTCGTGGACCCGAAACAGGCGTGCCCCGCGCTCCCACGCGAGCGCGCACGCCACCGCCGTCGCGCGATCACGATCTTCCACCGGGCGCCCGGTGGCGGCGCCGAGAAATCGCTTGCGCGACGGACCCACGGCTACAGGATACCCCAAGCCGACCACCGTGGCCAGCTCATCCAGCAGCCGGAAGTTCTGCTCCGGTGTCTTGGCGAACCCGCAGCCTGGATCCACCACGATGCGCTCGCGTGCCACGCCCCCGCCGCCGCCCCCCGCCTCGGCGCGCGCGGCCGCCGCCCCCAGCTCGGCCGCCACTTCAGCGGCGACGTGGGCGTACACGGCGCGCGAGTCCATCGTGTCCGGTGTGCCGCGCATGTGCATCACGATCACCCCGGCCCCGCCCTGCGCCACCACCTCCACGAGTCCCGGATCGAACGCCAGTCCCGAGACGTCGTTGATCACTGCGGCGCCGGCGGCGAGCGCGGCACGCGCCACCGCGGCCTTGCGCGTGTCCACCGACACGGGGCCGAGCCCCCGTCGCACCAGCTGCTCGACCACCGGTCTCACGCGCGCGATTTCTTCGGCCGGCGCCACCGGCGCGGCGCCCGGGCGCGTCGACTCGCCCCCGACGTCCAGCAGCTCGCACCCGTCCGCGACCAGGCGCTCCGCCTGGGCGACGGCGCGATCCACCGTCGTGAAGCGCCCGCCGTCGGAGAACGAATCGGGCGTGACGTTCACGATGCCGATCAACACCGGGTGATCGAGAACTAACGTGCGGGCCCCGCCGACCTCCCAGCGGCGCGGCGGGTCGGCGCACGCGGCGAGGTAGCGGCCGAGCGGCGCGGCCAGCGCTTCGAGCCCGGGAGGTAAGCGGTCGGGCCGGGCCAGCGGGGCGAGGCGACTCGCGGCAGCGGAAACCAGCGCCCAGCCTTCGCCGGTGAGCACGTCCGCGCCCCCCCCTTTCGCGCTCCAGCGCACCAGCGCCTCACGCTCGGCCTCGCTGATCTCCTCGAGCAGCACGACGAGCGGCTGGAGACCGGTGGCAGCGAACCAAGCGGGCTGGGCGTCCCAGCCCCGGGCCGCGAGCGCCGCGCGCACCGCTTCCGGCGTGTGCGCGGCGAGCGCGGTAAGCTTCACGACGCCCGCATGGCGTTGACGATGTTGAGGCGCGCGGCCCGCGCGGCAGGGAGGAATCCCCCGACCACTCCCATCACCACGGCGAACATGAGGGCCCTCCAGATGACCCCGGGCGACAGCGCGAATCCAAAGCCGATCTCCGAAAAGCTCTGGAAGTTGACGACCGAGATACGCTGGAAGGAGAGCAGCGCCGCGAGCGCGACGCCCAGGGCGCCGCCGACGAGCGCCAGCACGACGGATTCCACCAAGAACGCGGTCAACACACTGCGCCGCCGGAATCCCAGCGCCCGCAGCGTGCCCACTTCGACGGTCCGGTTCGCCACCGCGGCGTACATCGAGATCATGGCGCCGATCATCGCGCCGAAGCTGAAGATGATGGTCACGATCATGCCGAGGATGCGAATGAACTTCGCGAGCGTCTGCGACTGCTCCTTGTAGTAGTCGCGCTCGTGCTTGAGCTCGACGTACTGCAAGCGGGGATCGGCCTGCAGTCGGGCCTTGAGCTGATCGAACTGACCGGGATTGGCGAGGCGGAAGGTCAACGACGAGTACACCGGCCGTCCGAACGCCTGCATGAACTGGTCGACGTCCCCCCAGATCTCCGAGTCGAAGCCGGTGCCGCCCGCGTCAGCGACGCCGACCACGGTCCAGCGGTCGCCGCCGAACGTCAGCTGCGCGCCGAGCGACACGCCCTTGAACTCGGCAGCGATCCCCTTCCCCACGACCACCTCGTGCGTGCCGAACTGGAAGGGTCGTCCCTGGATGATATGGACGCCGGGGCGGAGCTCGAACGCGCGCGGCGACACGCCGCGGACCGACACGTTGCCGAGCGCGTTGCTCTTCTTCTTGAAGAGATCGATCACGAGGACCCCTTCCCGCGACAGCAGCGCGCGGCCGTCGGTCCCCCGGGCCACGCCGCTTTCCGCTTCGAGCACGTCGGCGCTCGCCCGGTCGACCTGGCTGGACAGCTCGGAGGTGGCCGAGCGCCGCAGCACGATCACGTTGTCGGGAGAGCCTGTCTCGACGAGGGTCGCCTCCAACCCGCGGGCGAGCATGAGCACGCCCGCGAATACGAACACCACCAGCGCCACGCCGCCAACGGTGAGCACCGTCGTCAGGCGGCGGGCCCAGAGGCTCCGCCAGATGTAGGAGAACGGGATCCGCACCTAGCCCACCGTGCGCAAGCCGATCACGATCGGCATGCGGACCACGCGGTTCGCGGGAACGGCGGCCGCCGCGAAGCCCGCGAGCAGGGCGGCGCCGAGGCCGAGCGCGACCGTGAGCGGGGCGACGTTGATCACCGGGAAGAACGTGGGGAGCGCCTTGGCGAACCCCTGGACCATCGGGAACGTGAGCAGCAGCCCGAGCACCCCCCCCGAAAGCGATATCACGAGCGCCTCGCCGAGCACCAAGCCCACGACGTGACGGCCGGAGAAGCCGAGCGTTTTCAGGACCGCGTACTCGCGGGTCCGTTCCCGAACCGACATGACGATGGTGTTCGCGAGCACCAGCAGAATGATCCCGACGATCACGACCGAAATCACCTGGAGCGACGTGATGATGGCCGAGGACATCTGGACAAAGCTGCGCTGAAACTCGCGCTCGCTCTCCGTCTTGGTGGGCGCGCGCGAATTCACGAACAGGGTGTCCACCGCCGCCGCGACGCCGGCCATGGCGTCCGGCGACCCGATGCGCAAGACGAAGAGATTGGGGTCCACCGGCCGGCCGGGCTCCCGTGCCCGCACCTGCTCGAACAGGTAGGCGTACTGGAAGAACATCTGGGTCTCATCGGTCGACGGCTCGCGACCCGTGTAGATCCCGCGCACCACCCACTGCCAGCTTCCGGGATAG
>CBFHAJ010000123.1:0-11667 GCA_965653495.1 uncultured bacterium | reverse complement strand
GGCCGGCAGGGCGGTGGCCGCCAGCTCACCGTCGAGCACCTGATGAATTCTCGGATCGATCGACGTCATTGCTGCTCCTCCAGCGCCTTCAACAGCGCTTCCCGGGCCCGGTGCACCCGCATCTTGAGCGTCGGGATGCGCTCACCGGTGACCGCCGCCATCTCCTCGTAGCTCAAACCGTCCACATGCTTGAGCACGAACGCTTCACGCTTTTCCACCGACAGCTGTGCGAGCGCCCGCTGTACCAGCGCGAGCTGTTCGGCGCGCTCGAGCGCGACTTCGTTATCCGAGGGATCCGCCACGGCCGGCGCGTCGTCGAGCGAAACATCGGCGATCGGGCGTCGAGCCAGATGGCTCTTGCACCGGTTCGCCACGATGCGATACAGCCAGGTGCGCAGCCGCGCCGGCTCGCGGCACGTCGCCAGGTGGCGGTAGGCCCGGACGAAGCTCTCGGCTACCGCATCCGCTGCGGCGTCGCGGCTCCCGAGCATGCGAGCGGCGAACCGCAGTAAGCCGGCCTCATAGCGGCGCACCACGAGGCTGAACGCCTCCTTGTCGCCGCCGAGCACCCGTGCCACCACCTCCGCATCGGAGGGGGCCCCCGTTACATCCATACGACCTGCATGGCGATCAGGGCGTCACGCTAGCACGGGCGTGACGCGGCAGCCAGAGCCGCACGCAGGCGGAGCGTGTTACGGAAGGGAACCGAATCAGCGGTCGCGCAGGTAGTCCTGCACGGCCGCGAGGTAGGTCGACGCTTGCATCCCTTCACCCAGGACGACGCTCGTGAACGTCTCGAGCGTGGCTTCGGCCCGGTGGCGGTACTGGGCCTTCCCGGTCGCGCGCGCGAGTCGCATCAGCACTTGCGCGGCGACGCCGTTGGCGCCGGGCAGCAAGTCGTCGAGCACGGGCTTCGCACGCTCGGCGAGCGCCGGGGCGGCGGCATCGGTGGCGGCGGCATCGAAGTAGCCGGCCGCGCCCGAGTCGGCAAAGTCGCGCTCCAACACGGCCGCGAGATCCTGCGCTACGACGAGGTAGCGTTGCTGCCCGGTGGCGGCGTGCGCGGCGAGCGCCGCCCACGCGACCTGCACCTGATCCTGGAGCAGCGGCCGTCCCGGCGCTCCAGCCCCCGGGCCCGCGACGTGCCGGATCGGGCGGCGTGGTGCGTACACGCGGCGCAGCAGGCTATCGAACGCGGCGCAGCCGCGCTCCACCGCCGCCGAATCGGGCACGGCGACGGCGGCGTCCAGAATCGCAGCGATCACGTACGCATCGCGGTCGGCGAACGTCGGGCGGTCGCTGACGCGGTCAAGGTCGGCCACGAGCCGCTGCGCCAGGGAGCGTGCGGCGTCGCGATAGCGCGGCTCGTTCGACAGGGACCACGCGGCAGCCAGGTCGCGCAGCAGACCCGCCCGCACCAGTTCGGGGGGATCGTCCCGTGCACTCGCCGCCAGCGTGGCGTCCCCCGAGTCGACCATGTAGTCGAGTACGCGCAGCGCGGGCGTGAGGTAACTCGAGTCGCGGGATCGGGCGTACGCGGCGAGCAGCAGGCGCGCCGCCTCGGCGTACCGCACGCTCGCGACTCCCGCGTGGGTGACGGTGGCGGTGCGGAGCGCGGCGCGGACGGCCTCGGTCTCATGTTGCAGCGCGGGGGACTTGAGCGCGCCGCGACCGGCCGCCGGCCGAAACGCGAGCTGCTGGATGAGCGCCGCGCGGCGCAGGATCGACGCGTGCTGATCGTGGTAACTGCGCGAGACGTCCGGGAGCAGCTGCTTGAGACCGCGCCCCGTGACGGGATCATCGAGCGGGAAATACGTGCCGCCGAAGAACGCCGCGCCGTCGGGTGTCAGAAATACGGTGAGGGGGTACCCCCGCAGGCCGGCGAGCAGCTGCACCGCTTTCCCGTAGCGCAGGGCCACGTCCGGACGCTCGTCGCGATCAACGCGCACCGGGACGAACAGAGAATCGATCATGGCGCCGAGCGCCGGGTCGCCGTACACCTCCAGATCCATCACGCCACACCAGCGGCAGTCGTCGGCGCCGACATAGAGGAGAATCGGCCGATTGAGACGGGCAGCGAGCGCGAACGCGTCGCGCCCCCACTGCTGCCAGCTGACGGGTTGATGCGCCGCGCGCGTCAGATACGGCGTGGTCGACTGCGCCATCCGGTTAGTGAGCGGGCCGTGCTCCGAGACGCATGCAGCCGCGACCAGCGGCAGGAGGGCGACCTTCGGTGTACGCATGGGGAACGGCTGGAAGATACACTGGGGTGCCCGGCGCCGTTCCCGCATGCACAACGGCCTGGAGGTTGCCGTCGGCGAGTTCGGGCGTGCGGTCCCTCCCTCTGACGCGACGGCTCCAGCCCAGGCCGCGATCGTGCAGTTTGTGCAGTTGAGCATACTCCCGCTGTACCACGCAGCGCAAGGCGGGACGGGTGGTCCGCGAGGGCGCGCCGCGCGCACGGTATATTCCGAGATGAGCGACACCCCCAGTATCACCCCGAAGCCGAACGGCCCTCTCGTGGTCCAGGGAATGGTTCGAATCGTGACGCCCGACGGGCGGGAGCTTCCCGTCCCCCCCCGCAAAGACGGCAAACCGGCGGAAGTCATTGTGTTGTGCCGCTGTGGCGGCTCCGCCACAAAACCGTTTTGTGACGGAACTCACAAACGCAACGGCTTCTCGGACGCGTCCTAGCGGAGCCCGGCTCCCACGACTTACGCACGGGGTATTATGTTGTCACCGTCCCGGGGGGGTGACCCGGGGGATCGGCCCCTGACCCCCACTACCAGCATCAGCCCCCCTGTCCCTGGCCCCCCGAACGGAGGAACGCAATGGCGAAGGGTGGAAAAGCCCCGATGGCCGCCGACGAGGGCTACTGTGTGAAGTGCAAGGCCAAGCGGAAGATTTCCAACGCCCAGCAGGTCAAGATGGCGAACGGCCGGCCCGCCTTGAAGGGCGTATGCCCGGTGTGCGGCACGGGGATGTTCAAGATCCTGCCGCCCAAGTGATCCTGTTCAGGCAACCGACAACACGAGCCCCCGGCGGAGCACGCCGGGGGCTCTTCGCTCAGCGGACCACGCGCGCGCTGCCGTCGCCCTGGTAGGCGTAGCGGAAGGTGATGCACGCCGTGCCAGCGCCGCGGCAGTAATAGGCGAGCAACTCGATCTTGGCATAGCGCCCACCGGCCGTCCGCACGCCGTACACGTGGTGCTTCGACGTCAGCAGGTGGGTGAGCATGCTGTAGTCGTACCACTTCCCGACGCCCGGATTGGTGGTGTCCGACCCGGCGCTGTCGGCGAGGTAACCCCGGGCCGGCAGCTCGCGCACCGAATCGAACGGGACGCGCCCCAGATCAACGATGCCGCCCCCCGGAGCGGCAATGACGTGGAAGCGGCGGAACGCGATATCCCACGGCCCGGAGTCGACCGCGGCAGCGCGCGCGAAGTCGAACCAGCGCCAGCGATCGGTGGCGGCGGCGTCGAGCGTGTACACGGCAGGTCCGACGAGCGAGTCCCCCACTGCCACCGGGCGCGGCACGGTGGGCGTGTATGGCGGCAGCTCCGGTTGGGTGAACGATCCGATCAGGAGCGCGACGACCAGCAGCCCGAAGGCCCCCCCCATCACGAGCACGAGGATCGGCGGCCGGGCGGCCCCGCGCCCGCCCCCCCCGGTCACGACTCGGCCATGAAGGGGTAGGTGAAGCTCCGGGGAGGAACGAAGGTTTCTTTCAGCGTGCGCGGACTCACCCAGCGGATCAGGTTGAGCAGACTGCCGGCCTTGTCGTTCGTACCGCTGGCCCGCGCGCCTCCGAACGGCTGCTGCCCCACGACGGCGCCCGTGGGCTTGTCGTTGACGTAGAAGTTCCCTGCGGCGTGGCGGAGCGTCTGCCTTGCCTCCTCTATCGCGCCCCGATCCTGCGCGAATACCGCGCCGGTGAGCGCGTAGGGCGACGTGCTATCGACCACGGCCAGGGTCTCCGTCCAGCGGGCGGCCGGATACACGTGGACCGTGAGCACGGGCCCGAAGATCTCCTCGCACATCGTGCGGTAGCGGGGGTCGTCCACCTGGATGAGGGTGGGATCGATGAAGTAGCCGTCCGCGTCGCGCGCGCCGCCACCAAACAGGACGCGTACCCCGGACGCCTGCTTCGCCCCATCGATATACGTCTTGATCTTGTCGAACGCCTTCCGGTCGATGACGGCCCCCATGAAGTTCCGGAAGTCGGCCGGATCGCCCACCTTCACTTCGGCCAGCATCTCGAGCATGCGGTCGCGCACCCCGGGCCAGAGCGCGTCGGGCACGTAGGCACGCGACGCGGCGCTGCACTTCTGCCCCTGATACTCGAAGGCGCCACGCACCAGGCCGGTCGCCAGTGCGTCGACGTCAGCGCTGGCGTGCGCCAGCACGAAGTCCTTGCCGCCCGTCTCGCCCACCAGGCGCGGGTAGGCGGCGTAGCGCGTCAGGTTCGTGGCCGCCTGCTGCCACAGCGTCTGAAACACCTCAGTCGATCCGGTGAAGTGGATACCGGCGAACGCCCGGTCGCCCAGCAGCCGCTCGGACACCTGCGCCGAGGGACCGGGCACGAAATTGATCACACCGGGCGGCAGCCCGGCTTCCTCCAGCAGCCGCATGATGAAAAAGTTGGAGAAGACGGCTGTGGCCGCCGGCTTCCAGACCACCGTATTCCCCATGATGGCGGGCGCCGTCGGGAGGTTGCCGCCGATCGAGGTGAAGTTGAAGGGCGTGATCGCGTACACGAATCCTTCGAGCGGACGATAATCCAGGGAGTTCCAGGCCCCTCCTCCGGACACGGACAACGGCTGGTCGGCGTAGAGGCGCTCGGCGTAATGCACATTGAAGCGCAAGAAGTCGATCAGCTCACAGGCCGCATCGATCTCCGCCTGGTGAGCGGTCTTGGACTGCCCCAGCATGGTCGCCGCGTTGACGATCGGTCGGTAGCGGGTGGCCAACAGCTCCGCCGCCCTCAGGAACACGGCGGCACGCCGCTCGAGCCCCCAGGTCGACCACTCCCGCCAGGCGTCGCCCGCCGCGGCGATCGCCCCCTGCACCTCCGCCGGGCCCGCCTGGTGCACCTTGGCGAGCACGTGATGATGGCAATGCGGCATCACGACGTCAGCGGTCTTGCCCGTGCGGACCTCTTTCCCACCGATGATCAAGGGGATCTCGAGCTGGCGTGCGCTCAAGTCTTTGAGGGCGCGCTTGAGATCGGTGCGCTCGGGAGTGCCCGGAGCGTAGCTGAGAACGGGCTCATTGAAAGGGGTGGGGATTTTCGCGCTCATACAGAAAAGTACAGTGGCGAGTCACCAGACGTCAGTGAAGTCGGCAGATGGTGGCTGGGAACTGCAAAGTGTTCTTAGCTCATGAGCCTCGATCCTCGCACCCGTATCGGCCATGTTCACCTTACGGTGTCCGACTTGGAGCACGCCCTGCGCTTCTACCGTGATGTCCTCGGCTTCGAGGTCACGACGCGGTATGGGACCGATGCCGTGTTCCTGTCGGCGGGTGGGTATCACCACCATATCGGCCTCAACACGTGGGCCGGGCGCGGCGCGCCGCCCCCGCCGTCGGGTACGACGGGCCTGTATCACTTCGCGATCCTCTATCCGGATCGCAAAGCGCTCGCCCGAGCGCTGCGGCGCGTGCTGACGGCGCGGATTCCGCTCGAGGGCGCGTCCGACCACGGGGTGAGCGAGGCGATCTACCTGCGTGATCCGGACGGCAACGGCGTCGAGCTGTACCGCGACCGGCCCGAAAGCGAATGGCCCCGCACGGCCGACGGGGCCCTGACCATGCATACGAGGCCGCTGGATCTGGAGAAGCTGCTGGCTGAGGCTGAATAGGCTGGTCTACGGCCGTCCCTTCACCAATAGGCTATCGCTCACCTTCGCCGCTTGCACCGGGGCCGGTGTCGTGCGCTCGCCGCGCGGAATCATTCCCGGGAGATTCGCCAACTCGAAGGCTGACACCGCCATCACTGCGGAGGCCTGCATGAGGTCCGCCGGGATCGCCATGTCGTAGGTGTCGGACTGCGAATGATGCGTGTGGTTGTAGCCGCGTTGCAGCTGATTGAAGTTGAAGCCCGGCACGCCGTACGGCAGGAACGACAGGTGATCGGTGCCCCCCTTGGTGCGGTCCACCACCGAATCCGCCCCGAGGGTTGCGACGGGGGCCAGAATCGCGCGCCACAGGCCCTCAAGATCGTTCCGGCCCTGGAGCGCCTGGCCGGTGATGGCGCCCGTCCCGTTGTCGAGCACAATCACGGCCTGGATCGAGTCCGCCTCCGCGGCGTGCGCCTCCGCGTACTTGCGGGAGCCGATGAGGCCCTGCTCTTCACCGGTGAACAGCACGAAGCGGATCGTGCGCTTGGGCTTGAGTCCGGACTGGGCGATGACGCGGGCCGCCTCGAGGGTGCACATGGCGCCGGTGCCGTTGTCCGTCGCCCCGGTCCCGAGATCCCAGGAATCGAGATGCGCGCCCACGATCACCACCTCGCCGGGATGCTCGGAGCCGGCCAGCTCCGCCACGGTATTCCACTGCCTGACGGAGTCGCGCGTCATCGTGTTCGCGATGCTCACGGCGAGCCGCGGCGTGATGCCTGCTTGCAGGAGCCGATCGAACAGTGCGTAGTCCTCGTGCGCGACCGCGATTTGGGGGAGCGGCAGCGGGCGGGTGGGTGAGCCGCTCATATTCAGGAGGGCGTGCTCCTTGCCCGCGTCGACGACCATCCCGAGCGCGCCGGCGCGACGCAGCAGGTAGGGAACGTCGGTCGCGAGCTGCTGCAGGCGGGCGCGGGTGGCCGAGTCGGCGTCGCGCGGCGGCGCGAACACGGTGCGGATGTATTCGCGCTGCAGCGCGGAATCCGCCGCGGTCATGGGTGGGCCATCGTTGTTCCAGACGAACGCGGGCGCCCGCGTCATGACCCACGCCCCCTTCACGCGGCGACGGGAGGCAGCGAGCGAGTCAGCCGAGCCGGCATCGATGCGCACGACCGGCCCCGTGCGGGTGAAGCCGGCCGTTCCAGGCGCCCACGCCCAGCTCGCCGCGGTCACGTCGTGCTGGCGCGGCGCAACGAGCTGGGCCCGCATCGGGCCGCGGGTCCAGGTGCCCCCGAACATCCAGGGTTCGAGATGCCCCTCGAGGCCGTAAGCCTGGAAGCGTTCCAGCGTCCACTCATTGGCACGGTGAGCGGCGGCGGACCCGGTGAGGCGGGGGCCGATGACGTCGGTGAGGTAGCGAAGGTTGTCGGCAACGGCGGAGTGATGCAGCGCCTGATCGATGAGTGCCCCGGCTCCCGCGGTATCGACCGTCAGATTTTGAGCGGGCGCCGGCACGGGACGGGCACAGAGGGCGGCGATCACACTGGCCGCCGCCATGACGCGGACACGACTCACGGTGGATCCTCTTCGAGTGGGAGGGTTCTGGTAGGCTACGCGCCGCCGGGTTGGCCCGTTACGTCGCCCGGTACATCGATCGATCGCTGCGGCGGGATCGGCAGCGCCACCGTCACGGTCGTACCGACACCGAGCTTGGAATCGACGGCGATGCTGCCGCCGAACATGTTGCGGACCACGCTCTGCACCACCACCAGCCCCATGCCGCTCCCCTCACCGAACTCCTTGGTGGTGAAGCCGGGCTCGAAAATCCGATCCAGGTCCTGCGGGCTGATGCCGCTCCCCTGATCCTGGACGGTGAGCCGCAGTGACGCGGCGTCCCGTGCCAGGCCCACCCGAATGGGGGCGGGCCGGCCCGCGCTGGCGTCCGCGCTGTTGCGAATCAGGTTCACCAACAGGTCGTACAGGGCGTTGGGGTCGCCCTTCAAGTACACGGTTTCCAGCGTGGAGTCGAACTCGAGGGGAATGCGCTTTTCCTTGAGGACACGGCTCTCCAGGGTGCAGCAGGAGCGAATCACCCGCACGGCGTCGAACCGCTCGGAGCGCGCCAGCGCACCGCGCGCACGATCCTTGATGGCACGCAGGAAGCTGATCGAACGCTCGATGTCCTCCACCACCTGCCCCAGCTCATCGAGCAGCTCGAGCCGGCGGCCCGCCGCGACCTCGGTCCAGCGGCCCACCGATTCCATCGCTTGCTGCAGTCCGGCCCGGGCCGCCGTCAGCGGGTTGGAGAGCTCGTGGGCGATGATCCCAGGCAGCGCGCCGCTGTCCTGGAACGGGTCGGAGCGCGCCGCCCCTCCCGGGACTGCCCCCTGCCACGGTGCGCTCTCGCGCCGGTCGAGCAGGCCGAGGCAGAGGCCGGCGAGCTCGAGGGTGAGCCGCTCCGGGCTGCGCCGCTCCCGGCCCTCCGGCGGGGGCGCGGGCGGCCGGGTCCGCACTGGGGCGACCACCCAGGACCCGTCGCCGGCAGCGCGGCACCCCACCCAACGACTCCCCTGGACGATGGAGATGTTCCAGCGCCGCAGCGTGGAATCGACGTCCAGCTTGGTGGCGTGATGGGTGGGCGCGCTGTCGCTCGACGCCTGGGGCTCGAGCTCCGCCCGGCCGGAGACTTCCCAGGCGGTGACGGAACGGCCGCCGAGGGCGACGCTCGCCTGTCGCAGGATTTCGTGTCTGCCTTCGACGAACGGCTCCCGTTGCGTCACTGAGACCCCCGCGCGCACAACCGCCCCCTGGCGGATGGCCGCACGCGACCGCCGGGCACACAGCAAGCTGCGTTGAATTGGGGGCGCGCACTACATATGTGACAAAGATCACGAACCGTCAAGCGAGCCCCCCGTAGCATGTCCCCTCCATCATTAAGCGGACCGGTCCACTATGACGACCTCAGCTCCCGCCGCCGCGTCAGGCCCGCGCGTGTCGATCCCGCGCTCGTCGTTCGCGATGGCGATGAAAGACTACGCCTTCATCCGGCCGGGCATCGCGGTGACCGTGAGCGCCGCAGTGCTGGTGGTGGCGTTGGTTCTGGGCCTGGACCTGATCCGGTCGCTGCGGGCGGCGGCGGCGAGTGTGGAACAGGGCGCGCGCGCGTCCCAGACCCTGCATCGCTACAACGCGGGGCTCGAGGTGTGGCGCCAGATGGCGACGAGCAGCGACCCCGCCTACCGGCGCCCGGAGGCCATCGCCCAGCGGGACAGCATTCGTCGGGCCCTACGCCTCGACATCGCGGCGCTGGGCCGCTCGTTCACCGCGCGCGACGACCAGCAGCTCGCGCACGCCGTGCTGGCGGGGCTCACGAGCCGTGACCCGGCCACGGGCACGACCTCGCGGCAGGCGATGGTCGTGCTGCTGGCGCACCAGGACGCGGCTCTGTACTCGGCCGCGGCGGCGGCGCAACGCGGTGTCCTGCTCGCGGCGGTGCTGTTGGCGCTCACCGTGCTGGCGGCGGGCATGCTGGTGGTCCCCATGGCGTGGCTGTATGTGCGCTACAAGCGCGGCGGGGTGATCGAAGTCAAAGTGTAGCGGGGGTTCCCGACCGGACGTATTGTTCGGTCGATGGAACAGAGCGCCCCAACCCGGCCTAGTGCCCCTCGTATGATCGAGGGGCCGCGCGACCGCGAGCACCTTCCCACGGTCGTCGTCCCCGAGCACGACGACCTCGCGCTCCTGCTCGCCGACCGCGTGATCCAGGTAATCGCGCGCGAAACGGCGGCCAAGGGGCAATGCGTGCTCGGTCTCGCCACCGGCAGCACGCCGCTCGGCATCTACCGCGAGTTGATCCGCCGCCATCAGGCGGGCGAGGTGGACTTCTCCCGGGTCGTGACGTTCAACCTGGACGAGTACTACCCCATGCCCGAGAACAGCCCCCACAGCTACCGGCGCTACATGTGGGAGAACCTGTTCGCGCTGGTGAACGTGCGGCCCGAGAACGTGCACGTCCCCGACGGCAGCGTCCCGCGCGAGCGGCTGGCGGAGCACTGCGCAGCGTACGAGCGCGCCATCGCGGACGCGGGCGGGATCGATTTCCAGCTGCTCGGCATCGGGAAGAGCGGGCACATCGGCTTCAACGAGCCCGGCTCGTCGCAGGATTCGCGCACCAGCCTCGCCATTCTCGACACGGTGACCCGGAAGGACGCGGCGGCCGATTTCTTCGGCGAGGACAACGTGCCGCGCGAAGCGATCACGATGGGTGTCGCGACCATCCTCGAGGCGCGCGAGATCGCGCTCATCGCCACCGGCGAGCACAAGGCCGACATCGTGGCCCGCGCGGTGGAGGGCGAGGTCTCACAAGACGTGGCGGCCACGTTCCTGCAGCACCACCGCAATGCGCGCGTGTACCTGGATCTCGCGGCCGCCGCCCAGCTGACCCGCATCAAGACGCCCTGGGTGCTGGGGAGCGTCGACTGGACGCCCGAGCTGACCGAGCGGGCCACGGTGTGGGTGGCGGAGCAGACCGGCAAGGCGCTGCTCAAGCTCACGACGCGCGACTATGCCGAGCATCATCTGAGCCCACTGGTGGCGAAGCACGGCGCGCCCGGCCCGATCAACGGCCTCGTCTTCAACCGGCTGCGCGACAAGATCCGCGGCCGCCGCCGCCTGCCGTCGCGCAAGGCGGTGCTGGTGTTCTCCCCGCACCCCGACGATGACGTGATCTCGATGGGCGGCGTGCTGCGCAAGCTGTGGGAGAACGAGAACCAGATTGTGGTCGCGTACATGACGAGCGGGAACATCGCGGTATTCGATCATGACGTGCGGCGGCATCTCGATTTCGTGGGCCGCGCGGCGGAGACGCTGGGGCTCGACCCCAAGAAGGTCCAGCGGGTACGCGGTGACGTGGAAGCGAGCTTTGAGCGCAAGGCCCCGGGCGACGTAGACCTCCCGGTCGTGCAGGACCTGAAGCGCATGATCCGCGAGTCGGAGGCGATCGCGGCACTCGAGTCCGTCGGCCTGCCCCCCAGCGCCGCACGGTTTCTCAATCTGCCGTTCTATCGGACGGGCGAGGTACGCAAGCGTCCCATCGGACCGGAAGACGTCGCGATCGTGCACGCGCTGCTCGAGGAAGTGCGCCCGGAGCTCGTCTTCGTCGCCGGCGACTTGTCCGACCCGCACGGGACGCACCGCATGTGCCAGGCCGCCATCTACCAGGCGCTGGACCGCTACGACGGCTCCCGTCCCGAGGTCTGGCTGTATCGTGGTGCCTGGCAGGAATGGCCCCTCACTGACGCGGACGTGCTGGTCCCGCTGTCGCAGGACGAGCTGCGCGCCAAGATCTTCGCGATCTTCAAGCACCAGTCACAGAAGGACACCGCGCCGTTCCCCGGCGCGCACGACGACCGGGAGTTCTGGCAGCGGGTGGAAGCACGTAACGTCGAGACGGCGGCGCGGGCGGATCGGCTCGGGCTGCCCGAGTATTTCGCGATGGAAGCCTACGTGGTGCAGCGCCCGCATGCCTCCCCCCTCCCTCCGGTTCCCACCCCGCCAACCCCGCCCCCGCCCCCGCCCCCGCCGCCCCACGAGGCTGAGGCGCGCGCGGCGTCGCGGCGCCTGCTCGCGACCAGCGAGCGGGAGCTGCAGCGCATCGTGCTCGATATGCATGACGGCCCGGTGCAGGACATCTTCGCCGCCCTGTCGCAGCTGCAGGTGCTCGAGCGCTCGCTCGCCAACGATCCCCCTTCCGAGCCGCGCGCGCGCCAGACGGTACAGCTGCTGGAGCGGGCGCTGGGCGAAATCCGCAACTTCATCGGGGCGTTCCGGC
>CBFHAJ010000122.1:0-11701 GCA_965653495.1 uncultured bacterium | reverse complement strand
GGCGCTGCTCGCCCACGTGCGGCAGCGCGCGGCGCCGGTGCTCGAGCGCCTGCCACCACTGCCGCGGACGAAGGCGTTGCTCTCGATGGATGGCGGCGCGTGCCCCGACGACGGCGCGACGCTCGCGTTCGACCCTTGGAGTCCCGGCGCGCATCGCTGCCCGCGCTGCGGCAAGGCACGTGAGGGCGAGCGTCACGACCGCCACTGGGCGCGGTTTCAGCATCTGTGGCTGGCTGAGCGGGCGGTGCACCTCGCGACGCTGGCGGCGCTCGACGACGATGCCGCCGCGGCGGCGCGCGCCGCGGAGATCCTGCGGGCGTATGCGGAGTGCTACTGGCAGTTCCCGAACCAGGACAATGTGCTGGGACCAAGCCGCCTGTTCTTTTCCACGTACCTCGAATCGATCTGGACGTGCAACTACCTCGCCGCCGCGTCGCTGCTGCGCGAAGCCGGGACGCTCGACGACGCGACGGCCAAAGGCGTGAACCAGGTGGCTGACGAGGCCGCGACCCTGATCGGGGAGTTCGACGAGTGGTTCTCGAACCGGCAGACCTGGAACAACGCGGCGCTGGCGGCCGTCGCCGCGTGGTTCGAGGACGAAGATCTCGCGCGCCGGGCGATCGAAGGCCCGACCGGCCTGCTCGAACACCTGATGCGCGGGTTTGGCCGCGACGGCATGTGGTACGAGGGCGAGAACTATCATCTGTTCGCGCTGCGCGGGCTGCTGACGGGCGCGGCGTGGGCGCGCCAAGCGGGTGTGGACCTCTACGGCGAGCCGCATTTCGCGGCCCGCATCGCCGCCGCCCTGCTCGCGCCCGCTCGGACGGCGCTCCCCGACTTCACCTTCCCCGCGCGGAAGGACTCGCGCTTCGGCGTATCGCTGGCGCAGCCGGTGTATCTCGAGCTGTGGGAGATCGGGCTGGCCAGGCTCGCAGCGGGGGAAGCGGCGAATCAGACCGACCAACTCGCCAGCTGGCTCTCGCGCCTGTACGAGGCGGCGCGCGTGACGCCGGAGTTGTTCGAGGCCTACCTCCACGACGCGCCATTGAACCCGCTCCCCGCTCCCCACTCCCCTGTGCGCACGGATCTCTCCTGGTGGGCGCTGGTGTTCATGGCTCCCGAGCTTCCGGCTGACGTTCCCGCCTGGTCTCCGGCCAGCGAGCTGCTCGAGTCTCAAGGACTCGCCGTGCTGCGGACGGGCGGCGACCGCTACGTGAGCCTCGAGTGCGGGCAGCTGGGCGGCGGCCACGGTCACCCCGATCGCTTGCACCTCACACTCCATGCGGGCGGCGTACACTGGCTCGCCGACCCGGGCACGGGCAGCTACGTCTCGCCCGACCTGTTCTGGTACCGCTCCACCCTCGCGCACAACGCGCCCCGGCTCGACGGCGCATCGCAGCCCCCCGGGGACGCGGTGTGCGAGGCATTCGAGGCGTTGGACCAGTGGGCGTGGGTGCGGGGCCGCTACGGCGACGTGACGCGCACCGTGGTCTCGGGTCCGGCCTACGTCCTCGACGTCGTCGAGCTGGGCGGTCGGGTGGATCACGTCCTCGAGCTGCCGTGGCATTTCAGCGGGACGGTTGACGCCCGGGGGACGTGGACGACGGCGGAGCTCTCCGACCGGTTCGTGTCCGACCCGCAGCAGCTCGTCCCCGACGGTCCCCCCGTGCTCGAGTTTGCCGACGGCTCGAATAGCTTGCGGGCCCTGCTCCTCTACGATGGTGTGCTGCTCCGGGCCGTGGCACCGGGGCGACCGGGCGAGGGAAAGCGGGTGCCGTTCTACGTCGTGCGGACCAAAGGACGCGGCGTGCGATTCGTCACGGTGCTCGAGCCGGTTGACGAACGCGCCTTCGTGCGGGGCGTGACCGGGCGCGGCGGCATCATCGAAGTGGAGACCGAGGAAGGCACGCACCGCCACAGCGCCAGCGCCGCGGGCTGGGAGATAGCGACGCAATCGGCGCGCGTGCGGCTCGCGGGTCCGCGCGCCGCCGAGCCGCCGTTCACGCCCTTGCTCGAGATCGATCCACCCAAGCCCGCGGTCGCCGCGGCGCTGCGCGTGAGCGAGCCGCCGCCGCTCGACGGGTCACTCAGCGGGTTCGATACGAGCGAGCCGCTGCGGCTCGACCTCGAGGACCAGTACCGTCGCAGCGAAGAGCCGTACTCGGGAGCAACAGACTTCTCCGCCGTGGCGTACGCCGGGTGGGACGACACCGCGCTATACCTGGGGATCGAGGTCACCAAGCCCGAGGTGTGCCTCCGGCCCGCGGACGCCTCGCCCCTGCGGCTCGATAACGAGCCGGACGACATTCATTCGGACGGCGTCCAGGTGTACTTGCACGACCCCGAAGCCGACGCGGGTGTCGGCTTCCTGGTCGTGCCCGAGGAGCCGCGTGGCGCGCTGCGCGTGCGTGGTGCAGGGGAGTCGCCCGGCGATCCGGCGGCGGTGCGCGGCGCCTGGCGCCGGACCGCGGAAGGATATCGCGTCACGCTGGCGATCGCCTGGCCCGATTGGCAGCGGGCGCACGTGGGTGGCCAGGTGAGGTTCGACCTGCTGATCAACGAGGCACTCCCGGGTCGGGTGCGGCGCGCCGGCCAGCTCGTCTGGAGCGGCGGCAACGGTTGGGTGTGGCTGCGCGGGGACCGGCAGGACGGTACGCGGTTCGGCGTGCTGGAGCTGGTGGGATGAGCATCCTCGTCATCCTCGACCAGCCCCAGGAGCTCGTCAACATCGCGCACGTAGCGCGCGCCATGAAGAACTTTGGATTTCAGGACCTGCGCCTCGTCGCACCGCGGGAGTACGACGCCTACCGCATCGAGGGAATTGCGCACCAGACCCAGGACGTCCTGGCCCGCGTCACGCGCTTCGAGCGGCTCGAGCAAGCGTTGGCCGATTGCACGCATGTGGTCGCCTTCACGGCGCGCCCCCGCACCGCCAAGCGCAATGTCCAGCGCCCGCGACCGGCGGCAGGCGAGATTCTCACGCAGGCGGACGCGGGTCCGGTGGCGCTGCTGTTCGGGCGCGAGGACAAGGGCCTCTCCAACGAGGCGCTCGACCTCGCGCACCGGGTGGTGAGCTTCCCGACCAATCCTGGCTACGCCTCGCTCAATCTGGCGCACGCGGTCGCCCTGATGCTGTACGAGCTTGCGCTGGCGCGCGGCGACGAGCAGCGGCCGTTCAAGGCGCCGCGGCGCACCGGCGACCCGGCCGCGGTCGCCGACCTGGAGCGGCTGTTTGCGGATGCCGAGACGGCGCTGCGGGCGATCGAATTCTTCAAGACGCGTCAGGCAGAAGGCGTCATGCGGACGGTGCGCGAGATGATCCATCGCACGCCGCTCGATGAGCGGGAGGCGAAGCTGCTGCGGGCCATGGCGATCGAGGTGGTGAAATACGGTGAGCGACTGGCACGTTCCCGGGTTCACGTCGACCGGGAGTAAGCGACCCGAGGCGCTGTTCGGCGCCGCGGCGCTCTCTCCCGACGCGCCCGGGGGGGGGTTGCCTGCCCGCATGACGCGCGCGGCGGGGTGCCGGGTGTGGGACGCCGAGGGGCGCGAGTACCTGGACTACGTCATGGCGCTCGGGGCCGTGGCACTCGGCTACGGCCACGCCGACGTGAATCGGGCCGCCACCACGGCGATCGCCGCCGGCGTAGCGGGTCCGCTCCCGCCGGTGCTCGAGGAAGAGCTGGCGGGCGCGCTCGCCCGGCGGCTACCCTGGCTCGAGCGCGTACGGTTCCTCAAGACCGGCGCCGAGGCGGTCGCCGCCGCGGTGCGGCTGGCCCGCGTAGCGACGGGGCGGGACCGCGTGCTCGGCTGCGGCTACCATGGCTGGCTCGACTGGTGCCAGGGCGGCGAAGGGGTACCCGCCGCGACCCGTGCGCTGTACGGCGAAATCCCCTTCAACGATGTGGACGGCACCCGCCGGCTGATCCGGGAAGCGGGCGACCGGCTGGCGGTCGTGGTGATCGAGCCGGTGGTCGTCGTCGAGCCGACGCGCGAATGGCTCGAGACCGTGCGCGCCGAGACCACGCGCGTGGGCGCGGTGCTCGTGTTCGACGAGATCAAGACCGCCTTTCGGATTGCTCTCGGCGGCGCGGCAGAGCGCTACGGCATCCGGCCGGATCTCGCGGCGGTCGGCAAGGCACTCGCCAACGGCTTTCCGCTCGCCGCCGTCGGCGGTCGGGCCGACCTCATGGCGGGCGCGGCGCGCACGTGGATTTCCTCTACCCTCGCGACCGAGGCGGTCGCCCTGGCCGCCGCCCAGGCGACGCTCGATGTGTTCGTACGCGATGACGTCTGCGGCCACCTGCATCGTGTCGGCACGCGGTTGCTGCACGGACTGCACCACCTGCACCGCGAGCACGGCGACCAGGTGACGGGGGTGGGTGGGATCGCGGAGATGTGCTTTCTCCATTTCTCGACTGATCGCGTGTCGGCGAATGTGGCGCGCGGCTGTGCCGCGCGCGGGCTGTTGTTCAAGCGCACCGCGTACAACTTCGTGTCGCTGGCGCACGACGAGGCGACGATCGATCGCACGCTGGCTGTGCTCGAGGAGGTGCTCAAGACGATCGAGTGACGCAGCCGCCCCTCGCACGGTTGCGGGCGGGGGGACTTGCGCCCACCCCTGGCGGCACGAAGCTTCGACTCGTGACCCTCCAGCGCAAGTTGTTGCTCGGCTTCTCCCTGATGGTCCTCCCGGCGGTGGTCGTCGGGATCCAGGCGATTCGCACGAACGCCCGGGAGCAGGAGGCGCTCGCCTCCCTGGCCGAGCGGCTGGCGCGCTCACGCACCTACGCGGAAGTCGAAGACGCCATGTTCAACCAGACTCAGGTGGTCTGGCGCTACTTGAGCGGTGAGCCCACCGCCAAACAGGAGTTTCCCCTCACCGAGCAGGTCGTGGACTACTGGCTCGACCGCTGGACGACGGGCCTGCCGCCCGACGAGGTCCAGCTCGCGCAGGGCGTCCGCAACATCGAGAACGAGATCCGGACCGTCGCAGGGCACGTGTTCAAGCTGTACGACTCCGGCCAGCACCAGGCCGCCTACCTCATGGCCCGCGAGCAGCTGGTGCAACGGTTGCAACCCGCCCTGGCGAGCGTGAATCGCGAGATTTACCGCAAGGCTCGCGAGTTCAGCGTGCAGCGGGCGCTGCAGCAGGTCGAGAGCATCGTCGAGGCGGAGCGGCGCGCGCTGTGGGTAGTCATTGCGGTGGCGTTGCTCGTCGGCCTCCTCGCCTCCTGGATCATCGCGCGCGGTCTCGTACATCCCGTCAACGAGCTGCGGCACGCGATGGCGGTCGTGGGGGCGGGAGATCTGGAATACGCCATCGTGGCCCGGACGCGGGACGAGATCGGCGACCTGGCGCGCGCGTTCGCGCAGATGACCGAGCAGCTGCGCCAGTCACGCTCCCAGCTCGTCCAGTCCGAGAAGCTCGCGTCCATCGGACAGATGGCGGCGGCGGTGGCCCACGGACTCCGCAACCCGCTGGCGAGCCTGCGCGCCGCCGCCCAGCTCGCGCGCCACCGGGTGGCAGCACCCGCGGCGCGCGAGCCGCTCGACGCTATCGTGGAACAGGTGGATCGGCTCGATCTGCGGATCGCGCACCTGCTGCAGTTCTCGCGGCCGGCGCCTTTTCACCCACTTCCGGAGCGCGTGCGCGTGGTCGTCGACGGCGCCGTGTCAGGCTTCTCAGAACTGTTGCGTCAGAGACGGGTGGAGCTGACGCTGCGCCTTCCGGAGGCGGTCCCCGAAATCCTGGTGGACCCCATGCGCCTCGAGCAGGCGCTGACTGAGCTGTTTGCCAATGCACTCGACGCGATGCCCGAGGGCGGACGGCTCGTGATCATCGCGAGTGCGGACGTGTCGGGCGAGGTCACCATCGAGGTTCGGGACTCGGGCCGCGGTATTCCTCCGGAAATCCTGCCCAACCTGTGCGAGCCCTTCTTCACCACGCGGCCTGAGGGCACGGGCCTGGGGCTCGCCATCGCCAAACGCTATGTCGAAGAGGCGGGCGGTCGCCTCGAGATCACAAGCACGGTGGGCCGCGGAACCACGGTGCGGATCCGGCTGCCGGCCGCGGGCTCCGGGCAAGGCGCGGCCTCGTCGCCGGCGGGGCAGCTCGCATGAGCGGCTCGACCGTCCTCATCGTCGACGACGAGCAGACACTCGCTCGGTCGGCGAAGGCGTTCCTGGGCGACCACGGGTACGACGCCGAGGTGGCGGATACGGGCGAGCGGGCGCTCGAGCTGCTCGAGACCCTGCAACCGGACGTCGTGTTCGCCGACGTCCGGTTGCCGGGCATGAGCGGCCTCGATCTCCTGAAGCGCATCCGCGCGTTCGATCCCGTGATCCCGGTGATCATGCTGACGGCCTACGGCTCCATCGAGGGCGCTGTCGAAGCGGTAAAGCTCGGCGCCTTCGACTACGTCAAGAAGCCGGTGGACCTGGAAGAGCTGAAGCTGCTCGCCGACCGCGCCCGCGAGACGCGCCTGCTCAAGCAGGAGCTGTCGTACTATCGGCGGCGGGCGAGCCCGGAGGTCGGATTCGCAGGGCTGCTGGGCTCGTCGCCGGCGGTGCGCGCCGTGCTCGAGCGCGCCCGTCAGATCGCCGCACTGGACGAGACCCCGCCCGTACTACTCACGGGGGAGACCGGCACCGGGAAAGGCCTGCTCGCCCGCGCCATCCACGCCTCCGGGCCCCGGGTCGCCAAGCCGTTCATCGAGGTCAATTGCACCGCGCTGCCGGCGACGCTCATGGAGGCCGAGCTGTTCGGCTACGAGCGCGGCGCGTTCACCGATGCCAAGCAGTCCAAGCCCGGGCTGGTCGAGGCAGCGGAAGGCGGGTTCATCTTCCTGGACGAGATCGGCGACGTCGACCTCGCCGTCCAGGGCAAGCTGCTGCGGGCCATCGAGGAGCGCGCGATCCGGCGCGTCGGGAGCGTGCGCGAGCGCAAGATCGACGTGCGCATCATCGCCGCCACCAATCGCGACCTCGAGCGGGAGGTGCGACAGGACCGGTTCCGCAAGGATCTCTATTTCCGGCTGGCCGTGATCGTGCTCGACGTGCCCCCGCTGCGGGAGCGCGGCGAGGACATCGTGAGTCTCGCGGAGCATTTCCTGCGGGAGTTCAACGCCAAATATGGGAAGGTGGTGCGCGAGATCAGCGAGCCCGCGCGCGAGCTGCTCCTCACCTATCCCTGGCCCGGCAACGTGCGTGAGTTGAGCCACGTGATCGAGCGCGCGGTGCTGTGGAGTCGCGGCCCGATACTCGACGCAGAGCACCTCTCCCTCACCCGGCCCGTGGAGGCGACTGACGGCGGCAACAATTCGGAGGGCGCCACGCAACCGCCCCGACCGGACGGCGACCTCGCGCGCTGGGAAAAGACCGTAATCGAGCAGGCGCTGCGCGAGGCGGGCGGAAATCAGACGAAGGCGGCGCAGCGGCTCGGCATCTCGCGCGATACTTTGCGCTATCGCCTGAAGAAGTTCGGGCTGCAATCCTGAGTGGGTGATTTCACCCATGTCTGGGTCAAATCACCCAACATAAGACCCGGATTTCTTACGGCTTGCGGCTGTGTCCGCGGCAATAACCGCTGACAGGAGAACGAGTTGCTCCCCCCAACACTGTGACTCGCAGGCTGGCATGCTGCCTGCGAGTACGCGAGACACGCGCGTTTATAGTGTCGACCCCCCATGGAGGATGTCACCATGAAGTGGACCAAGCCCGAATTCGAAGTGGTTGAGCTGGGCATGGAAGTCGGCGCGTACGCCGGCAACGCCTGAACCAAGCCGGGACAGTAGGATAGAGGGGCCGGGTGACAAACCCGGCCCCTTTGTTCAATGCACGTGATTGTGCTGGGCTCGGCGGCGGGCGGAGGGGTGCCGCAGTGGAACTGCGGCTGCCGGAATTGTGTCGACGCCCGCCGCGACGGCGCCCGGTCCGGCCGGACCCAGTCGTCAGTGGCCGTGAGCGCGGACGGCGAGCGCTGGATTCTCCTCAACGCGTCGCCCGACCTCCCTAGCCAGCTCGCCGCGCATCCACAGCTTTGGCCTCGTGCCGCCCGAGGCACGCCCATCGCAGCGGTCGTTTTGACCGATGCCGAGATCGATCACACGCTCGGCCTGTTGTTGCTGCGTGAGAGCTCGGTCCGGCTCCCCGTATACGCGTCCGCCGGCGTGACCGCGCTGCTCGGCGACGCCTGGCCATTATACCGGGTCCTCGCCGCGTACTCGGGGGTAGAGCCCCGCACCCTCGACGACGGTGCGATGGTACCGCTCGCCGACCGCGCCGGCACTCCTCTGGGGATTTGTGCCGCCGCGACCGCCATCGCCCGGCGGCCACCCCGCTACGCCGGAGCGACACCTGCCTCCGCGTTCGACGTCGGTGTGCGGCTCAGCGACGATCGCACGGGTGGCACGCTCGCGTACGTTCCCACCGCCGGCGCGATCGACGCCGCCGCGCGGCGCGTCGCGAGTGGCGCCGACCTGCTGCTGTTCGACGGCACGTTCTGGTCGGACGACGAGCTCCAGGCCGTGAGCGGGGGAGGGGCGCCGACGGCGCGCACGATGGGCCACCTGCCGGTTGGCGGCGCGGGTGGGAGCCTCGAGTCGCTGGGCAAGCTGGGCGCGAACCGCACCGTGCTGGTTCATATCAACAACACCAACCCGATCCTGCGCCACGGCTCGGCGGAGCGGGCGCAAGTGGAGGCGGCGGGAGTGCTCGTGGGGGAGGACGGGATGGAGTTCGAGCTGTGAGCGCGACCCTGCGCTCTCCCGCCGCGACCGACCTGACGGGCCGGCTACGTGGCGTACTGGAGCGCCGCTATCACCACCTGCACCCGTTCAATCAGCGGATGCATCGCGGCGAGCTGTCGCGCGAGGAGCTGCAGCTCTGGGTGGCCAACCGCTTCTATTATCAAGTCAATATTCCGGTGAAGGACGCGCTCATTCTCGCGAGTTGCCCTGAGCGTGAAGTCCGACAGCAATGGATCCAGCGGATCATCGATCACGACGGCCGGCCGGGCGAGGAAGGCGGCATCGAGGCGTGGCTTCGTCTGGGGGAGGCCATGGGCGTGCCCCGGGCGGACCTCGTCGCGCAGCGTCACCTGCTCCCAGGCGTGCGGTTCGCCGTGGATGGGTACGTGAACTTCTGCCGCTCGCGGCCCTGGCTCGAGGCGGTCGCCGCATCGCTCACGGAAATGTTCGCCCCGCTCATCGTGAAGGAGCGGCTCGCGGCCATGCTGGAGCATTATCCGTGGGTGGATGCCGCCGGGCTGCAGTACTTCCGCAATCGCCTGCAGCAGGCCCCGCGTGACGCCGAGTACGCGTTGGCGCTCGTGACCGAGCGGTTCCGCACGCCGGAGGAGCAGGCTCGCGCCGTGGCGGCGCTCGAGTTCAAGTGTGACGTGCTGTGGTGCCTGCTCGATGCGGTAGAGCGCGGGCCGCTTCCCGGGAGCCCGTCGTGATCGCGGTCCCGCGGCTGCACCCCAAGGTGAGGCTGCAGCGGGATGACGTCCGCGGGCGAGACGTGCTGCTCTATCCCGAAGGGCTCGTCACCCTGAGCGCGACAGGAGTGGAGATCCTGAAATTGTGCGATGGGGTGCGCTCGCTCGCCGACATCGTGACGACGCTGGAGGCGCGGTACGGGGAGCGCGGTCTCGAGCGCGATGTCACCACCTTCGTCCAAGGGCTCGCGGCCAAGGGGCTGGTCCTGTATGGACCATAAGCCTCTGTGGCTGCTCGCCGAGCTGACCTACAAGTGTCCGTTGCAGTGCCCGTACTGCTCGAACCCACTGGATTTCGCGGGCCCGCGCTTCAAGCGCGAGCTGTCCACCGAAGAGTGGTGCCGCGTGTTCCGCGAAGCGAAGGCGCTGGGCGTCCTGCAGCTTGGGTTGTCGGGTGGCGAGCCCACGCTACGGCCGGATTTGGAGGAGTTGGTACGTACCGCGCACGGGCTCGGGCTGTACACGTCGCTGATCACGTCAGCGTATCGGCTGAGCAAGGAACGCCTCGCGGCGCTCAAGGCGGTCGGGCTCGACCACGTGCAGATCAGCGTACAGGGTGCCGACGCCGAGCTGTCGGACGAGATCGCGGGCACCGCGTCGTACCGGGACAAAATCGCCGCATACCGTTTCACTCGTGAGCTCGGCTTTCCGCTCACCGTGAACGCGGTGTTGCATCGGCGGAACCTGCACCAGGTCGCGGCGCTGATTCGCCTCGCGGAATCGCTCGGCGCCGAGCGGATCGAGCTCGCCAACACGCAGTTCTATGGCTGGGCGCTGCAGAATCGCGAGGCCCTCATGCCCACGCGGGCGCAGCTCGCCACCGCGTGGCAGGTCGTGCAGCGCGAGCGGGCGCGGCTCGGTACCAGGCTCGAGATCGTATGGGTCCTCCCCGACTATCACGAGCAATTTCCCAAGCCATGCATGGGCGGTTGGGCGAGGGCCTATATGACGGTGACGCCTGCCGGCGAGGTCTGGCCCTGTCACGCGGCCGGGCGGATCACGTCGCTCACCTTCGAGAACGTGCGCGACCACCCGCTCGACTGGATCTGGGAGCACTCAGAGGCGTTCAATCGGTTCCGGGGCGACGCCTGGATGCCCGAGCCATGCCGCTCGTGCCCCCGGAAAACGCAGGACTTCGGGGGCTGTCGCTGCCAGGCGTTCCTCGTCACGGGCGATGCGGCGGTCACCGACCCCGTGTGCTCGCTCTCGCCGCACCGGGCACTGATCGACGCGGCGCTGGAGCACGCGTCCGAGGACTGGACCTACCGCGCGGCACCGGCGTCGCGCGCGCTCGCGAGCGGCGCTACGTCACCACGAGGTGAGTGACGATAGCCGTAATCACCAGCACCAGCAGCACGCTCGCGATGCTGGTGAGTAGGGTGTACGCAGCGGACTTGTCGCGCGGTGCCTTCATCACGGGCGGGAGGCCAAGCGCGAACAGCCAGATGCTGTACAGTCCGACCAGCATGCCGAGCGGCTCGATGCGTGGGAACACCGCGAACACGCTCGCGAGCCAATACGGTGTGCTCCCGTACGCCGCCACCTTCAGGGCCTGTACCCGGTTGCGCTGGCCTCCGATCGCGCCCCCCACCACGTCGATTACGACCGCGAGCGCGTACACACCCAGCAGATTGAGCGCATACTCGAGCACGCCGACCTGAACCGCGGTCCCCAGACTGACGGCGATCGTCCCGAACGTGAGGAGGCTGCCGCGCTCGCCGAACACGACGCCCCCTACTGTTGCTGCGATCGGCCCGATCGCCGCCATCGGCACCAGATAGCGCGTGAAGATGGGCCCGACGGTGCTGAACTCTCCCGCGATCGTTGCCCATTCCCCCCGGGGCTGCAGCATCAGGCGCTGCGCGCGCGCGAGCCATCCGGGCAGCTTGCGCGGCACCCGAGGCTTGGCAGCCGGCTTCACCGTGGGGCGCGGTGGTGGTCCCGCCTTGGGGGGCGGTCCCCCCTTCGGCGGCGTGGGTCCGCGGGGTGGCTGCGTGGGTCCCCTGGGCGGTTGCGTCGGCCCCCGTGGCGGGGGGGCACCTCCCGGTGGGCGGGGAGGAGGGGGTGGCGGCGTGGGGCCGCGAGGAGGTGGGGGAGGAGGAGCGCGCATGGCACAAAATAGAAGTCACGAGTCAGCGTGCCAGTGGAGTCGCAAGTTGCAAGGCTGGGGCATTGTCGGCTTGAGACTGGGAACCGCTTGCA
>CBFHAJ010000121.1:0-11713 GCA_965653495.1 uncultured bacterium | reverse complement strand
CGCGCGGCCCACCTGGATCGTGGCAGCGGCGCCGGATCTCGAAGCCCTGGCGCATGCCGAGCCTCCCGACTGGACGGCGATTCATCGCGGACCCTGGGCGCGAGTGGGACGCCCGTTCGCGGCCGCGGAAGAAGACTCTCTCCTCGATTTCGAGCTCATCGCCACGCGCGACTCGAGCCTCTGGTTCGGTCCTGGTTTCACCGAGTTCGCCGTCGCGGCCCCCGACACCTGGCCGGACCTGCGCCGCTCGGGCGTGCCGTTGACGGCGTGGTGGCGGCGCACCGCGCTCGCCTGGGTGCTGCAGAGCCCGGCGCTGGCGCGCACGGAGACCGACGGACTGGTGCTCCTCTGGAGGCGGGACGTGACCGCGCGGCTGCGACGCCTGGTGTCGGCCGCCGCCTTCGACCCGGCCACCCCGGTCGTGGCCGGCGCCGCGCTGTGGTGGGTGAGCTACGGTTACCTCGAGGCCGAGGCCTTTCCGCTCGTGCCGGCTGTGGACTCCGACGGCCACCACTGGCGCTATCTGCGAGCGGCGTTCGTGGGAACGGTGAACGCGGCGAGCGGGGATACGCGGATCTACCTCGCGCCGGGTGCCGACTCGCTCGCCGCCGCCTGGGCCGCCGTGCTCGCGCCGCTCATACAGCCGCTCGACAGCCTTCCAGTCAGGCTCCGGAACGAGCTGCCGTTTCCCGAGCGCTCGTTCCACGCCGCCGCTGTGCTGGTGCACCGGTGGCAGACCGACACGACGTCCTGGACCGCGCGGCCGCGCGAGCCGTTCGTGCTGGTCGCCCCGGAGAGCGACGACGGCCCGTCGCCCCCAACCCTCCGCACCTGGACCGCCCAGGGGTTCGAAGCGGGGAGCACGTTCACGGCGCTGATTGCGGGTACCATGTCCGCCCAGGGTCCGCGGCTCCTAGTGTGGCAGCCGCGACCGCCGGTGCGGCTACTGCCGGCGCTGGTGGGGTCGCCCAATACGACGGCGCCGGGGGTCGCCCGGCTGTGGAACGCGGGGGGCGCGCTGTTCTACGAGCAGGCGCTGTTCCGCGAGCCCGCTGGCGGGCCCCCCGCCGGGATCGATACGCTGTTTCTGGCGTGGGGCGACCGGCGCGGCCAGGGCGGGAGCCCGGCCGCCGCGTTGCGGGACCTGCTGGCCTTGGGCGGCGGCGCACGTACGGCGGCCGACACGACCATCGCGGCGCGCTGGCAGCGCGCGCGCCGGCTCGCACAGCAAGCCGACGCGGCGCTCGCCGCCGGCGACCTTGCCGCCTTCGCCCGCTTATACGACCAGCTGAAGGAGGTGCTCGGTCTTCAGCGCCGCAAGCTTGCTCCCACCCCCGAGCGCCGCTAGGTTGCGCGCCCGTGGAACCGGGGACGATCGTGATCGCGCTGGGCGGCAACGCCGTGGCTCCACCGGGCGAGCGCCCGACGATCGCGAATCAGTTCCGCCACACGCGCGCCAGCCTGGTGCCGATCGTCGATCTCGCGCGCGCCGGCTGGCGCATCTCGCTCGTACACGGCAACGGCCCGCAGGTCGGTGACGATCTGGCGCGCAACGAGCTCGCCGCCGACCAGATCGAGCCGCTGCCGCTCGGGGTGCTGGTCGCGGCTACCGCCGGGTGGATGGGCTACATGATCCAGCAGTCGCTCCAGAACGCACTGGCGCGCGCCGGCGTCACGCGTCAGGTGGTCACCGTCATCAGCCAGACGTTGTGCGACGCGCACGATGCCAACCTGCGCAACCCCACCAAGCCCATCGGGCACCCGCTCGATCCGGTGCGGGTAGCACGACTGCAAGCGCGCGGTGTCCCTGTGAAACAGGAGCAGCCGGGCCGCTGGCGCCGGCTCGCCCCCAGCCCCAAGCCGATCGCCGTCGTCGAGCGCGACATGATCCGCCACCTGGTGGCGGCGGGCCACATCGTGGTGGCGTGCGGCGGCGGCGGGCCCCCGGTGTACGACGATCCCACGCTCGGCCTCGAGGGGATCGACGCCGTCGCCGACAAAGACCGCGTGGCCGCGACTCTCGGGCGGGAGATCGGCGCCGACGTGCTGTTGATCCTCACGAATGTGGACGCCGTGTATCACGGCTACGGCACGCCGCATCAGCGCGCGATCCGGCGCCTCGATCTGGCGAGCGCCGATCACCTGCTCGCCGGCACCGAGCTGGGGACGGGGAGCATGCGCCCCAAGGTCGAGGCAGCCGCCGACTTCGTGCGTGCCGGCGGTCAACGCGCCATCATCGCGCAGCTGTCACAAGGTCCCGCGGCGCTGCTCGGCGAGGCAGGCACGACCATCATGCTGGAGTCCACGTGAACCTGCACGAGTATCAGTCGCGCGACATCCTGCGCCGCCACGGCATCCCCGTCCCACCCGGCGAGGTTGCCACGACGCCGGAGCAGGCGCGCGCCATCGCCGCCCGATTCGGAGGCGCGGTGGTCGTGAAGGCGCAGGTGCACACCGGCGGGCGCGGCAAGGCGGGCGGCGTCAAGCTGGCGCGCGACGCGGCCGAAGCCGGGTCCCAGGCCGCCAAGATCCTCGGCATGACCATCAAGGGCCTCACGGTGCGGCAGGTGCTCGTTACCCCGGCGGCCCAGATCGCGTCGGAGAGCTATGTCGGCATCATCGTCGACCGCGGGGCGCAGCGACCCGTGCTGATGGTGAGCGCTGCCGGAGGCGTCGACATCGAGCAGGTCGCGGCCGAAACGCCTGAGAAGATTCATCGTCTCGCTGTGGACGTCCGCTACGGCGTGCTGCCGCACCAGGCGCTCGGCCTGGCGTTGAAGTTGTATGCCGAGATCGCCCAGGCCCGCGCGGCGGCGGACATCATCCAGCGGCTATACCAGGCGTTCTACGCCGTCGGGGCGTCCCTCGCCGAGATCAACCCGCTCGCGGCGGGCCCCGCCCCGGACGGCACGCTCACCGCACTCGACGCCAAGATCGTGATCGACGACAACGAGCTCGACCGGCATCCGGAGCTGGCCGCGCTGCGGGACGCGAGCGCCGACGCACCGTCGGAGGTGGCGGCCCGTGAGGCCGGCCTCACCTTCATCAAGCTCGAGGGCTCCGTGGGCTGCTGCGTCAACGGGGCGGGGCTCGCCATGGCGACGATGGACCTGGTGAAGTATTACGGCGGCCAGCCCGCGAACTTTCTGGACATCGGAGGCAGCTCCAACCCCCAGAAGGTGGTAAGCGCCCTGCGCATCATCACCGCGGACTCGAGCGTCCGCGCGATTCTATTCAACATCTTCGGGGGCATTACGCGCGGCGACGACGTGGCGAACGGGATCGTGCAGGCGACCCGCGAGCTCCGGCTCAAGGTGCCCCTGGTCATCCGGCTCACGGGCACCAACGAGGCTCAGGGCGTGGAGATTCTCACCAAGGCGGGCTTCTCGGCGGTCACCGATATGGACGAAGCGGTCCGCCAGGCCGTCGCCAAGGCAGGAGCCGCGTGAGCATCTTCATCGGTCAGGACACCCGTCTCCTCGTGCAGGGCATCACCGGCCGGGACGGCTCGTTCCACACCCGGCAGATGATCGGTTACGGCACCAGGGTGGTCGCGGGCGTCACGCCGGGAAAGGGCGGCCAGTCGTTCGACGGCGTGGTCCCCGTGTTCGATACCGTCGCCGCGGCCGTGCGCGAAACGCGCGCCAACACGTCCGTGATTTACGTTCCCGCCGCCGTGGCGGCGTCGGCGATCTTCGAGGCGGCCGACGCTGGCCTCGCGCTGATCGTCTGCATCACGGAAGGGATTCCGGTGCTGGACATGACGCGTGTGCTGCCCTATGTGCACGAGCGCGGCGCCCGGCTCATCGGCCCCAACTGTCCTGGCCTCATCTCGCCGACGCGCAGTAAGGTGGGCATCATCCCGGGCAACATCTGCCGCCCGGGCCGGATCGGCGTGGTCTCGCGCAGCGGCACGCTCACCTACGAGATCGTTCACCAGCTGTCCGAAGCGAGCTTCGGGCAGTCCACCTGCATCGGCATCGGCGGTGATCCGCTCATCGGCACGAGCTTCATCCATTGTCTCTCCGCGTTCCAGGCGGACGCCGAGACGGACGCCGTCGTGATGATCGGCGAGATCGGCGGTACGGACGAGCAGCTGGCGGCGGAGTTCGTGAAGCAGGCGGTGACCAAGCCGGTCATCGGCTTCATCGCAGGTCAGACCGCGCCGCCGGGACGTCGCATGGGACACGCCGGCGCCATCATTTCTGGATCGAGCGGCACGGCCGCCGAGAAGATGGCGGCGTTCGAGCGCGTGGGCATCTCGGTCATGAAGCGGCCGGCCGACGTCGTGCCGCTGCTCAAGGAACGCCTGTGAACCTGCACGACGTCCTCAAGCCCGAGCATATCGTCGTCCCGCTGAACGCCGGGACCGTCAAGGAAGCCACTGAGCGACTCGCCGAGCGCCTGGTGACCACGGGAGCCGTGGCCGAGCCGCAGCGGTTGAACGCGGTCATCCGACGGACGTGGCCGGAGGACATGGTGAGCGTCGGCGAGCACGCGTTCCTGCCGCACTTCCGCACCGAAGCGGTCCGCGGACTGGTGGTGGCCGTCGGTATCGCGCCCACGCCGATCCGGTGGGAGAAAGACCCGCACCGCAGCGCCCGCATCGTGATCTTCATCGTCGCCCCGCTGAAGGACGCCGCACTCTATCTCCAGGTGGTGGGCGCGTTCGCCCGCATGCTGTCGAGCCCCGAGACTGTGCTGGCCCTGCTCGCCGCGCGTTCACCCGAACAGGTGGTCACGCTCCCGGCGCTGTCCGGCGTAGATCTGCCCAACCAGCTCACGGTACGCGACGTGATGACGCCGCACGCCATCACGGCGAGCCCCGACCGCACCCTCGGCGACGTCGCCCGTCTCATGGTCGAGCAGGACATCCGTGCCCTGCCGATCGTGGACGACGGCGGGTCGCTGATCGGCATGGTGACCCACCGCGAGCTGTTGCGTTACCTCATGCCGGAATTCGTGCAGCGGTCGAAGAGTGGTGAGTTCCGCGCACTCTCACGCTCCCAGCTGCAGCGCGGGTCGTCCGACCCCAGGCTCATGCCCGTCAAGGAAGCCATGGCGCGGTCGGTGCTGTGCCTGGCGGAGGACCAGACGCTGTCCGACGTCGCGAACCTGATGAGCTCGAAGGATGTCGACCGCTTCCCCGTGGTGCGCGAGGGCGTCGTGGTCGGCTTCCTCACGCGGGCGGACGTGATCCGCCGCCTGATCGCCCCGAACCCCTAGCCCCGAGCCCCTGACCCCTCGTGCTTACCCTTGCCATCATCAAGCCCGACGCCGTGAAGGCGGGCAACGCCGGAAAAATCCTTGCACACCTCGAGGCGGCGGGATTCGTGATCCGCGCCGCCCGGCTGGTGAAGTTGAGCGGACCTCAGGCCGAGGGCTTCTATGAAGTGCACCGCGAGCGCCCGTTCTACCGCGCGCTCGTGACCTTCATGACCTCCGGGCCCGCGCTGGCACTCGCGCTCGACCGCGACGATGCCGTGGCCAGGCTGCGCGAGGTGATCGGGGCTACCGACCCGGCGGAAGCCAAGGCGGGCACCGTGCGCAAGCTGTACGCGGAGTCCAAGGAGCGGAACGCGATTCACGCCTCCGACTCGAGGGCGAACGCCGAGCGCGAAGTGGCGTTTTTCTTTACAGAGGCCGAGCTGCGCGATCTCGCTTGACGCAAGTGCCACAACGGTTTAGCTTCGTTTGCCCATGCTACACGTCGACCTGCGGGAGCTCGCCCGGGGCCCGGTGGACACCCAGGGCCAACTCGCAGGGAACGATCCTCTGTTCGAGGGTCTCGGGGCCTCCCTGGCCGAGCCGGTGCGGGTGGCAGGCCGCTTGCATGCGGCGGGGGAGGGGCGTTTCTATTGGCGCGCCTCACTTCGCACCGGCGTGGCCGGGGAATGCCGGCGGTGTCTCACCCCCGTGACCGTCCCCATCGTCGCAGACGTGGACGCCCTGTTTTCCCAGGACCCGGACGCGCTGGAAGACCCGAGCTCCTACGCGCTGGCGCCGGACGCGACCGGGATCGACCTCCGGGACGCGCTGCGTGAAGAGCTGCTGCTGGCGGTGCCGCAGTGGGTCGTGTGCCGGGACGATTGTCGCGGACTGTGTCCGCGCTGCGGGAAGGACTTGAACGCGGGCCCTTGCGGCTGCCCGCCGGCCGTCGACCAACGCTGGAGCAGCCTCGCCGCGCTGAAGTACAAGCTCCGCGACTGAAAAGGACCATTCCATGGCCGTACCGAAGCGAAGAACCTCCAAACGGAAGAAGCGCGCCCGCCGGACTCATTACAAAGCGGCGCCCATCGCCCTGCAACCGTGTCCGCGCTGCGGTGACCTGAAGCGGCCGCATCGGGTCTGCCCGACCTGCGGGTACTACCGCGACGAGCAGCGGGTGGCCGTCGAGGACGCCTGAGCGTGATCCGCGTCGCGCTGGATGCCATGGGCGGCGACGACGCCCCGCGGGTAGAGGTCGACGGCGCCGTGCAGGCGCTGCAGGAGTTTCCCCCCACGTTCCGGATCCAGCTCGTGGGCCGGACGCGCGATATCGAGGCCGCGCTCCAGGGGCACAGCGGCTTCGACCGTGCCCGCCTCGACATTGTCGAGGCGCCCGAAGTGGTGGGCATGGGCGAGAAGCCGCTCGCGGCCGTGAAGGGCAAGCCCCGCTCGTCCATCGCCGTCGGCATCGGCATGCAGAAGCAGGATACCAGCGACGCGTTCATCTCGGCCGGCAACACGGGCGCCGTGATGGCCGCGGCGACCTTGCTGCTGCGGCTCCACGAGGGCGTGCAGCGCCCGGCGATCGGCACCCTGTTTCCCACCGCCGTCCACCCCGTCCTGGTGCTCGACGGCGGCGCCAACGTCGACTGCGACGCTCGCGAGCTGGTCGGCTTCGCCCATCTCGGCTCGGTCTACATGCGCGACGTGCTCGACCGGACGCGCCCGGGCGTGGGCCTGCTGAACGTGGGCGAGGAAGACGAGAAGGGGAACGCCGTGGCCAAGGAGGCGCACGAGCTCCTCAAGCAGACGCCGGGCATCACGTATGTCGGCAACGTCGAAGGCCGCGACATCCTGGCCGGGCAGTGCAAGCACGGCCGGATCGACGTCGTGGTGTGCGACGGCTTCGTGGGCAACGTGGTGCTCAAGTTCTACGAGTCCGCCGGCCGCATGTTCATGGGCATGATTCAGCGGGCCTTCCCCGACGTGATGACCCGCCCCGAAGCGAAGCAGCTGTCCAAGTTCCTGGACTACTCCGAATACGGCGGCGCCCCGCTGCTCGGGGTGAAGGGGGTCGTGATCATCTGCCACGGCGCCTCACCGGCGCGCGCCATCAAGAACGCGGTGCGGGTCGCGACCCAGATGGTCACCAGCCACCTCGATCAGGACATCGGCGCGGAGTTCGCCGAGCGAGGTGCGACGCCATGAAGCGTCCGTTCGCAGAGCTCGTGGCCACGGGCCGCTACACGCCGGCGCGCGTGATGACGAACGACGAGTTCTCCGCCATTCTCGACACGTCGGATCAATGGATCCGCGAGCGCACGGGGATCCGCGAGCGCCGCGTGGCCGGCCCGGACGAGTCGAACGCCTGCATGGCGAAGGCCGCGGCGGAGCAGGTGCTCACCGAGACGGGCCTCACGCCGCTCGATCTCGATGCTGTGGTGGTCGCGACCTGCTCGCCCGACCGGCTGCTCCCGTCCCAGGCGTGCGACCTGCAGGCGCTGCTCGGCGCCAAGCACGCCGCCGCATTCGACGTCGGGGCCGCGTGCACCGGCTTCCTGTACGCGCTCAACGTCGCCGAGGGCCTGGTGGCGGCGGAACAGGCGAAGAACGTGCTCGTGGTCGCCTCCGAGAAGCTCACGTCCATCATGGACTGGACCGACCGCGCCACGGCCGTGCTGTTCGGCGACGGGGCGGGCGCGACGCTGGTACGGCCCAGCACCGGCGGCCGCGGTATCCTGGCGAGCTACATGAAGTCCGACGGCAGCCTCGCCGAATTGCTGTACCGTCCGGGCGGCGGCGCGGCGCATCCCCCCGACGCAGAGCTGCTCACCGATCACTCGTACTTCATCAAGATGGCCGGGCGGGAAGTGTTCAAGGCGGCGGTGCTGTCGATGGCCGACGCGTGCGACAAGGCCCTCGAGCGCGCGGGGCTCACCGGCGGCGACATCGATCTGCTCATTCCCCACCAGGCGAACATCCGCATCATCGAGGCGACGGCGAAGCATGCCGGGCTGCCGATGGACAAGGTCTACGTGAACGTGGACCGCTACGGAAACACGTCCGCCGCGTCGGTCGCGATCGCGCTCGACGAGGCCGTCCGCTGTGGCCGTCTGCAACCGGGCATGAAGGTGATGTTCTGCGCGTTCGGCGCCGGCTTCACCTGGGCGAGCCTGGTGCTGCAGTGGTAGCCGCAGCTCAAACGATCTGGCTCTGCCCGGGGCAGGGCGCCCAAAAAGTCGGGATGGCCAAAGACCTCGCCGCGCGATTCCCCGCGGCCCGCGACGCGCTCGCCGCGATCGATCAGGCGCTCGGCGTGTCCCTCAGCCGACTCATGTTCGAGGGGCCGGAGGAGGATCTCACCGCGACCCACAACGCCCAGCCCGCGATTCTGGCGCACAGCGCGGCCGTGTTCGCCGTCGTCCGGTCCACCTCCGAAGGCGGCGTCGTCGCCGCCGCCGGGCACTCGCTGGGCGAGTACTCGGCGTACGTGACGGCCGGCGCCCTCAGCGCCGCGGACGCCGCGAAGCTGGTGCGGCACCGCGGCGAGCTGATGCAGCAGGCGGGGACCGCGCGCCCGGGCACCATGGCCGCCGTGCTCGGCCTCGCCACCGCGGAGGTCGAGGCGGCGTGCCGCGCCGCGTCGAGCGGCGACGCAGTGGTCGTGCCGGCGAACCTCAACGCGCCCGATCAGACGGTGATCTCGGGTGACCCCGCTGCCGTGGCTACGGCGGGCGAGGCATGCAAGGCACGCGGCGCGAAGCGGGTGATCCCGCTCAAGGTAAGCGGCGCGTTTCATTCCTCCCTCATGGCGCCCGCCGCCAATCAGCTGCGCGTCGCGCTCGAGCACGCGCCGTTTCGCGACCCCGCCTTCCCGATCATCGCGAACGCCACTGCCGAGCCGGTGCGCGACGCGGCCCGTGCCCGCCGTCTGCTCGCGGATCAGCTCACCGCCCCGGTGCAGTGGGTCGCGTGCGTGCGGCGCGCGGCCGAGCTCGGCGGCGCCGGCGCGCGGTTCATCGAGATCGGTCCCGGCACCGTGCTCGCCGGCTTGGTGAAGCGCATCGCCCCGGGCGCGAGCGTCACCTCCGTGGGCACCGCCGACGAAGTGGAGCGGTTCTTGGAGGCGGCGTGAAAATCGACCTCTCCAGCAAGGTGGCCCTCGTCACCGGCGGGAGCCGGGGTATCGGGCACGCCATCGCGCGGTCGCTCGGTCGTGCCGGCGCCCGCGTGGCGGTGCTCGCCCGCGACGGCGAGAAGGCGGAGCAGGCCGCCAAGGCCCTGGGCAACGGGCACGGCCGCGGGTATGCCTGCGACGTCGGTGACGCCGGCCAGGTGGAGTCGGTGGTCGCCACCATCGAGCGCGAGTTCGGCCGTATCGATATCCTCGTGAACAACGCGGGCACGACGCGCGACAACCTGTTGTTTCGAATTGGCGAGGAAGACTGGGACACTGTTCTCGATACCAATCTGAAAGGCGCCTTCCTGGTGACCAAGCAGGCGGCACGCGGGATGATCAAGCGCCGCTGGGGACGGGTCATCAACATCACCAGCATCGTCGGGCTGGCGGGCAACAAGGGTCAGGCGAACTACACCGCTTCCAAGGCTGGCCTGATCGGCTTCACCAAGGCGGTGTCCAAGGAGCTCGCGTCGCGCAACGTGCTGGTCAATGCGGTGGCGCCGGGGTTCATCGACACCGAGCTCACGCGCCAGATCAACCCCGACGCGCGCAAAGCGTTGATCGGGGCGATTCCGCTGGGGCGGCTAGGCGAGGGCGTGGATGTCGCTGCAGCCGTGCTCTTTCTCGTGTCCGACTTCGCGAGCTACATTACGGGTCAGGTGCTGGTGGTCGACGGCGGGATGGTGCTGTGATCCTTTTCCCACACCTCCATTGAGGACACCCATGGCAATGGACATGAAGCAGCTCGAAGAGAAGGTGAAGGACATCATCGTCGAAGAGCTGGGGGTCGAGCGGGATAAGCTCAAGCCCGACGCGAGCTTCATGGAGGACCTGGGCGCGGACAGCCTCGACACCGTCGAGCTGGTCATGGCGTTCGAGAAGGAGTTCGACATCGACATCCCGGACGAGGAAGCGGAGAAGCTCCGGACGGTGGGGCAGGCGTTGCAGTACCTGCACGATAAGATGGGGAAATAACCGCATGACGCGCCGGGTCGCGATCACGGGCCTCGGGCTCGTGACGCCGTTGGGAACGGATGTGCAGACCACCTGGGACGGGCTGCTGGCGGGCCGCTCGGGGGCCGGGCCGATCACACGGTTCGACCCCGTGCAGAGCTCCGTCAAGTTCGCGTGCGAGGTGAAGGGCTTCGACCCGACGCGGTTTCTCGACAAGAAGGAAGTCCGCCGCTACGACCTGTTCGCCCGGTTCGCCATCGGCGCCGCGGAGCAGGCGGTGGCCGACGCGTGCCTGGCGAACAACTGGAGCAGCGTCAATCTCAAGCGGGTCGGCGCGATCGTGGGGACGGGCACGGGCGGTCTCCAGACGTTCGAGGAGAATTGCCGCGCGTTGTTCGAGAAGGGGCCGAGCCGGGTGTCACCCTTCTTCGTCCCGATGTACATGCCGAACGTGGCGGCGGCGCTGATCTCGATGCGGTACGGGGCCCAGGGGCCGAATTACTGCACGGTGTCGGCGTGCGCGTCCTCGGCCCACAGCGTCGGCGACGCGATGGAGCTGATCCGCGGCGATCATGCCGACATCATGATCGCCGGTGGCGCCGAGGCGGCCATCACGCCGCTCGCGGTGGCGAGCTTCGCGAACATGAAGGCTCTGTCGGAGCGCAACGACGACCCGGCCACGGCCAGCCGCCCGTTCGACCGGGACCGGGACGGGTTCGTCATGGGAGACGGGGCGGGCGTGCTGGTGCTCGAGGAGTGGGAGCACGCCCGGCGCCGCGGCGCGAAGGTGTACGCCGAGGTCGTGGGGTACGGCATGTCCGCTGACGCGCACCACATCACGGCGCCGGCGCCCGACGGTTCGGGAGCCCAGGAGGCGATGCGGCTCGCCATGAAGAGCGGCGGCATCCGCCTCGAGGACGTCGGCTACATCAACGCGCACGGGACCTCTACGCCCCACGGCGATGCGGCCGAAACGGCGGCCGTGAAGGCCGTATTCGGTGACCAGGCCCGGCGGCTGGTCTTCGGCTCCACCAAGTCGATGACCGGCCACCTGCTGGGCGCCGCGGGCGCCCTCGAGGCCGCGGTGTGCGCGCTCGTGGTGCAGCGCGGGATCATTCCACCCACCATCAATCAGTTCAACCCGGATCCCGCCTGCGACCTCGATTCGGCGCCCAACAAGGCGGTCAAGCGGCCCGTCGAGGTGGCCCTCTCGAACTCGTTCGGGTTCGGCGGCCATAACGTCACGCTCGCGATCCGGCGCGCGGCGTGAGCGATCCCGCGCTCGCCTCGATCACGCACAAGGTCGCGCGCAACGAACGTCTGTCGCGCGACGACGCGCTGGCGCTGTTCCATTCGAACGACCTCCTCACG
>CBFHAJ010000120.1:0-11779 GCA_965653495.1 uncultured bacterium | reverse complement strand
AACAACGCTGAGCTCGAAGGCGCCGCGCGGGCGGAAGGCGCGAGCGGCGACTGGGGCTGGCGCCTGGTCGGGATCGGGCGGTTCGCCAGCAGTCTCCACACGCCGGCCGGTGAGCTCGACAACACGGGATTCACCGCTGCCTCGGGTGAAGCGGCGATCGCCACGCGCGGCGCGCGTGGCAGCACCACGCTGCGCTACACGCGCTACGGCGGCGAGTTCAAGCTGCTCGAGGCCGAGGGTCCGGCCACCGGCGAGGAGGGCGGACCGGAGCGTAAGCTCTCGGACGACCGCATCCAGCTCGCCGGCGATTACCTGCTGGGCGGCGTGCGGCTCGAAACCAAAGCGCAGTGGCAGCGCCACTCACTCATCGAAGTGTCTGATACGGGCGTGAGTCCGAGCGGTGCGCCGCTCGAGGGTACCGCGTTCGATCTGCTGCTCAACACCTTCAGCCTCGACGTGCTGGCTCATCACACCGGCGGTCCCCGCCTGCGCGGCACGCTGGGAGCCTCGGGCGTGCACCAATCCAACGATACGCGCGGCCGGATTCCCCTCGTGCCCGGTGCCCGGATCAACTCGGGCGCGTTGTTCGCGTTCGAAGAGGCGACCGTCGGCCGCGTGACCCTGTTGGCCGGAGGACGGGTCGACGTGCGCCGTCTGACGGCGGACTCCAATGCACAGCTGCAACGCGGCGCCGACCGGCGCGACTACACCGCGTGGTCGGGGAACGCCGGAATCGTCTATCGCCCCGGCGACGCGGTGGCGTTCACCGCGAATGTGGGGCGCGCGTGGCGTGCCCCCACGCTGTTCGAGCTGTTCTCGAACGGCCCCCACCTGGGCGAGGCACGCTACGAGATCGGCGACGCCACCCTGCGGCCCGAGGCCGGAACCGACGTGGACATCGGGGTCCGCTGGCAGCGTGCGCGCGTGCGCGCCGAGCTGACGGGGTATCGCAACGCGGTGGGGCAATTCATCTATATCGCGCCGACCGATTCGTTCGTCGTCGCGACCGGCGACTCGCTGCGCGTGTATCGCTACCAGCAGGCCGACGCGCACCTCGTGGGCGGTGAGGCGGCGCTCGAAGTCGCGGTCGCCGCCCCGCTCACGCTGCGCGCGCGCGCCGACGCGGTCCGCGCCACGAACGAGGCGACCGCCGAGCCCCTCCCCCTGATCCCTCCCGCGCGGGGCGCCCTCGGCGCGGAGCTGCATCGCAACGGGCTCAAGTGGGCCGACCGCGCCTATGTCGGCGCCGAGGTGGAGGTGGCCACGCGGCAGACCCGCTTGAGCCCGCTGGACGTCCCCACCGCCGGGTACGCGCTGCTCAATCTGTCGGCCGGTCTGGTGCGGCCGCTGCTCGGCCGCGCGGGGCACATCGATCTCGCCGTGCGCAACCTGGCGAACGTCAGCTACCGCAGCTTCTTGAGCCGCTACAAGGAATTCGCACTCGACCCAGGGCGGAACGTGGTCTTGCGTCTCTCGATCGGCGAGTGAGGCCTTCCGCCGTGAAGCTGGCGATCACTGGCGCGCTCGTTCTCGCCCTGGCCGCGCCGCCGGCGGCCGGTCAGGCGTTCCATCAGCGCGACTTCGACGCCTACGGCCGACGCGGCCTCGATCGGCTGCGCACGCCCGGCGCCGCCATCGCCGTGGTAAAGAACGGCCGCGTCGTGTTCGCCAGGGGATACGGCGTGCGGGCGCTCGGTGACACCGGGCGGGTCGACGCGCACACGCTGTTCCAGATCGCCTCCAACACCAAGGCCTTCACTACCGCCGCGCTGGCCATCCTCGCCGACGAGGGCAAGCTCTCCTGGGACGACCCGGTCACCCGGTTGCTTCCCGGGTTTCAGCTGTACGATCCGTACGTGACCCGCGAGTTCACGGTGCGTGACCTGGTGACGCACCGCAGTGGGCTGGGGCTGGGCGCCGGCGATCTGTTGTGGTTTCACTCCGATTACAGCCGCAGCGAGATCGCCTACCGCATCCGGTTCGCGAAGCCGGTCTCCAGCTTCCGCAGTGCCTACGCGTACGACAACGTGCTCTACATCGTCGCGGGAGAGATCTTCCCGGCGGCGGGCGGCATGAGCTGGGACGACTTCGTGACCAAACGCATCCTCACGCCGCTGGGCATGACCGAGACGGGCCTGACGATCGCGTATTTCACGGCCGCGCGGAACCGCGCCGCGCCGCATGCCGTGGAGCGCGGCACGCTGCAGGTCGTGCCGATCGATTCCGTGGACAACACCGCTCCCGCCGGCGGCATCGTTTCGAACGTGACCGACCTTGCAAAGTGGGTGATTTGCCGGCTCGACTCGGGCCGGTACGCGGGCGGCCGGCTGTTCAGTGAGCGCCAGGCGCGGGAGATGTGGTCGGGACAGACGATCCTGCCGACCACCGATCCCGATCCACCGCTCGCCGGGCTGCGACCGAACTTCTCGGAGTACGGGCTCGGCTGGCGGCTGCGCGACTATCACGGTCAGAAAGTCGTGTCGCACACCGGCGGGCTCGCGGGCATGTCGTCGCAGATCACCCTGGTGCCGGCCGAACAGCTCGGGATCATCGTGCTCACGAATTCCGAAGCCGACCTGATGGCGGCGCTCTCGTATCGCCTGCTCGACGATTTCCTCCCTGGCACCGGACCCCGCACCGATTGGGTGAGCGCCTTCGCACAGGCCGCGGAGCTCGACCGCCGCCAGGCCGACTCGACCCTGCGCGCCACGACCGGCGGCCGCGATTCACTCTCCCGACCTTCCCTGCCGCTGGAGCGCTACGCCGGCCGCTATCGCGACGCACTGTACGGCGACGCGGTCCTCGCGCTCGAGAACGGGCGCCTGGTACTCCGCTTCAGTCACTCGCCCGCGTTCGTGGGCGACCTGGAGCACTGGCAGCACGACACCTTCATCGCGCGCTGGCGCACCGCCCACATCGAAGACGCGTACGTGACGTTCGCCCTCAACCCCGACGGATCGATCGACCGGTTTCGCATGGCCGCGGTGTCGCCCCTCGCCGATTTCAGCTTCGACTACCAGGACCTGGAATTCCGACCGGTCGCCCGGTGAGTATGGTTGTGCGCCGCGCCGGGTCGTGACGATCTTGCAGGGAGACCGATGGCTCCGGCCACACCTGCCGCATTCGCGCGTGCCAGGCTCGCCACCGCGGCGGTCGTCCTGATCGCCGCGGTCTTGCTGCTCCATTACGACGTCCCGCCGGTTCCCACCTGGTTCTACGTGTTCGCGTGGTATCCCACGCTCGTCATCTTCGATCAGGCGGTCGTGCTGCTCGGCGGCGAGTCGCTACGCGCGCGCCCGCGCGCGCTGTGGATCATGCTGTGGTGGTCCGCCGTGATCTGGTTCCTGTTCGAGGCGATCAATTTTCGACTGGAGAACTGGTATTACGTGTTTCTGCCGGTGAGCCGGCTGGCGCGGTGGCTGGGAATCACCGTGTCGCTCGCCACCGTCGTGCCCGCCGTATTGTTGCCCGAGCGAGCGCTCGACCTCCTGGGCGTGTGGCGCAACCTGCGAACCCGCCCTCTACCCCTAACGCCCGACCGGCTGCGCGTCGCCTGGTGGGCCGGCTGGGTGACGCTCGCGGTCGTGCTCGCCTTCCCGCGCTATCTCTACCCGCTCACGTGGGTCGCCGTGTGGCTCGTGGCGGAGCCGCTGTTGTACCGGCGTGACCCCGAGCGGTCGCTGCTGGCCGACATCTCGCGGGGCAGCTGGGGTCGCATCGCGCGACTCATGGTCGCGGGACTCATCGCCGGCGCGCTGTGGGAGTCGTTCAACGCGCTGGCCCTGGGTCGCTGGATCTACACGGTGCCGTTCATGGAGGGCTTCAAGATCTTCGAGATGCCGCCGGCGGGGTTCATCGGGTTCCCGTTCTTCGCGCTCGAGGTGTGGTCGCTCTATCACCTGCTCGCGCCGGCCACCACGCGCCGCACGTTGCTCGCGTCGGGCGCGTTCGTCGTGCTGGTGCTCGTCGGCATCGACCGCTGGACCGTGAGCTCGACCGTACCGCAGCTCCGTGACCTGCCGGGCGTGACGAACGCGGTGATCGACCGGTTGCAGCGCGCCGGCTGGGACGACGTGTTTCGGATCGCCGGGAGCCCCGTGGCGGAGCTCGCGTACCGCGCCAACTTGAGTCCCGCTGACGCGCGCGATGCCCAGGCGGCCGCGCGGCTCGCGACGCTGCGCGGCATCGGCACGGCACACGCCGCTGCGTTGATCGGTGGCGGCATTCGCACGGTGGACGCGCTCGCCGCGGCGACGCCCGACTCCGTGTGGCGCATCGTCCGGCGCGGCGGCCGCCCCACGCTCCCGGAGGTGCGCGTCTGGGTGCGCGCGGCGCAAGCCGCGGTCAACCCTCCCGTCACCGCTCCTGCTCTGCCTCTCCCCTCCCGGTAACGCCCGCCGCGAGTGGCCGGACCGGCCCCCCGCCCGCGCCGGTGCGCGTGACGGCCGCGGCGATCTCCTGCAGGTCCGCACCGCCGAGCTCGAGTGTCGCCGCCTGCACCCAGCCGTCCACCTGCGCCGGCTTGCGAGCCCCGACGATCGCCCCGGTCACGCCCGGCCACGCGAGCGTCCATGCCACAGCGACGGCCGAGACGGTCGTGCCGTGGCGGCGCGCGATCGGCTTGAGCGCATCGCGCAGTGCCAGGTTGCGGCTCAGGTTGGGCTCCTGAAACTCGGCGGCGCGGCGGCGCCAGTCGTCGGGCGCGAGCGCCGCCACGCGACCGGCGGTGAAGCCATCGGTGAGCAACCCCGACTGCATGGGACTGTACGCGATCACCCCGGTGCCATGCTCGACGCACCACGGCACCTCACGCTCCGCGATGTGCCGGCGGATCAGCGAGAAGGGCGGCTGCAACGAGTCGACGTGCCGGATGGCTTCACACTGCCGCAGCCGACCGACGTCGAAGTTGCACACGCCCGCCGCGCGCACTTTGCCCTCCTCCACGAACCGCGTCATGGCCGCCCAGGAGTCGTCGACGGCGACGCCGCTCTCGTCGGGCCAGTGGAACTGATACAGGTCGATGCGCTCCACGCCCAGCCTGCGCAACGACGCCTCCAGCTCCCGGCGCAGCGACTGCGGCTCGAGCACGCGGAGCGCTGGCGTCATGGGATGCCGCTCGTCCCACACGAGCCCACACTTCGTGAACACGAGCGGCCGCTCCTGCCGCGGCAGCTCCCGCAGCAGCCTCGCGACGACCACTTCCGAGTGGCCGAGCCCGTACACGGCCGCGGTGTCGATCCAGTTGATGCCGAGCTCGAGCGCGTGTCGCATGGTGGCGAGCGAGTCGGCGTCGTCCTGCGGTCCCCAGCCGAACGCCCAGCCGCCGCCGCCGATGGCCCACGCGCCCAGGCCGACGGTGGTGATCTCGAGTCCGCTCGTGCCGAGCGCCCTGGTCGGGAGGCTCATGGGATCAGCAGGACTTTGCCAGTGGTCTTGCGCCCCTCGAGCAGCCGGTGGGCCTCCGCCGCCTGGGCGAGCGGCAGCTCGCGGTCGATGCGCACCTTCAGCTCGCCGCGCGCGATCCAGCTGAGCACGTCGCCGGCGCGCGCCGTCAACTCGGCACGCGTCGCGATGTAGTGGCCGAGGGTGGGGCGCGTGAGAAACAGCGAGCCGCGCTGGCTCAGCAGCTGCGGGTCGAACGCCCCGACCGGGCCGCTCGACTGGCCGTACAGCACCATGTAGCCGCGCGGCTTGAGGCAGTTCAGGCCTTTCTCGAACGTCGTTTTGCCGACCGAGTCGTATATGACCTCGACACCGGCGCCAGTGATTCGTTTCACCTCGACTTCGAAGTCTTGCTCGGTGTACAGAATCACCTCGTGAGCGCCCGCGTCGCGCGCCAACGCTGCTTTCTCCGTTGTCGACACCGTCCCGATGACGCGCGCTCCCTGCCGCCGCGCGATCTGACACAGCAGCAATCCGACGCCACCCGCGGCAGCGTGAACCACACAGGTGTGGCCCCCTTTCAAGGGATACGTCGTGGTCGCGAGATAGTGGGCCGTCATTCCTTGCAGCATCGCCGCGGCCGCCTGGCGCGTGCTCACGCCGTCGGGCAGTGCCACCAGCCGCTCGGCGGGCACCGCCGCATATTCCGCGTAGGCGCCCATTACCATCGAGTACGCCACGCGCGTCCCGACGCTGGGCTCGGATACGCCCGTTCCCACGGCGGAGACGGTCCCCGCGGCTTCTTGCCCCAGCGTGAACGGCATCGCGACCTTGTACAGGCCGGTCCGTTGATACACATCGATGAAGTTCACGCCGGCCGCCTCGACCTTCACGACCGCCTGCCCCGGTCCCGGCGCGGGCTCGGCGATGGTCTCGTAGCGCAAGGCGTCGGGGCCGCCGGGCGCGTGCACACGAATTGCTTTCATTGACAGGGAAACTTAAGGGAGTTGCTCATGAGAGTCGGATTCATCGGTCTCGGCAGCATGGGCCTGCCGCTCGCGCGCCATGCGTTGCAGGCCCGCCACACCGTCACAGTCTACAACCGCACCCGCGCGCGCGCCGACGCGCTGCGGCCGCTCAAGCCGACAGTGGCCGACACCCCCGCCGCCGCGGCGCGGGGCGCCGAGGTGCTCATCACGATGGTCGCCGACGACGCGGCGCTGGAGGCGGTGACGCTGGGGGAAGCGGGCGCCATCACCGCGCTGCCGCGCGGCGCCGTTCACGTTTCCATGAGCACCATCAGCCCGATGCTGTCGCGCTTCCTGGAGGAGCGGCATCGGACCGCGGGACAGTCATACGTCGCCGCTCCCGTGTTCGGGCGGCCCGAAGCGGCCGAGGCCGGGAAGCTCTGGATCGTGGCTGCGGGGTCGCGGGATGCCATCGCGCGCTGTCGTCCCCTGCTCGACGTCCTGGGACAGGGCGTGATCCTCGCCGGCGACGAGCCGGCGCGCGCCAACGTGATCAAGCTGGCGGGCAACTTCCTGCTGGCGGCGGCGATCGAGGCGATGGGCGAGGCCTTCGCCGTGGCCCGCAAGTACGACATCGCTCCGGCCGACCTGCTGCAGGTGGTGAACGGACATCTGTTCCGCTCACCGATCTACGAGAACTACGGCAAGCTGATCGCCGACCAGCGTTACGAGCCGGCGGGGTTCAAGCTGCGCTACGGGCTCAAGGATGTTCGGCTCGCGCTGGCGACGGCCGAGGAGGTCGCGGCGCCCATGCCGCTCGCCAGCCTGATGCGCGACCGCTACCTCTCCGCCGTGGCGCGCGGGTGGGGGGAGATCGACTGGGCGGCGCTGGCGCGCGTGGCCGCGGCGGACGCCGGCCTGTGACGGCCCCCCCCCTCCCCCGTCAGCCGCCCGCGATCGCCGGGATGACTGTCACTTCGTCGCCGTCCTGCACGGGAGCGGCGAAGCCACCGCGGAAGCGTACGTCCTCGTCGTTCACGTAGAAGTTCACGAACGGGTAGGGCTTCCCCTGCTCGTCGCGCAGCCGGGGACCGAGCGCGGGAAAGCGGGCGGCCACGTCGGCGACCGCTTCGCCGAGCGTCCGTCCCGCGGCTTCAATCGTGCGGGCTCCGCCGGCGTGGGTCGCGAGCACCGATGGCAAGTTCACGGTAATCGACATATCGGCTCCTCAGACAGTAGCGGGTGGTGACTGCTCGACCAGCGCCGACACCTCGCGCAGCCGCGGGGCGATCACGGGCGCCTCGGCGAGCGCCGGGCTCACCGCCTCGACGGTCTTCAGGCCGTGGCCCGTGATGCACAACACGACTTCGTCACCGCGGCCGATCCGGCCGGCGTGCGCCAGCGCGAGCGCCGCCGCGGCGGTGACGCCCCCCGCAGTCTCCGCGAACACACCTGCGTCCTCCGCCAGGAAGCGGATGCCGGCAACGAGCTCCTCGTCCGTCACCGCGGCGGCCCAGCCGCCGGTTTCGCGAATCGCCCGTGCGGCGAACGCGCCATCGGCCGGATTGCCGATGGCGAGCGAGCGGCAGATGGTGTGCGGCAGCTCGGGCTCGAGCTCGCCGCCGCCTTCCCCCCGCTCCACCAGCCGGACGATCGGCGCGCACCCCGCCGCCTGCGCGCCGTACAGACGCGGCGCGGCTCCCGTGACGAGGCCGGCGGCGAGAAACTCGCCGAACCCTTTGCGCAGCTTGGTGAGGAGCGAGCCGCCTGCCATGGGCGCCACCACGGCCGTCGGGATCCGCCAGCCGAGCTGCTCGGCGATCTCGTAGGCGACCGTCTTCGAGCCCTCGCCGTAGTAGCTGCGCAGGTTGACATTGACGATCCCCCAGCCGAACCGATCCGCCACCTGCGCGCACAAGCGGTTCACATCGTCATAGGTCCCGCGCACGCGCACCAGCCGGCTGCCGTACACGCTGGTGCCGACGATCTTGCCCGCCTCGAGCTCTGCGGGCACAAAGATCCACGCCTTGAGCCCGGCGCGCGCGGCGTGCGCGGCGACGGCGTTGGCGAGATTGCCGGTAGACGCGCACCCGATGGTGTCGATCCCGAACGCCGCCGCCGCGTTGATCGCGACCGCTACCACGCGATCCTTGAACGAGAGCGACGGATGCGACACGGTGTCGTTCTTGACCCAGGCGCGCGCCACGCCGAGCCGGCGCGCCAGCGCCGGGGCGTCGACCAGGGGCGTGAAGCCGGTGTCGAGGGAGCGTGTCGGCTCGCCGTCGAGCGGCAGCCACTCCTTGTAACGCCACAGCGAGGGCGGCCGGCCGGCGATGGTTTCGCGGTCGGGGAGCGGGCGGTCCGGATCGTACACGGGATCGAGCGGCCCCAGGCACTGCTCGCAGATGGCGACGGGAGCGGGGGCGTGCGCGGTGCCGCAATGGCGGCAGCGCAGCGGGCGGGCCGTGAGTGCGACCGGGGGGGGCGGAGCGGCAACGGACGCATGCGGCATGGTGAGGCCCTCAGCAAAAAACCCGCGGAACGAATGCCGCGGGCGGTCGCTTTTTAGCACCTTGTTTAACGTGGCGGCAATACGCGGCAAAGCACCACGACTGCTTCGATTGTAGCCGTTAAGTTAGCCCCGCGGCCGCCGGCGTCAAGGCATCCACGAATCGGCGGATCCGTACCAGCGCTTTGTCGAGCTCCGCCGCGTCCGTCGCGTAGCACAGCCGCAGGTGTCCCGCACCCCCGGGACCGAACGCCGACCCTGAAAGCACGGCCACGTGCTGCTCCGCGAGCAGCCGCTCGGCGAACGTGTCGCTCGTCAGGCCGGTGCGCTCGAGCACCGCGCCCAGGTCCGGGAAACAGTAGAACGCGCCCGCCGGTGTCGCGCAGCGCATGCCGTCGATGGCGTTGAGGCCCCGCACCAGCTGATCACGTTTCGCCCTGAGTCCCGTGACCATGCGGATCACCGGCTCCTGCGGTCCGGTCAGCGCCGCGATCCCCGCGTACTGCACGAACGTGGTGGTGCACGACACGTTGTTGATGAGGAGCGTGGTCATGGGACCGGTGAGCGACGCCGGCATCACGCCGTAGCCCAACCGCCAGCCCGTCATCGAGTACCCCTTGGAGAACCCGTCCACGATCACCGTGCGCTCAGGCATCCCGGGGATCGCCGCGATGCTGTCGCGCCGCCCGTCGTAGCGGATCTGCCCGTACACCTCGTCCGAGATGATCCACAGGTCATGGCGCTCCGCCAGCTCAGCGAGCGCCGCCAGGTCGTGCGCCCGCGCGAGGCCACCGGTCGGATTGTGCGGCAGGTTTACGATCATCACACGCGTGCGCGGCGTGATCCGCTCGGCGATCGCCGCCACGTCGGGGGCGAACTCGCGCCGCTCGTCGAGCGGGTAATAAACCGGCCGACCGCCGGCAAACCGCACGACCGACTCGTAGATCGGGAAGCCGGGATTGGGCGTCAGCACCTCGGCGCCCGGCTCGATCAGCGCCAGGGCCGCGCAGAACAACATCGGCTTCGCGCCCGGCGTCACCACCACGTTCTCGGGGCCGGCCAGGACGCCGCGCGTCGCCAGCGACTGCGCGATCGCGTCGCGCAGCTCCGGCACGCCCGCCGCCAGGGCGTATCGCGTACGCCCTTCGCGCAGCGCCCGTGTCCCCGCCTCCACCACGTGAGGCGGCGTGGGCATGTCCGGCTCGCCAATCTCCAGGTGCACTACCGAGTGACCCGCAGCCTCGAGTCGCCTCGCGGCCGCGAGCACGAGATAGGCCTGCTCGGTACCGAGCGTGTCGAGTCGTGCGGCAGGATGCACTCTTGGGGACTCGGGGTTCGGGGCTAGGGGCTCGGAGCGCTACTTCGCGCGCTCGAGATAGACGCCCTCGCGGGGATCGACGCGTACCTTCTCCCCCTCGCTGATGAACTCGGGGACCTGAATGGTCACCCCGTTCGAGAGCTTGGCGGGTTTGGTGCTGGCGGTCTTCGTGGCGCCGCGCATGACGGGAGAAGTCTGCACCACGGTCAGCTCGACGACGGACGGCAGCTCGATGCCGACCGGGCGGCCGTCCAGCCACTCGACCTGGATGTGCATCTCCGGCTGCAGCCAGTCGGTGTGGTCCCCGGCCGCCTCGCTGTCGAGCGTGTGCTGCTCGTAGCTCGTCGTATCCATCACGTGCACGCCCGCCTGGTCGCGATACAGCACCTGAAACTCCTTGGTCTCGAGCGGTGCCTCGTCCACGAAGTCGGTGGCCGAGAGGCGCTGATCGAAGGTGTTCCCCGTGACCAGATTGCGGAGCCGCACCTGCACGAACGCGCGCAGGTTCCCGGGCGTCCGATGGGTGAACTCCATCACCCGACACGGCTGTCCGTCGAGGAGGATGACGTGGCCGCGACGAATGTCGGTGGCTTTCATGGGAGGGGGGAAAATAAACGGCTGCCCCCCGAATCGGGAGGCCGCACCGTGCAAAGCTAGGGCGCGAGGCGCCCGCCCCGCAGCGTCAGCGGGGGGGTGAGATACGCCACCCGCTCCCGCTCCCACCACGCCCCGCTGCGCGACCGCTCGGCCGGCGTGGTGAAGCGATACCGGTAGCTCACCAGCCGCACGTAGCGCGGCGGCGCGTCGGCGAACGGGTTGGTCCCGAGCAGCGCCAGCACCTCGGGCGTGCCCGACAGCAGGTGCTCCAGCAGGGGCGCGAGCCAGGGGCCGGCGCGATCGGGGTCGAGCGCCGCGAACCACATCTGCCAGTCGAGCCGCGGCATGTGGGGCGCGACGAATGCGGGACGGCGCCGCACATCCCCCGGTTTCCAGCGCAAGCCGTACTCGCTCCAGTGCACCGAGTCGCGGCTCCCCTCGATCACGAGCTCGGGCCGGTCGGTCGTCATCACGCGGAACAGGCCGTAGCCGTTCACCGAACGCAGGGGCTCGACCGCCGCCAGCAACGGATTGTCGAGCGGGCCCCCCCTGCGAGCGTCGGGTAGCGTCTGCGCGATCTCGCGCGCGAACGCGAGCAGCGCGATCAGGGCCAGCACGGGCGCGAGACCCCGGACCGCATAGTCCTTCCACCGCGGCTCGGGGGGCCCTGCGGTGAGGCGGAGCGGCACGGCTTGCTGCAGCAGCCCGTCATCGAGGAGGGGGATACACAGCACGACCGCCAGGAGGTTGAAGAACCCGTAATTCCCCGTGAGCGCGATCGCCGCCTGGCTCGCCACCAGGAGTCCGCAGGCGACATAGCGCGCGCGGCGCCACCGCTCCGGCACGAAGATCAGACAGGGTACGAGGATTTCGATCGCCAGGATCGCGAGGGTCATCGCGCGATGCACCCGGGCAGGCGCCCAATGCGCGTACCAGGCGAGCGGCGTGGGCAGCGGTTGCGTCCAGAAGTGGTAGTCGAGCGCGGTGAGGTGTCGCCACGTGGGA
>CBFHAJ010000119.1:0-11791 GCA_965653495.1 uncultured bacterium | reverse complement strand
GGACGACACGCCCAGATCCAGCAGGATCCGATCCGGGCGGAAGCTCTGGATCGTGCCGAGCACTTTGGCGGAGCCGAACGGGCCGGTGGAGTAGCGGATCCCGTCCTCGCCCAGGCGGGCGCGGGCGGCGGCGATGGCCTCCGGGTCGCGATCCACCGCCAGCACCTCGGCCTCGAGCTCGCGGAAGATCGCCGCGTGGCCGCCGCCGCCGACGGTGCCGTCCACGATGCGACGGCCGTCCCTGGCCCACTCCCGGACCGCGTCGGCGAGGACGGGAACATGATAGCTGGCGGTCAATGCCCTCCCGAAAAAGACGAAAGCCCCGCCTGCCGTGGCAGACGGGGCCGGATGCGTCGTCCCGCGGGGGCGGGGCGGGTTCAGGCGGGGCTGACGGGGCTCGAACCCGCGACCTCCGGTGTGACAGACCGGCACTCTAACCAGCTGAGCTACAGCCCCCTGCGACGGAAGGCCGCAATATAGGCCGCGCGCACAGGCAATTCAACTGCCTCAGAAATTCTTGCACTTGAATTGCTTCTTCACCTGTGGCATCACCGCTTCGAACTTGCCGACGTTCTGGAGCATGGTGTTCACGAACGCGGGCGAGACGCGCGCGCCCATGACCAACGCGTCCTTGGTGCGCGCAATGCGATCGTTGATCGCCTTCGCCTCCTCGCACTTCTTCGACTTCACCATCGCAGAGTACGGTCCCGCGAGCGACGCCACGGACGACACGCCGTACCAGAAGCTCGCCTGCACGCGGATCTGCTGCCGCGGCCCGACCGTGTCGGCCGGTGTGCGCTGCGGATTGGCCTGGAGCAGCTGATCGAGCCACGCGTAGGCCCGGTCGTACGCGCCGGCCTGCGCGATCTTGGAGCCGGCGCCGAGCATGATCAGCAGCGCGTTGAAACGCTGCGTGGAGTCGGGGCTCGAGAGCGCACGGCTCAGATACGTGCGGGACGAATCCAGCCGGTCGGCGAACGCGTTGCGGTACGCCCGCAGCGCGACCGTGTCCGCCTTGGGCGGCGCCTTCGCGGTGTCGTACACGGCGCCGTCTACGATCGCTTTGGCGATCAGCAGGGCGCTGCTGACATCACCGGGATCGATCGCCAGGGCCTGTTTGTACGCCCAGAGCGACGAGTCCTTCTGACCCTTCATATCGAACGCCGCGCCCAGCGTCTTCCAGAACGCCTCGGACTTGGGAAAGTGCTGGACGGCCGAGTGACTCAGGAACAGCAGCTGCTGCGTATCGGACACCTGCTGCGCTGCACCGATGGCTGGCTTGAGGACCGTGCTGTCTCCCGCCTTGGCGGGGTCATTCTTGATCTGTTCGACGAAGCCGTCGAGCACACAGCGCCACAGCTCGCCTTCGATGCAGATCCGCAGCCGGAAATCCGACATCCGCTGGTCCCCGGGCGTGCGCACCAGCCCGTCGTCCAGGAGCTCCTTGCCGCGCGCATACTGCTTCTGCTGCCGCAGCAGCTCGACGATGCCGAGCCGCAGCTGGATGTTCTGCGGCTCGCCGTTGAGCTCGTGGATCCGGGCGTCGATCGCCTTGAGCGTGTCGCCCTTCTGCTGGTACAGGGCGGCGATGTTGTCCCAGGCAGTCCCGTTGAGCGAATCGGCGCGCGCCGCGCGCGTGTACGCGGCCAGCTGGCTGTCGATCGGCATTTTCTGCGCCTCGTACACCGTCGCGACGCACACGTGGGCCGCCGGGAGGTTGGGCTCGATCGCCAGCGCCTTGCGGGCCGCGTCGAGCGCCTTCCCGAACTGGCTCTTGGAGCGCGCATCGTTGCAGTCGCGCGCCTCCTCGCCGGCGCGGACGAGCGTGTTCAACCGCTGGGCGATGGCCTCCCCCACCGACGAGGGCGTGCCCGGGTTGCCGCTCGGCACCGCCAGCAGGGCCGCGAGCCCCGAGCTGCCGATGTCGTGCACGCGGAGCGTGATGTTGTAGGAATTCCCGCTCTTCTCGAGCGTGCCCGTCGAATACGCATTGACGTTGAGGAACCGCGCGAGCTGGCTCGCTTGCGTCTCGTCCAGCAGCACGTTGCACGCGTAGTCGGACGCGGCGAGGGCCTCGCACAGCTTGGGCTTGGGAATCACCTGAATCTTGTAACGCGCCATGCCGAGGAGCTTGTCGCGCGCTACGTCCATCACGGCGATGCTCAGCGCCGAGTCGGCGGTCGACTTCACCATCACCGGCAGGATGAGCAGCTTCTCGGTGGGTTGCTGGTAACCGAGCTGGGCCTGACTGACGGCGGCGACGCACATCAATCCGGCGACGACTCCCAATGTCCTCACGCGCACAGTCCTCTGTGTTCCGGTCTGATACACCAATGGGCGAAGAGGGATTCGAACCCCCGACATCCTGCGTGTAAGGCAGGCGCTCTGAACCGCTGAGCTATTCGCCCGTCGCACGGCTCGCGCCTACAGGGCGAGACCTACCGGGAAGAAAACGCAGTAGCCCAGCACGAGCAGGATTGGTGCCGCGGTAGTCGAACCCGCGTGCAGCAACCAGTACCCGGCCCCGAGCGCCACCACGGCCGCCGCCAGGAACAACCAGTTCTTGGGGCCGAAATGGAGTCGCGACGCCACGCTCTGGTTGGGCATAAGGGCAGGAGTCTATGGAGCAATTTCAACGTCGTCAAGCAGTTGGCGGATCGTCGTCGGGCGTGGGCCAGCCCTCGTCCAGGAGCGCCCGCCGGGTTTGGTCACGCCGCCGCCGCAGCCGGACGAGCCAGGCGAGCGCCAGCCCCAGCACCGCCCAGAACAGGCCCACCGCGCTCGCCCAGCCGAGCCACCCGTAGCGCGTCGCCACATCGCGCTGCCACCGGGTCTCGAAATCGCCCTCGGTCATGCGGTAGGTGTCGCGCAACGCCGCGTCGAACGTCGGGTCTGAGCTCAGGTGATCGATCAGGGGTCGCAATCCGGCGGCCCCGCCTCCGCCCCAGCGGTCGAGCAACAGCACCGCCGTGGTCGCGAGCGCGTACGCGGTGGCGGCGTCTTCCTGGTCCGAACGCAGCGCGCGGTCGAGCTCGTCCAGGTCGAGCTGCGTACCGCGCGCCACCTGCCAGTTGAGGCGCAGCGCGTCGAGCCGGTCCCACTCACCGGCAGCGACGGCCGCGTAGCCTTCTTCGAACCAGAGTGGGATGGAGCGCCGCACCCGCCAGCGCAGTGCCAGGTGCGCGAGCTCGTGACGTAAGGCGGCGGACAGGCGGTCGGGCGGACCGGCGGACAGCAAGACCACGGTGGCACGATCCGGAAACGCCGCTCCGTCGCTCCAGCTCGGCAGCCGGCCGCGCGTCACGGAATCGAAGCGCGCGCGTGTGGGGGCGAGGATGAGACGAATGGGCCGATCGGGGAGCGGGCCGATACCGGGGAACGGCTCGGCGCGGTCGGCGGCGTCGGCGAGCGCCGCGGCCAGTCCCGCCTGGTCCGGCCACGCGACCGCCGTGACCCGTCCCACCGTCACCGCGGTGGGACGTGGGTCCTGCGCCAGGAGCCAGACGAGAGCTAGGAGCGCGGCGGCTCCTGTCCCTGGAGCGCGTGGTCGAGCGTCTCCTGACACTTCTTGCCCCAGGGATTGAATTTGTTCGCCTTGGCGCCGTCTCCCCAGGTGCGCTTGGCCTGCTCCTCGTCGCCGGCGAACCAGTAGGCCCGGCCCAGCTCGTAGTAGGCCTCGATCAGGTTGGGTCCGAGCTTGATGGTCTTCTGGAAGAACGTCTGCGCGTCCTCGTACATCTCGCGCTGCAGGTACACGAGCCCCAGATAGAAGTGCGCGTACAGCGTGGCCTTTTTGTCGTTGTCCAGCCGGATCGCCTTGGACAGGTGCTCGATCGCCTCACCGAAGATCCGCTTTTTCAGGCAAATGTATCCGACGTTGATGCGGGCGAGCGAATTGGCGGGCTCTTTCATCAAGACCTTCGAGAACGTGCCGAGCGCGTCGTCGTAGTCCTCGTGCAGCATCTGCGCCCAGCCGAGCAGCGACTCGGCCTGCGTCTCGCCGGGGGAGAGCTGCAGCGCCTTCTCGAGCGACTGGATCGCGCCGGAGTAGTCGCCCAGGGAAATGAGGCTCCACCCCTTCTCGATGAAGGTCGAGGCGCCGAGGTGGTCGGCATGGACGGCCGGACGGGCGCCCGTGAATTCCGGAGCCGCCGCTTCCGCGGTCGACGTGGCGACCTGCTTGAATCGATCGACGAGCTTGCGGATCTCCTCCTTGAGCGCCGACAACTCGGCGATGAGGGCGTCCACCCGTTTGAAGTAGGCGATGATCTCGCGCTTCACGGTCTCGCGCTCGGCGCTGTGCGTGACCCCGTCGAGGCGGCGCGCGATCTGCTCGTACTCGGCCCGCAGAGCCGGCAGCGGCGAGTCGACCATCAGCGTTTCGCCTGCTGCTGCACGGCGGTATCGAGCGCGACCTTCTCCTTCGAGCTGAGCAGCCGCGCCGTGTTGAGCACGATGATCGTCCGCCCGTCCAGCACCACCAGCCCGGTGATGTATTCGGCGGCGAGCCCTTTCACGATGCCTGGGGGCGACGTGATCCGCTCCGCCGCCACCTGCAGCACCTCGGTCACGGCGTCGACGACGACGCCCAGCTTCCCGCCCTCCCACTCGAGAATCACGCTGCGGGTCTCCTCGCGGTGCGGCGCCGGCGCGCCCAGTCGCTTGCGCAGATCCACCAGCGGCACGGCGCCGCCCTGATACTGCAGCACGCCTTCCAGGAAGTCCGGGGCTTTGGGCAATGGGGCCGGCGCCTCGAACCGGAGGATGCGCTCCACCTGGAAGATGTTGAAGGCGAAGTCCTGCCCGGCGACCTTGAACGTGACGAGCTGGACGTCGTCGCCGGTGGTCATCCGATGCGGTCTCCCAGCGCGTCCAGGTCGAGGATGGGGACCAGAACGCCGCGCCGCCGCGCCACACCCGACGCCCACGGCAGCGACTCGCCGCGCGGCACTGGCAGGGCCGCTTCGCGCACGACGTCGTCGCCCAGCAGCACCAGCACCGCGGCCCGCCCCCGCTCCGCCGGCGGCTCGCGCTCCCCCATGAGCGCGCCGAGATGCACGACCGGGACCAGCCGCCCGCGCAACGGCGTGAGCCCGCGCATCGCGGCCAGCGCGCGCGGCACGGCGAGCACTTCGGCCAGGTCGCCCACCTCGAGCACCCGGGCGAGCGGCAAGCCGTACGCTTTGCCGTCCGCGCGGACGAGCAGGTAGCCGCGACTCATCGGCGCACGCGCCGGGCCACGAGCTCCGCCCCGATGCGCTCCGCGATCTCGCCGAGCGGGTACACGGCATCCACGCCGCCGATCTGCACGGCGGCGGTGGGCATGCCGGCGATCACCGCCGACCCGCGATCCTGGGCGATGCCACCCCCGCCCGCGGCGCGGATGGCGCGCACACCCTCCGCGCCGTCACGCCCCATCCCGGTCAGCACGACGCCGACGCTCCTCGAGCCGAACACCTGGGCCACCGAGCGGAACAGGGGGTCGGCGGCGGGGCGCACGCCCCACACGGGCGGCTGCTGGTCGAGCGCGATGACGGGACCGTCGGCGGCGGAGATCACTCGCATATGATAATCGCCCGGCGCGACGTACGCCGTATCGGCGACCACCGGGGCGCCGTCGTCGGCCTCGACGACGCGCAGCGCCGACAACGAATCGAGCCGCTCCGCGAGCGAGCGCGTGAACCGCGGCGGCATGTGCTGCACGACGAGCACGGCGGCCGCGCGTCCGGTGGGGAGGCGCGGGATCACTTCGGCGAGCGCGCGCGGTCCGCCGGTCGACGCGGCCACGGCCACTGCGAGCTCGGCGCGCGGGCGCAGTCCCGACTCCGGCGCGTGCGGCACGGGGGCCGGCGGCCGGGCCAGCACGGACACGTGCGACACGTCGGCGGCGAGCGCCCGGCGCACCGCCTCGCGCAGCTCCGGCCCCATGCGCTCCAGTGCCGTGCGGTTCGCCTCGCCGGGCTTCGCGACGATCTCCACGGCGCCGAGCTCGAGCGCGCGGATCGCGGCGCCGGTGCCGGGGCCGGCGTGCGCGCTCACGACGACGATCGGGCGGGGCGACTCGGACATGATGTAGCCGATGGCGCCGAGGCCGTCGAGCTCGGGCATTTCCAGGTCCATCGTGACGACATCGGGGTCGAACGTGTGGACTTTGCGCACCGCGTCGAAGCCGTCGCGCGCGGTCGCCACCACGTGGAACTCGCCGGCACCGGCGATGCCGTCGGCCGCGCCGAGCACGTCGCTCAGCACGCGCCGCATGAGGGCGCTGTCGTCCACCACGAGCACGCTGGGACGGCGGTCAGATGACGACGACATGCGCGCCGATCGAGCGGATCTCCGCCCGCCCGTCCGCCACCCGGAACCGCACCGAGCGCCCGGCGGCGCCACCCACGGCCTCGGCCACGACGGGAATCCCGGTCCGGCGCAGCACGTCCCGCGCCGCCACGATGTTGCGTTCCCCCATCTGCACGGATCCCGGGGTCATGAGCTGCGCGAACATGCTCGCTCCGCCCGCGAGCTTGGCGAGCAACCGGCGCGGCTCGCCGCCCAGCGCGGCGAGCCGCTGCACCAGCAGCGGCACGGCGGTCTCGGGAAACTTGGCGGGATTGGTGGAGTCGCGCGCGAGGCTCTTCGAGGGCAGGAGGATGTGCGCCATCGCGCCGGCGCATGCCTGGGGGTCGTAGACCATGATGGCCACGCACGAGCCGAGCCCGAGGGTGACGAGGATGGCGTCGTCGCGCGCGGCGGCCCAGTCCGCCACCTTGACGATGGTCTCCACCGGGCCGGTCATGCGGCCGGCCTGCGATAGATGCGCTCCCGCGGCTCCTCGAGCGTCAAGCGCTCGCGCGCCGGGCCGAACAGCGTCTCGACCTTGCCCAGCACGAGCACGCCGTCGGGGGCGAGCGCGTCGGTGAACAGCGAGAACAGCCGCTCCTGGAGCGCGCGGTCGAAATAGATCACGACATTGCGGCAGACGATCAGGTCGTACGGCGCAGCCGGCGCGGGCTGGCTGGTGAGATCGTGCTTGGCGACGTGCACCAGCCGCCGCAGCTCCGCCAGCGGCTGGCGCGGGGCCGGCGGCGGGGTGAAGTAGCGCGCCGCGAGCTCGGGGGGCATCTCGGTGAACGCAGCGTCCGGATACGCCGCGGCGCGCGTGCGCTCGAGGCTCGTGCGATCGATGTCGGTCGCGTCCACCCGCGCGCGGCCGAGCAGCGCGGTCTGGCCCAGGCGGCGGGCCGTCTCCGCGAGGGCCACCGCCATGGTGTAGGGCTCCTCTCCGGAGGCGCACCCCGCCGACCAGGCGCGCACTTCGCCCCGCCGCGCCGTCCACATCCGGGCGAGCCACGGCTCGAGCGCGCGCCACGTTTCCACGTTGCGGAAGAACTTCGTGACGTTGATGGTGAGGGCATCGAGCAGCAGATCGTACTCGCGCTGATCCTGATCGAGCAGGCGGCTGTAATCGTCGAACGTGTGAACGCCGCGGGCGCGCATCCGCACGCCGATGCGGCGGCGCAGGCAGCGGTCCTTGTAGCTGTCGCACGCCAGGCCCCGGGCCTGCGTGATCTTCTGGGTGAGCGCCCGGAAGGCGCGCTCGTCCGGCGGCGACGTCACGACAGCGCGCCCAGCGTATCCAGATTGGCTTTGACGAGCTCGTGCTTGGGGTTGATCTCGAGCGCCTTGCGCCACAGCTGCGCGGCGAGCTCGCGATCGTTTCGCTTGTACGCGATGTTGCCGAGCTTGAAGTACACGTCGTCGCCCAGGTCGGGCGAGAGCTCGACGGCGCGGCGGTACGCCTCCCACGCCTCGTCGTAGCGTGACCCGCGATACGCCAGGTCACCCAGGGTCTTGGAGAGCTGCGGCAGCGACGGCTCGTTCTTGCGCGCGGCCCGCACCAGGTCTTCCGCCGAGGCGAGGTCGCCGCCGAGCTCCTTGAGTACGGCGAGATTGTTCTGCAGGGCGGCGTGCGAGGGGTAGGCTTCCGCGCCCTCCTCCGCCAGCTCCTCGGCCAGCTCGAACTCCCCCGCGCCCGCGGCGCTGAGCGCGCGCGCCCAGAACCACGCGGGCGGCGGCACTGCGCCGAACAGCTCGCGCGCGCGGTCGAGCCGGCCGGCGGCGCCGGCATAGTCCCCCCGCTTCAACGCCACCACGCCCCAGCCGAGGTATACCTTGGCGTCGGTGCGGGCGCGACCGGCGGCTTCGCCGTAGGCGGCCTCGGCCTCGTCCAGCCGGCCGAGCTGCTCGAACGCGAACCCGAGATTATGGAACACCGCCGGCCGGCTGCCGCCCTTTTCCGCCGCGAGCCGCAACGCCTCCATCGCTTCGCGCCAGCGCGCTTGCTTCAATGCGACGAGCCCGACGTAGAAATGGGCGCTTGCCTCGCTGGGACGCAGCTCGGCCACGCGCCGGAACTCGCGGGTCGCTTCGTCCAGCATGCCGGTCTTATAGAAGGCGATCCCGAGATTGCGGTGCTCTTCCACCCGCGCGTCGGTGATCTGGGCGTCCGCGGCCGAGGCGGTGCGCCCCGCGCGGTGGACGAATCCCGCGGTGATGAGGCCGTACAGCGCTTTGCCGATCTCGAACTCGCCCAGCCCCGCGTCCTCAATCACGCGATTCACGTCGCGCGACCCGTCCAGCAGCGGCAGGATCCGGTGTTGCGCATCGCTCAGCTTCCCTCCCTCGCTGATCGCCATGCGGTCCCGGTCCACCACGAAGATCAGATCGAAACCGGGAATCTTCTTTTCGATCAGGCTCCACTCGTCCACCCGGCGCGCCCCCTCGAGCAGCAGCGACTCGGGATTGATGGAGACGAGAAAACTCTGGCGGTCGGGACGGACGTCGGCCTCGAAGTTGAACGTGCCCTGCGTCCAGGTGAACAGATAGTAGACCGACTCTTCGATCTGCACGCGCATGTAGCGCTCCAGGTCCGCCTGGGTGATCACCCCCATGCCGACCAGGACCTCCCCGAGCTTCTTGCCTTGCTCCCTGGTCTGCCGATGCACCGCGGTCTCGAGCTGCTCCGGGGAGATCTTCCCGTGCTTGACCAGGATGTCACCCAGGCGGTCGCGACGATTCACGATCGACGCGTAGCAGATGCGACCCTTATTGAAGTAGATGTATCCAAAGTTCGAGCGGTCGGCGATGGACAGACAGCCCGTCTTCTGCCCCAGCGCGAGCAGCTGGAGCACATCGGGCAGCGAGGCCTCCTTGAGTGAGCCTTTGATAGCCATCAGCGGAACTCCTCGATCACGCGGTCGGTGACATCGCTCCAGTCCCACACCACCTTTTCGCGGCTCTTGATGCCGCCCAGGCTCGAGACCACGATCCCCGACGTGCGGAATCCCCCGACGCGCCGGGAGTCGCGGGGCGCCTGGCCCTCGAGCACCTCGCGCGCCAGCCCGGCCGTGAGGGGCGCGTCCTGCGCCGCCGCGGCCGCCACGACGCGCTGCAGCTCGGCCACGACGCCGCGCACCGACTCCCCCGGCCGGTCGGCGAGAAAGTCGAGCAGGGCCGGATCGGGGATCACGTTCTGCTGGCCGAGCAGGCGCTCGAGCACGGCGCGCTTGACCGCCCGGTCGGGCTCAGTGATTTCCGCCACCAGGCCACCCGCCAGCCGCGACGCGATCCGCTCCTCCAGCCCCTCGAGCGCCTGAGGCTGCGCCGGCGCGGTGAACACGAGCTGGCGCTCCTTGTCGAGCAGCAGGTTGAACAGGTTGAAGAGCTCTTCCTGCGTCCGCTCTTTGCCGGCGACCAGGTGGATGTCGTCGAGCAGCAGCGCGGTCGCGCGGCGGTAGCGCGCCCGCCACCAGTCCACGCGGTTGCCGTCGATGGCCGCGATCAGCTCGTCCACGAACGCCTGCGTCGAGAGACACGCCACCACCGCGCGCTTGCCGCGCGCCAGCTCGAGGCCGACGGCGTTCAGCAGGTGCGTTTTTCCGAGGCCGCTCTTTCCCACGAGCACGAGCGGGTTGTACTTCTTGCCCGGCTGCTTGAGCACGGCGCGCGCGGCGCTGAACGCCACTTCGTTGGAGGGGCCCACCGCGTAGGCGTCGAGGGGAAACGCGGCCGACGGTGCGGGCGGCGGCGCCGCGCCGTCGCGCACCTTGGCCGCCGCCTCCTCCGCCTCGGCCAGCCGCTCGGGATCGCGGAACACGCTCTGCCCCGCGGCCTGCGGGTCGAGCTCCGCCACTTCGGTCTCGAGCTCCTTGAGACGCTCCACGTCGCGGGTGAATCCGGCGATCACCTGATCGACGGCCCCCGGCGAGTCTTTCGCGAGCAGCGCCTCGAGCCGGCCGGTGCGGTACCCCTCGCCCTCCCACCGCAGCACCGCCTCGCCCACCCGGGCCCGCCACGCCTCAACGGCCTTCCCGACCGTGACGGCCACGTCGGCGAGGAACGCGCCGAACTCGTCGCCCGGCCCCGACCCGGGCGCGGCCGCCTTGCGCTCGCCGCCGTCGCTGCCGGCCTTGGCCGGCTCGGCGCCGATGCCGAGAATCTGCTTGGCCGTCTCGGCGTTGATGGAGCGGGCGGCGGCCGCCTGGAACGCGACCAGCCGGTTGAGCGCGCCCATCAGCTCCCGCACGTTGCCCGTCTCCGCGCCCGCGACCGTCTCGAGCACCCCCGGCTCGAACTTGGCACCGCGCTCCTCGGCCTTACGGCGGAGGATCGCGACGCGCGTCTCGTAATCGGGGGGCCCGATGTCGACCACCAGCCCTCCCGAGAGGCGCGAGATCAGCCGCTCGTCCAGGTCCGCGATCTCGGCGGGGGGTCGGTCGCTCGTGAGCACGATCTGGTGCCCGCCTCCCTGCAGCGCTTCCGTGAGGCGCAGCAGCTCCGACTGCATCTCTTTGCGATTGGTGAGGAACTGCACGTCGTCGACCAGCAACACGTCGACGTTCTGGAAGCGGCGCCGAAAGGCGTCGCCCTGCCCCGCAGCGATCGCGGCGTGGAACGCTTCGACGTACTCGTCCAGCGTCAGGTACTCGATGTTGAGCGTGGGCGCGACCTTCTTCGCGGCGTCACCCACCGCCATGAGGAGGTGGGTCTTGCCGAGCCCCGAGCCGCTGTAAATGAACAGCGGGTTGTACGCCGCGCCCGGATTCTCGGCCACCGTCCGGCCCGCCGTGACGGCGAGCCGGTTGGCCGAGCCCACCACGAACGAGTCGAACGTGTACTTGGCGTTGAGCGTGCTGGTCATGCCACCGTCCCCGCCGCCAGCTTCTTGAGCACCAGCTCGGAGATGCCTTTGAGCGTCTCGAACACGCCGCGCCCGTGCAGCGCGTCGGCGCTGAAGCTCGGGACGGCGCGGAAGTTGAGCGCGTCGTCCAGGTCCGCCGGCGAGAGAATCAGCTCGCGCGGCAGGTCCTGCTTGTTGTATTGCAGCACCAAGGGGATGGTGCGGATGTCCACGCCGTGCTCCAGCAGGTTGCTCTGCAGATTCTGCAGGCTCTCGAGATTCTCATCGAGCTGGCGCGCCTGGCTGTCTCCCACGAACACCACTCCGTCGGCGCCCTGGAGCACCAGGCGGCGCGTGGCGTTGTAGTACACCTGCCCCGGCACGGTATAGAGCTGAAACCGCGTCGAGAACCCGGAAATCTGCCCCAGATCGATCGGCAGGAAATCGAAAAACAGCGTGCGATCGGTCTGGGTGGCGAGCGAGACCATGCGGCCGCGGCGCGAGTCCGGCACGCGGCCGTAGATGTAATGGAGATTGGTCGTCTTCCCCGACCGCCCCGGGCCGTAGTAGACGATCTTGCAGGTGATCTCGCGCGTCGTGAAGTTGACCAGGGACACG
>CBFHAJ010000118.1:0-11818 GCA_965653495.1 uncultured bacterium | reverse complement strand
GCAGCCTGCACCGCGGCGACGCGCACGACGCGGGCGGAGGCGGGAGCGGGGGCGGAGGCAGTCACGCGGGAGATTTGCGCGGGAAACTCCACTCTGGCAAGTTGCGTACAGCCTCGCCAAGGGCAGGGGAGGGACATCGACGATGCTACTCTGGCTGGTGGTCACCGGCGCCGCGACGGGCGCGGGGTATTTCTGGACGCGGGGGTTCGTGCGGCGGCGGTTGCGCTTCGTCAACGCGGTGCAGAAGCCCGCGGCTCCGGTGATCGCCGGGGTGGCGGCCGCCGCCCTCGCGGCGGGGCCCGTGGCGCTGCTCCCGGTGGTCGGAGCCGGCACGGCCATCCTGTTCGGCGCGGGAGTCGCGGCCGGCGTGGCGCGCGGCCGCCGGGAGCCTCCCCCCAACCCTTAGACGGCGCGCAGCTCGCGCTCGGACGCCGTCACTTCCGGCCGGTCCACGATCGTCCGCTAGGCACGCACCGCGTCCTTCGCGAACGTCTTGCCGGCCCCCTTCTCCACCTCTTCGAGCGCACTCCATTTCGGAAACGCCGGCCTGACCGGCGTCGCCATCTGCAGGGTCTCGAACGCGTCGGCTACCGCCAGGATCTTCACCGTGAGCGCCAGCGGCAGCGCCTCGATGTCCCAGTCCTCACCCACGATCTCATAGTAATGCCCGTACTCACCGATGATCTCGGCGGCGCCGCGCATGGCGCGCGCCACCGTCACCGACGAATCGGTCACTGAGCGGGACAGCAGGCGCAGCAACCGCGGGTCGCGCGTCCCGACCTCGTGCAACAGCGCCGCGACCCGCAGGTTCTCCACGTCGTCTTCGGGAAGCCTGAGCTCCCGCGCCATGGCGGCCGCGATCTCGGCGACCCGATTCGAATGCCCCTGCTGATTGCGCTCCGTCGATTCGATGTGGTAGGTCAGCAGCTCGAGGGTCGCGAGATACGCGTTCTTCACCTCCGCCAACCGCGCCTGGCGCTGCTCGGCTAACCCGCCCACGACGTAGCCGGTGAGGATCAGGAAACCGGCCCACGGCACCAGGGCGAGCAGCGCGTCGCCGTACAGGCCGGGGAGCATGTCCAGCCCCTGGAACTCCTGCCAGTAGAACACCAGCCCCACCACGAACACCCCCGCCAGCACCGCAAACCGCCGCCCTCCGTAGAAGCCGGCGAGGATCATGGGGAGATAGTAGAAGCTCAGGAACGCGAACTTCTGGTCGACGAGGTTGTGAATCGCGACCATCGCCAGCACGAGCAGCAGCACAAAGATCTGCTCGAAGTAGCGGAAGAAGAACAGCTTCGCGCGCTCCAGCGGACGCGATTGCGCCACGATCGACCTCGTTGCTATGACGTGTCAGGAGGCGTGTAACCCAAAGTGAGGCAACGGGGTCGCCGGCGCAATAGGGTTGCCTCGTTCCCGCTTGACGCTCGGGGGGCTCCCCCTATCATGGGGACGGCCATACCTCTCTTTCAGGAGCGTCGCATGCCATTCGGATCGTTCATCGATGGCGTCCCCAAACCGATCTTCTTCCTCGTCCACCTCGCGCTGCTCGTCGTCGGCGTCGTGCTGTGGCGCGGGGCGGCGGACAACGTGCCCGCGCGGCGGGGGTTCATGCTGTATGCGATCGCGGAGTTCTGCTACATCACGTACCACCTCGACTACACCAGCTTCCTGTTCGCGCACACGATCGCGGAGATCCTCGACGTGCTCGCGATCGTGTCGCTAGCCACGGCGCTCAAGTCGAAGCCGGCGTGATCGTTTCGTCGTGCCGCTCCTCGTACCCGCGGCACTGCAACACGGGAAGGGGCGGATAACGGGGGAAGGTTTCGTCCCTGTCGGCGCGGCCACAGCGGTAAAACGTCGACCCTTGCCGGTTGCTGATCGTGCGCGACCAGCGGCACGATCGGCACAGGCCGACGGGGTCCGGAAGCGTCATCCGGCTAGCGCGAGGCCGTCCTCAGCTCCGCGGCCACCCGTTCGGCGGCGCGCAGCACGCGCAGCGCGTTCAGCCCGGCGACCTTCTTCACGTCCTGCTCGCTCCACCCGCGGCGCAGCAGCTCGGCGATCAGGTCCGGAAACTTGGAGACGTCCTCGAGGCCGACGGGCACCGCCGTGATGCCGTCGAAGTCGGAGCCGAGGCCCACGTGATCGATACCGGCCACGTCGCGCACGTGCTCGATGTGATCGGCGACCTGTTGCAGCGTGGCCTTGGGCTCACGCGCTTCCCAGGCGCGGGTCGAGTCGGCCACGGCCACCGAGTCGACTCCCGCGGCGCGCAGCGCCGTCGCGCGGTGCGGCATGCTGTCTTCGTACACCCGCACGGCCTCCGACACGAACCCGGGATTGAAGTTCACCATCACCACCCCGCCGTTCGCCCGGACCATTTTGAGAATCGAGTCGGGGACGTTGCGCACATGGTTGGCGATCGCGCGCGCGGACGAGTGCGAGTAGAACTCCGGCGCGCTTGACACCCGGATGGCGGTCACCATGGTCGCGTCCGACACGTGCGACAGGTCGACCAGCATCCCGACCCGGTTCATCTCGCGCACGACGTCCTCCCCGAACGGCGTGAGCCCATGGTGCTTGGCGCTGTCGGTGGCGGCGTCCGCCCAATCGATCGTCTCCCAGTGCGTGAGCGTCATGTAGCGCACGCCCAGCTGGTAGAACATCCGCAGGGCGCCGAGTGAGTTCTCGATGGCGTGCCCGCCCTCGATACCGATGAGGCAGGAGATCTTGCCCGCCGCGAAGTTGCGCTCCACGTCCGCCGCGCGATACGCCATCGCGAGGTCGCGCGGATACTTGGCGCACAGCCGCTTGATGAGGTCGATCTGCTCGAGCGCGTACACCGCGGGATGTTGGCCGCCGTGAATCGTGGTCACGGGGACGTACGCCGACCAGTACTGCCCACCTACCCGGCCGGCTCGCAGTCGGGGAATGTCAGTCATGAGCTTGGGCTGCGGCGCGGCGAAGTCAACGGAATCGAGGCCGCCACGACCCCGGATCGCGTCGGGGATGTCGTTGTGGCCGTCGATGAGGGGGACGGTCTTCAGGATGCGGAGGGCTTGGGCGCGGTAGTCCTGGGCGGACAGGTGGACCGGCGGAGTGGCGGATAGCAACAAGATGAGCGAGAACGCCGCTTGTCCGACCGCCCGTCCGTCTGACCGCCTGACCGGCCTCATTAGCGTATCCGTGGGTTGGATTCGAGGCCGAAAGCTGGCGCCGCTTCACCCACATATCAAGATTACGGATACATGCCGGACACCAAGACCAAGATCGCCTTCGAGCTCAACACTGAGCCCGTCGAAATCGCCTTCGCCCCGCACAAGACGCTGCTCGAGGTGCTGCGTGAGGACCTGAGCCTCACCGGCACGAAGCATGGATGCGAGCTGGGAGAATGCGGTACCTGCACCGTGTTGCTCGACGGCACGCCGGTGCTCTCATGCCTGGTGCTGGGCCTCGCCTGCGCCGGCCGGCGTGTGAAGACCGTCGAAGGAATGGCCGCCGGCGGGAAACTGCACCCACTGCAAGACGCATTCGCGGAGCTCGGCGCGGCGCAGTGCGGCTACTGCACCCCGGCGTTCTTGCTCGCTGCCGAGGCCTTGCTCGCGTCCGATCCGCGGCCGTCACGAGACGACATCAAGCAGGCGCTGTCGGGCAACCTGTGCCGCTGCACCGGCTATATCAAGATCTACGAAGCCGTCGAGCTGGCGGCGGCGCGGATGCGCGGCGAGGACGCGAAGCCGGCGGCGGAGAGCCTGTATGGCGTCCGGTAAAAAGCGGAGCCACCAGCCGCCTGACCGCCCGACCGCCGCCTTTCGTGTAGTCGGCAAGGCGCTCCGCAAAGTCGACGCGACCGCCAAGGTCACCGGCGTCACGAAGTTCGCCGACGACCTGTTCCTCGCGCGCATGCTCTACGCCAAACTGCTGCGCAGCCCGCATCCCCACGCCCGCATCGTTTCGATCGACACTTCCCAGGCGCTGGCCCTCCCCGGCGTGAAGGCCGTGCTCACGGGGCAGGATCTCCCGATCCCGTTCGGGATTCTGCCCGTGAGCCAGGACGAGCACGCGCTCGCGGTCGACCGGGTCCGCTTCGTCGGCGATCCGGTCGCCGCCGTGGCCGCTACGACTGAGGAGGCGGCGACCGCCGCGCTCGACGGCATCACCGTGCGCTACGAGCCGCTGCGCGCCTTCCCCGACGCGCTCGACTCAGTGGAGCACCCTGAGCCTCAGATCCACGACTACGCCGACCGCGGCAATCTCCATAAGCTCATCGACCTCGAGTTCGGCGATGTGGATGCCGGGTTCGGCGCGGCTGACCTGGTGCGCGAGGACACCTTCTTCTTCGAGGGCAGCACCCACATGCCGATGGAGCAGCACGCTGCCGTTGCCGATTGGTCGGCCCCCCCTGACGGCAAGCTCACGCTGTGGAGCTCGACGCAGACGCCCCACTACGTGCACCGCGCACTCGCGAAGGTGCTCGAGCTTCCCGCCGCGCGCATCCGCGTGATCGCCTGCCCCAACGGTGGCGGGTTCGGCGGGAAGAGCGATCCGTTCAGCCACGAGATCGTGGCCGCGAAGCTGGCGATGATCACCGGTCGCCCCGTGAAGATCACGCTCACACGCGAGGAGGTGTTCTATTGCCATCGCGGGCGCCATCCCACGTTGATGTGGGTGAAGACCGGCGTCGCCAAGGACGGTGGAATCACGGCCATGCATTTCCGGTCGCTGCTCGACGGCGGCGGGTACGGCTCCTACGGCGTGGCGAGCACCTACTACACCGGGGCGCTGCAGACAGTCACGTATCACGTTCCACGCTACAGGTTCCAAGGCGCACGGGCCTTCACGAACAAGCCTCCATGTGGGCCCAAGCGCGGGCATGGAACGCCCCAGCCGCGGTTCGCACTCGAGGTCCATCTCGATAAAATCGCCGAGCAGCTCGGTATCGATCCAGCGGAGCTGCGGCTCAAACATCTCGTCCCGCGCGACTCCCTCACGGCCAACTGGCTCAAGATCGGGTCGATGGGCCTGGGCGACTGCATCCGCAAGGTGATCGACGGGTCGGGCTGGAAGCAGAAGTTTCGGCAGCTGCCGCCCGGCAAGGGCATCGGCCTCGCCTGCTCGTCCTACATCACGGGCGCGGGGCTGCCGATTTACTGGAACGCGATGCCGCATTCGGGCGTGCAGCTCAAGTGCGACCGCGGCGGCGGCGTCACCGTGTTCTGCGGCTCGACCGAAATCGGACAGGGCTCCGACTCGATCCTCGCTTCGATCGTCGCCGAAGTCCTCGGCCTCGATCCGTTCGACATCGCGGTGGTCACCGGTGACACCGACCTGACGCCGGTCGACCTCGGCAGCTACTCGAGCCGGGTGACGCTCATGACCGGCAACGCCGCGATTCAGGCCGCCGAGCGGGCCCGCGCCATCATCGCGCGCCACGCGGCCGCGAAGCTCGAGGTGCCCGTGGAACGCGTGGGGTTCGCGGACGGCCGGGTGTTCGACGTCCAGCGTCCCGATCGCGGACTGGCGTTTGGCGAGGCGGTGCGGCTCGCGGAAGCGGCGGAAGGGACCGTGGGCACCGTGGGCTCGTACACGCCGCCCCCCTCCCCCGGCAAGTACCGCGGCTCGGGCGTCGGCCCGTCGCCGGCGTATTCCTACAGCGCGTGCGTCGCGGAGGTGGACGTGGACACGAGCACGGGCGTGGTGCGGGTGCCCAAAATCTGGATCGCGCACGACGTCGGGCGCGTGATCAACGCGGCGACCGTAATGGGCCAGATCGAAGGGTCGGTGTACATGGGTCTGGGGGAAGCGCTGATGGAGGAAATGGCCTACCGCGGCAATCGTAACGTGGTGCACAAGATTCCCAGCCTGCTCGAGTACAAGAGCCCGACCACGCTCGAGATGTGCGACGTCGTCACATACCTCGTGGAGGATCCCGATCCCAACGGGCCGTTCGGCGCCAAGGAGTGCGGCCAGGGACCACTCTTGCCCGTGCCCCCGGCGGTCGCCAACGCCGTGTACGATGCCGTCGGCGTGCGGATCGACGAGGTGCCAATCACTCCGGAGAAGGTCTTCAAGGCGTTGAAAGCTAAAGCCAAGGGAGAACCGGGAAGAGTGGGACCCAAGGGCTTCCCGGAGATCCCCTGGCCGGAGCCGACCCGCGTGCCACCGCCGTGGGAGGGAGGAGATGGGAAGGCGGTAGAGGTCGGTAGAGGGCGGCAGAAGACGGTAAAGGTGCCCTGATGCTTCGGCTTCCGGCGTTCACGTACCTGCAACCGCGGACGCTTGACGAGGCGCTCGCCATCAAAGCCGACGCCGGCCCGGACGGCGCGTACGTGGCGGGAGGCACCGACCTCTATCCGAACATGAAGCGGCGGCAGCAGGAGCCGCGAGTGGTCGTCTCGCTGATGGGCATGAGAGAGCTGAGGGCGGTCGGGCGGACCGGCGGAACGGCGGACGGAAGGCTGGTGCTCGGATCGTGTCTCACGCTCTCAGAGCTGTCCGCCAGTCCGCCCGTCCGCCAGTCAGCCCCGGTCGTCGCCAGCGCCGCCGCCCTCGTCTCCACGCCCCTGCTCCGCAACATGGGCACGCTCGGCGGCAATCTCTGCCTCGACACGCGCTGCAATTACTACGACCAGACGTACGAGTGGCGCAAGGCGATCGACTTCTGCATGAAGAAGGACGGCCACATCTGCTGGGTCGCGCCGTCGAGCCCCCGCTGTTGGGCGGTGAGCTCGTCCGACGTGGCGCCGGTGATGGTGGCGTTAGGCGCCGAGTACGTGCTGGTCGGACCTGGTGGCGAGCGGGTGGTCCCCGCCGCGCGGATCTACCACAACGATGGGATCAACTACCTCACGAAACACACCGATGAAGTCCTGACGGAGGTGCGGCTGACCCTGCCCCCGCCCGACGGGTGGGACGCCGTCTACCACAAACTGCGCCGCCGCGACTCGTTCGATTTCCCGGTGCTCGGCGTCGCGGCCTGGGTCCGCTGGAAAGGCGGAAGTGGGCAGTCGGAACGCGGAACGGTGGAGGAAGCGAGAATCGTGCTGGGCGGGGTGGCCAGCTATCCGCAGGAGGTACCCGAGGCGGGCGCGGCACTCGTTGGCACCCAACTGTCGGACGAGGCGATCGCGGCGGCCGCCGACGCCGCGTACCGCCCCGCCAAGCCCCTCGACAACACCGATTTTGAGTTGTCGTGGCGCAAGCAGATGACACGCGTGTACGTGACGCGCGCCCTCGCCGAGCTGCGCCGGCGCCGCGCTTAGTTCGCGAGCCCTTCCACGTCGGCGATCATCCGGTCCACGAGCTCGACCAGCCGGCGCCGGGCCGCCTCGTCGCGCGCCTTCCACCCGGCGCGGTACACGGCGCGCACCAGTCGTCCCACGCCGCGGTTCACGTCTGCCATCCCCCCGCCCAGCGCGCGGTCCACGGCGTCGCGTACGCGCTCGAAGATGTCGTCGACCACGTCGCGGTGCTCGTCGAGAAAGCGGCGCCCCGCATCGGTGATCTCGTAGACCTTCTTCCCCTCGACATCCTTCGCCACGACCAGGCCCTCGTCTTCGAGCCATTGGAGCGTCGGGTAGACCGTTCCCGGCGACGGCGAGTAGCAGCCGTGGAGCTGCTCCTCCAGCTCCTTCATGACCTCGTAGCCGTGGCGCGGCTTGTCCTTGAGCAGCTCGAGGATCACGTACTTCATGTCGCCCGACTCGAACCACTGGCGGCGCCGGCGGCCCCGAGGGCCGCCGAAGAAGAACCCGCGCGGGCCAAAGCCAAAAGCGAAGCTGTCCCAGCCGAACTGTCGCGCCATTGTCTCTCCTCGTTGGGTTGCGATGTAACGCGAAGATATTTCGAGACGATATATCGTGTCAATCCCCCGTAACTGCGCTCACAGCGCTTCAGGCGCCGATGTCACAAGTTCTAAGGCCGCATGAACTTGTGCGGGGGGACCAGGGTGGTACATTTGGAGCCCTTGCAAGCCCCCGATTTACTTAGTCCGAGCGCCCGGAAGGAGACGAGATGGCTGTGCAGGTGACCCCCCACCCGTCATGGGTGGCGGATCTCGATGCCGCGCTGGATCCCAGTCGCGAAGCGATTCTCGACACGCCGGTGATCGTGCACGCGTCTGAGAACGAGCTGATCGACGGCAGGATTCAGAACTTTCTCGTGGCGTTTTATCCGATCATCCGCGACTTCCCGCAGTGGCTGCAGCTGCTGCTCGACCGCTCGCCGGACGACGGCAAGGCCTTTTTCCGGGACAACATCCGCGTCGAGAAGCGGCACGACGCCATGTGGCGCGCGATGGGGGACGGGTTTAACGTCCCGAAAGAGCGCTTCCAGGTTCCCGAGCCGATGCTGCCCCCCGTGAAGGCGTTCCATGCCTATCTGACGGACATGTGCCGCAGCGCGACGTTCGGCGCCGCCGTGTCGGCGACGAATTACGCGGTGGAAGGGGTAGCACAGAAGATCTCCGAGAAGGCGCTGCGCGGGCTGGCGAAGAACGAGAAGATCGGACCACGCGGGCGCTGGTGGCTCGAGGAGCATGCCAAGTACGACGATGAGCATCCGATCCACGCGCTCGAGATCATCAAGGGGTGCGTCAAGCGTGGTGAGGTCCCGCGCTCCGTGACGGACGCGGCGCTCAAGAGCCTCGATTTGATGAAGGATGCGATGGTGGCCTCGTACGGCTCATGAGCAGTAAGGGTCGGCGCGCGACGCCCGCGCGCGGCGTGCGCTCGCCCGCACAGCCTCCTCCCAAGCCGGGACCCAAGCGCCCGCTGGACTCGCAGCGCGTCGCCGCCGAGATCGTGGCCGCGCTGGCGGACGCCGTGGTGGTCACCGGCCTCGACCGGCGCATCGTCACGGCCAACCGCGCGGCCGCCGCCCTGTTCGGCCGGCCGCTCGATGACCTGCCCGGGACACCCATCAACGACGTGGTCGACCCCGCCGAGCGCGAGCACGTGGCCGAGCGGGAGCACCTGGCGTTCGAGGGCGAGGAGCAGCACTACGAAACCAAGATCCTGAGCACGAGCGGCGAGGAGCGCGTGGTCGCGGTGTCTACGACTCCGCTGCTCGTAGAGGGGGAGCTGATCGGCACGGTGGCGACGCTGCGCGACGTCACCGAGCAAAAGCGGGCACAGGAGACCCTGGCGCGGTCGGAGGCCCGCTACCGCAACCTGTTCGAATCCGCGTCCGACGCGATCGTCACCCTGGACGCGAACGGCCGGTTCACCACGTTCAATCACGCCGCAGAGATCATCTCGGGGTATCGCCGCGAGGAGCTCGTGGGACAGTGGTTCGCCCCCATGCTCCCCGACGACGAACTCCCCAAGGCCCTGGCGAACTTCCAGCGGGCGCTCGCCGGCGAGACGGGGCTGTTCGAGACGAGCTTCTACGCCAAGGACGCGAACGTACGCACCATTCAGGTCACCTACTCGACGCCGCAGCTGGACGAAGAGGTGCTGTGCGTGATCCGCGACGTGACCGATCAGAAGATGCTGCAGGAGCAGTTGATTCAATCCGAGAAGATGTCGGCGATCGGGCAGCTCGTGTCGGGCGTGGCGCACGAGCTGAATAACCCCCTCGCCGGGATCTCGGCGTTCGCACAGCTGCTCTTGTCGGAGAAGCGCTTCCCGCCCGATCAGCGCACCGCGGCGGAGATGATCTACGCCGAGGCGCGCCGCGCGTCGCGTATCGTGCAGAACCTGCTGACCTTCGCGCGCCAGCATAAGCCCGAGCGGACGCCCACGTCGGTCAACCAGGTGCTGGACGACACCCTCGAGCTGCGCGGCTACGAGCTGCGGGTGCGCGGCATCGACGTGCAGCGCGACTACGACGACCAGGTCCCCGAGACCATGGCCGACGCGCACCAGCTGCAGCAGGTGTTCCTGAACCTGATCACCAACGCCGAGCAGGCGATGGAGCGGGCGGAGCGGGACCAGCAGCGGCTCACGGTGCGCACGCGCCGGGCGGGTGGCCTGATCCGCATCGAGGTGGAAGACACGGGGCCGGGCATCCCGCCCAACCTGCTCGAGCGGATCTTCAACCCGTTCTTCACCACCAAGCCGACCGGCTCAGGCACCGGGCTCGGCCTCTCCATCTCACTCGGCATCGTGCGGGAGCACGAAGGCCGCATCTGGGCGGAGAACGCCGCGCAGGGCGGAGCCCGCTTCGTGATCGAGCTCCCGATCGTGGCCCCGCGGGGCACCGGTGAGTCGCCCACCACGCCGGTGGTGCAAGCGGTCACGGACCGGCTGCACGTCCTGGTGGTGGACGACGAGGCGTCGGTGCGGGTCGCCCTGCAGCGCTACCTGTCGAGCCGCGGGCACGAGGTGGAGACCACGGCGAGCGGCAAAGAAGCCCTGGCGCGCATGCGCGAAGATGCGTTCGACGCGGTGATCATCGACATGCGGATGCCGGACTTGTCGGGCGAGCAGCTGTTCGGGGAGCTCAAAGCGCGCGATCCGTCGTACGCCGAGCGGGTGATTTTCACGACCGGGCAGCTGGTGGACGACAGCGTGCGGGGTTTCCTGGCATCCACCGGGCGGCCGTGCGTGCCCAAGCCGTTCGAGTTCGCCGCGTTCGATCAGGTGCTGCCAGCGCGCCGCGCGACCTGACCGCTAGACCTGCTGGAGATGGGTCGCGCGCCGGAGCAGCCGGCGCATCTCCACCTGCTTCTCCTCCAACTGCCGCCGCAGATCAGTCAGCCGCTCCCGTGCCATCCGTTCCACGTCCTGCTGCTGCCGCTGCCACAACCGCCGCAAGCTGCTCTCGTCCTCGCGTTCCTTGCGTTGCATGCGTTCCATCTCGTGGCGCATGCGACGCTCCGGGTCCGGCACCTGCCAGGTGAGCGTCGTGCGCTTCTGCTTGCGCATGATATCGATCGAGACGGATTCACCCCGCTCATAGGACCGCAGGATGCGCATCGCATGGGACTGGCTCGTAGGCTTCCGGCCGCCGATCGACAGGATCACATCCCCGGCCTTGAGCGGCAGGCTCGAGTCGGCCGGCGTTTTCACCACCAGGATGCCCTCCTTGGTGCCGAAGTAGTCCCCCAGGTCCGGGTTCAGGCTCACCATATCGAGGTCACCCCACGGCTCTCCCCACGACCAATCCATGCGGATATCAGGCATCGCCATGACCTTGGGCATCGCCATCGGTGGCATTTCTACGCGCATGCCGCCGTCGAGGTCCTCTGCCACGAGGGTCGCCTGCTTGGTGTCGCTGCCGCGGCGATACTCGAGCCGCACGGTGTCGCCCGGCTCGAGCTTGCGGGCGAGCGCGATCAGCCTGCGCCCCGGACCGGATTCGTCTTCATCCTCAGCCTTGAGGCCGCCGAGCGCCGTGCCGGAGAACTTGCTGATGATGTCGCCCACCTTGAGTCCCGCCTTGTCGGCCGGCCCGCCGGGCGTCACGGCCTCGATCTTGGCCCCGATCTTGTCGCTCTCGACGTTCGCATCGGTCCCGACGATCACCCCGATTCGGCCGTGGTTGTCGCTCCACGCGAACGCGAACGCGCCCGGCGTGCGTGCCACGCGCGGGGGCCGGGCACGTGGGGCTCGGGGGGCGGGGGCGGCCGGGGCGGGGGGGGGGGGGGCGGGTGTATGCTCCAGGGCCGTCAGCCCAGCGGTGCACAGTGCCGAGACGGCGCCGATGAACAACCACGGACGCAGCAAAAGCGAAATGCCTCCAGGGCCTCTAGAGCCCCACATAAGCGGCCCGCGTGACGTGAACGCCCACGAGCTGCTGCATGAGATCCACGCGTTGCTGCCATAGTTTGACGAGCTGGTCAGGCGCCGGCGTGGCCTCCGCCACACCCACC
>CBFHAJ010000117.1:0-11899 GCA_965653495.1 uncultured bacterium | reverse complement strand
CGCTAACCGTCACCGCGGGGCCCAAGCCAGCGGCGCTCACGCCCTGCACGCGGTGAGCGCGCCGCCCGTGCCGACCGCCGTGCTCGTCTCGGGCGGCGGCACGAACCTCCAGGCGCTGCTCGACGCGCTGTCAGGATCTCCCGTCGCCCGCGTGGCTCGGGTGATCTCGAGCCGGGGCGACGCGGGAGCCCTGCAGCGCGCGCGCCAGGCCGGCGTGCCGGGGAGCGTGCTCGCCGACCCGGCCGATGCGGACGAGCTGATCGCCGGCATAGGCGCCGCCCGGCTCACTGTCCTGGCGGGCTACCTGAAACGCATCCCCGCCGCCGCGGTGGCGCGGTTTCGCTGGCGGCTCATTAATATCCATCCGGCGCTGCTCCCGGCGTTCGGCGGCCCCGGCATGTACGGGCACCGGGTCCACGCGGCGGTGCTCGCCAGCGGCGCCGCCGTTTCGGGTGCGACGGTCCACTACGTGGACGAGGAGTACGACCGGGGCCCGGTGCTCACGCAGTGGCCCGTCCCGGTCCGACCGGACGACACGCCCGACTCGCTCGCCGCGCGCGTCCTTCAGGTCGAGCATCGCCTGCTGCCGGCGACCGTACTGGCGCTCGCGCGACTCGGTGTGCCGGAGCGCCCCGTGCGGCTGGTCGCTGCGGGTTCGACATTCGTTTCGGGAGACGAGGTTGAGATCCAACTGGAAGAGTCAGCGGACGGGCGGACGGGCGGACGGGCGGACCGGTAAGGCGGCGCTGTTCGCCGGCCTCGTCTACCTGTCCGCCGGTCCGGCGGTCCGCCTATCCGCCCAATCCGTTGATTCCCTCGCCACCCGCCTCGCCAGCATGACCGCCGTGACCGGCCTCGAGCAGGCGATGGCCGATTCGCTCGTCGCGCTCGTGCCCGGCAGCGCGCGCGATCGCGCCGGCAACGTGGTGGTGACGCTCGGTCAGGGGGCGCCACGGCGCCTGCTCGCCTGCCCAGTGGACGAAGTCGGCTACGTGGTGGGCAACATCACCCCGGAAGGGTTGCTGCGGTTGCGGCGCGTCGGTGCGCGCACCGCGTATGGGCTGTTCGACCAGCAGCTCGAGGGCCACCGCGTGACCGTGTTCGGAGCGCGCGGTGCCGTCCCGGGCGTCGGCGCCGTAAAGTCCGTGCACTTGACGCGCGGTCGCGTCGGCCCCGGGGCCCCGGATCCCGTGTTCACCGTCGATAGCGCGTACGTGGACGTGGGCGCCGCCACCGCTGCCGAAGCACGCGCGCTCGGTATCGACGTGCTGGCTCCCGTCTCGTTCACCAAGCAGCCACTCATCTACGGCGACCGTTTGCTCGCGGCACCGGCCGCGGGCCGGCGCGCGGCGTGCGCCGCCGTCGTCGCCGCGGTTCAGTCAAAACCGCGCGTGAAGGGCAGTGTCGTGGTGGCCTTCACGGTACAGAGCCTGTACACGAGCGACGTCGGGCTCGCCACCGCGACCGCCCTGCTGGGACCGTTCACGGCCACGAAGACGGCGACCCTCCCGGCGCGCCATCAGGACACGGCGGTCGAGACCGTCTCGCTCGCGGACGCGGACGCGCTGGCGAAGGAGCTGGTGGTGTGGATGGAGGGAAGGTGAAGGCGGACGGGCGGACAGGCGGAAGAGCGGTCAGAAACTGCGCTCTCGCGGTGGTATTACTGTCCGCCATTCCGCCCGTCCGCCTGTCCGCCCAGGATGATCCCCGAATCTCAGAGGCCCAAGCCGTCCTGTCCCCCCTCGTCGAATCCTACGGCGTCTCCGGCGCCGAAGGACCGGTGCGCGACGTGGTGAAGCGGCTGCTCCCGGTGTGGGCCAAGTCGGAGACAGATACCGCGGGGAACCTGTGGGTGCGCGTCGGACAAGGGAGCCCACTCGTCGTGTTCGTCGCCCACATGGACGAAATCGGCTACCGGGTGACCGCCATCCGCGACGACGGCTCGCTCGAGCTCGAGAATCGTGGCGGGTTCTTCCCATCGCTGTTCGAGGCCCAACCGGCGTTGGTCCACACCGCCAAAGGCGATGTGCCTGGGATCTTCCTGCCGCGCGATTCGGGATTCACGCACCGCACGCCGCCGCCGCTGCGGGTCGATGTTGGCACGACGTCGCGCGCGGCCACGCTGGCCCGGGGCGCGACCCTCGGCACGACGGTCACCATGCCCAAACAGTATGTGCGCCTCGCGGGGACGCGCGCGACCGGGCGCTCGTTCGACGATCGCGTGGGCTGCGCGGCGCAGCTGATCGCGCTGCGCCATCTGGACCGCGCCGCACTCAAGCACGCAGTCATTTTCGTCTTCAGCGTGCGCGAGGAGATCGGGCTCGAGGGCGCGGGCGTCGTGGCGGCGGCCCTCGGCACCACGCCCCGGCGGGTGCATGCGATCGACACGTTCGTGTCGGCCGACTCGCCCCTCGAGCTGCCCAACTTCGGGGTCGCGCCGATCGGCCAGGGCGCGGTGGCGCGGGCCCTGGACAACTCGTCCATCACGCCGCCCGCCTACCTCGACTCGTTGCGCCAGGTGGCGCGCAAGCGCGGCCTGGGGGGGGCGCTCCAGTTCGGCACGACCAACGGCGGCAACGACGGATCCATGTTCACGCCGTACGGCGTCGTCGACGTCGCGATGGGTTGGCCGCTGCGCTACTCCCACTCGCCCGCTGAGGTCATCGACCTGAAGGACGTCGCGAGCCTCGCCGACATCATTCGAGCCGTGGCCGAAACCTGGTGACTCCCCCCCCCCGAGCGCTGTTGTCGGTTTCGGACAAACGCGGCATCGTGGAGCTCGCCCGCGAGCTGGTCGCGCTCGGCTGGGAGATCGTGTCCACCGGAGGCACCGCCGAGGCGCTGCGCCAGTCGGGGATTCCGGTGATCCCCATCGAGCGCGTGACCGGGTTCCCGGAGATGATGAACGGCCGGATGAAGACGCTGCATCCCAAGGTGCATGGCGGTCTGCTCGCGCGCCGCTCGCACCCCGGCGACCGCGCCGCCATGGCGGAGCACGGCATCGCCCCGATCGACCTCGTGGTGGGCAACCTCTATCCGTTTCGCGAGACGATCGCCAAACCCGGCGCGACGTTCGAGCAGGCGATCGAGCAGATCGACATCGGCGGCCCGTCGATGTTGCGCTCGGCGGCGAAAAACCATCAGGACGTGCTGGTCGTCGTCGACCCGGACGACTATCCCGTGGTGCTCGATGGTCTCCGAGCCGGCTCACTGACCCCGGGCGCCAGTCCCGGGAATCCGACCTTGCGGGAGCAGCTCGCGGCCAAGGTCTTCGGCCACACGGCCGCCTACGACGCCGCCATTCACAGCTACCTCACCCGAGATGTTTCCGGCTGGCCCGATCGGATCACGTTGAGCCTCGAGCGGCGCCAGGAGCTGCGCTACGGTGAGAATCCCCATCAGGCCGCGGCGCTGTACGCCACGGCGGAGCCCGGGATTCGCGACGTGGAGCAGCTCCACGGCAAGGAGCTGTCGTTCAACAATCTGCTGGACGCCGATGCCGCCCTGGCCGCGGTCGCGCCCTGGTGCGGAGCGGACCAGGTCGCGTGTGCGATCATCAAGCACACCACCCCGTGCGGCATCGCGCTGGCGCGCACTCCCGCCGACGCGTATCAGCGGGCCCTGGCCACCGATCGCACCTCGGCGTTCGGATCGGTGATCGCGTTCAGCGGGCCGGTGGACGGGAGCACGGCCGCGACGATGCGCGAGCTGTTCGTGGAGGTCGTGGTCGCCCCAGCATACGCCGAAGAGGCGCTGCGTGTATATCGGGAGAAGAAGAACCTGCGCGTCGTGCGCCTCCCGGCGGGGGGGGCCAGGGCCGGGGCCGGCGCCGCTGGCTGGGACTACAAGCGCATCCGTGGTGGCTTCCTGGTGCAGGAGCGGCCGCCGGTCGCACGCGTGGCCGACGAGTCGGGATGGAAGGTGGCCACCCGGCGCCCGCCGACCGAGGCGGAATGGCGCGATCTCCGGTTCGCCTGGGCGGCGGTCGGGGCGGTCAAGTCGAACGCCATCCTGCTCGCGCGGGGCGAGGCGGCGATCGGGATCGGCGCCGGTCAGATGTCGCGGGTGGATGCCTCGTTCCTGGCGATCCACAAGGCACGTCAGCAGGGGCACGATCCGGCGGGCGCCGTGTTAGCTTCCGACGCGTTCTTTCCGTTCCCGGACGGTGTAGAAGAAGCGGCGCGGGCGGGCGTAGCAGCGATCATCCAACCGGGCGGCTCGGTGAACGACACCGACGTCGTCGCGGCCGCCGATCGGGCGGGGTTGGCGATGGTGCTCACCGGCTTGCGGCAGTTCCGGCACTAACCAGTGACGACCATGACCGAGCCCACGACTGACCGTCCGCCCTACCTGCTCGCCGGCCTTGTCGCCCTCGGGGCCCTCATCCTGTACGTGGCGACGCTCGCGCCGACCACGCAATACTGGGACGCGTCCGAGTACATCACGGCCGCCCACGCCCTCGGCATCCCGCACGCTCCCGGCAGCCCGTTGTTCGTGATCCTGGGACACGCCTGGGGCCTGCTGCCGCTCGGCGCCGACTACGCCCGGCGGATCAATCTGTTCGCCGCCGTGACGAGCGCCGCCGCCGCGGGCTTCTGGTTCCTCATCGCCGAGCGGCTGCTCAGAGGAATCGTCACGCCCGCTTGGGTCCGTCGGCTCGTCGCGCTGGCGGGGACGCTGGTGGGCGCGACGACCTTCAGCGTGTGGAACCAGTCGGTGGTGAATGAGAAACAGTACACGGTGAGCGTCCTCTCGATCGCGCTGGCGCTGTGGCTCGCGCTCCGCTGGGGCGACCGGCCCGCCGACACGCGGCGTGACCGCTACCTGGTGCTCATCGTCTATCTGCTCGCGCTCACGGCCACGAACCACCTGATGGGCGTGCTGGCGGCACCGGCGGTGCTGGTGTACGTCCTGGCGACCGAGCCGCGCGCCCTGATCCGTCCCCGCTTCATCGGCGCCGCGGTGCTGGTAGCGGCCGTCGGCTTGAGCGTCAACCTGTTCCTGCCGATTCGGGCGCACTTCGATCCGTATCTCAACGAGGGAGCGCCCACCACATGGCCGGCGCTGCAGGCCATGCTCACGCGCGCGCAGTTCGGCAAGCCATCGGTTTTCGACAACCCGATGTACCCGCCCGGGCCCGACAACCCCGGCCACACGCTCGTGCTGTTCGGCCAGCTGCTGCTCAACTACGTGCAGTATTTCACGTGGCAGTTCGGTCATGATTGGCAGGACGGCGTGCAGCGCCTGCTGGCGGTACTGTTCGCGGCGCTCGGCATGGCCGGCGCCCGGCGGCACTGGCGGGCGGACCGCCGCGCCGCGCTCGCGCTCACGACGCTGGTGGGCACGCTCACCGTCGCGCTCGTCTTCTATCTGAACTTCAAGTGGGGCTACTCCCAGGCGTTCGCCGGTCCGCGCCTGGAGCACGAAGTGCGCGAGCGGGACTACTTCTTCATCGCGTCGTTCGCGGTGTGGGGCGTCTGGGTCGGGATGGGCCTGGCCGCGCTGCTCGAGTGGCTGCACCGTGGGGGAGGGGTCGCCGCGCGGCAGCCGGCGGCCGCGAGACGCTGGGCGTTTTGTCTCCCGGTGCTGCTGGTCGCGCTGGTGCCGCTCGCGGGCAACCGGCTGACCGCGTCACGCGCGGGTGAAACGCTGGCCCGGGACTATGCACGCGACGTGCTCCAGTCGGTCGATCCGTATGCGCTGGTCGTGACGGCGGGCGACAACGACACGTTCCCCCTGTGGTACGCCCAGGAAGTCGAAGGGGTGCGCCAGGACGTGAGCGTGATGGTGCTGTCGCTCGCCCAGACCAACTGGTACCTGAGCCAGCTCCAGAATCGTCCGCCTGTGACGTTCCTCCCCGCGGCCGCCCCGGCCATGTACCGCACCCGGGCCTGGCCGCGGCCTACCGAGGCGTGGATGAACCGCTTTTACCTGAGTGATCCTGCCGATACGCTCCCCGAAATCGTGCCGCTGCCCCAAGCCGTGACGTTGAAACTGGGGGCGATCACGGTGACGATCGACCCCAACGCCCTGGGGCGGCCGTATCTTATCCGCGACGACGTCGCGGTGCTCGAAATCATCAAGGATCGGCTCGGCAAGCGTCCCATCTACTTCTCGGCATCGACCGGGAACTATGCCGATCAGATGGGGCTGTCGCAGTACCTGGTGGGTGAAGGTCTGGTCCGGCGGGTGATACCGCGGCCGGCGGTCCCCAGCGACAGCGTGCGCCTGATCGCCGGTCGTGGCTTCGTAAACGTGCCCCGGTCGGAGGCTCTCGCGTTCGACGTCTATCGCGGGGGACTGACCGCGGCGCGACCGCGGCCCCGCGGCTGGGTGGACGTCGCGTCCCAGAACAGCCTGCTGGGCTACGTGATCGTCTACGACACCATCGCGACGGCAGCGCGGGAGGCCGACCCCGCATTGGCGACGCGCGCGCTCGCGCTGCGCGACGCGATTCTCGACAACACGACGTACGTCCGCAACTGACCTCGAACCGACCGGACATGACCTACGCACAGCCAGCAACCAAGGATGCGATGACGGAGCCGATCGGCTCGACCCTGGGTGCGGGGGTGGAAGCTCCGCCCTATCTCTGGGCGGGCGCGGTGAGCTTGGGGGCCCTGCTCCTCTATGTCGCGACGCTCGCCCCCACCACGCAGTTCTGGGACACCTCCGAATACATCGCGGCGGCGTACGTGCTCGGCATCCCCCACCCGCCCGGTAATCCGTTATTCACGCTGATCGCGCACACCTGGGGCCTGGTGCCGTGGGTGGCCGCCTACGCGGCGCGGGTCAACCTGCTCGCCGCGGTGACGAGCGCGGTGGCGGCGGGATGCTGGTTCCTGGTAGGCGAGCGGTGGATGCGCGCCTGGGTCCCGGCGCGCCTGCCGCGGCGGCTCGCGGCGGTCGCTGGGGCCCTGGTCGCGGCCACCGCGTTCACGGTGTGGAATCAGTCGGTCGTGAACGAGAAGGTGTACACGCTGTCGCTGCTCTCGATCGCGCTGGTGCTGTGGCTCATCGTGCGCTGGGACGATCAGCCGGCCGGCGAGGGCCACGATCACTACCTGCTGATGATCGTGTACCTGCTGGCGCTCACCTCCACCAACCACATGATGGGCGTGCTGGTGGGGCCTGTGGTGATCGTGCTGCTCTACCCGCCGCTCAAGAAGGAGCGGCCGATTGGCGAGGCGGCACGGCGCGTCGAGTGGTCGCAGTGGCTGGTGTTCTGCGGTGCCTACACGGTGCTGGTCGCGACCGGCCTTGAGAGCTCGGTCCCCCTGAAGATCGCCGCGGTGCTGTTCGTGATCGCCCTGATCTACGCGTTCGGGTGGGCGGGCAACGGCGATTTCGCCGTCGCCGTCCTGCTGGTCGCGGTCGTGGGCCTGTCGGTGTACCTGTTCCTCCCGATCCGCGCGGCGCATTTCCCGCCCATCAACGAGGGCGAGCCCACCACCCGGCAGGCGTTGTGGGACGTGCTCACCCGCCAGCAATACGGCAAGCCGCCAGTGTGGCAACGCCAGGCCACCCTCGTCGCCCAGATCGGCATGTGGATCCAGTACTTCACCTGGCAATGGGGGCGGGACTGGGGCATGGGGGCCCGCTACGGGCTGGCCGTCGTGTTCTCCTCGCTGGGGTTGCTGGGCGCGGTGCGCCACTGGAAGGCTGACTTCCGCGCGGCGCTGGCGATGACGAGCCTCATGGCGACGCTCACGCTGTCGCTCATTTTCTACCTGAACTTCAAGTACGGGTACTCCTGGGATCTCTCGCAGGCCCAGCTCCCCCGCGAGGTGCGCGAGCGCGACTACTTCTTCATCGCCTCGTTCGCGCTGTGGGGCGTGTGGGCCGGGATGGGACTCGGGACCCTGATGGAGTGGGCCAGCGACTGGCTCGCCGACCGCGAGCCCGACGCGAACCGCCGCTGGCTCCTCGCCACGCCGGTGCTGGCGCTGGCGCTCATTCCCCTTGCCGGCAATCACTACAGCGCCTCGCGCAAGGGCGAAACGCTGGCGCGCGACTTCGCCTCCGACATTCTCCAGTCGGTGGAGCCGTACGGCGTGCTGGTGACCGCGGGAGACAACGACACCTTCCCCCTGTGGTACGCGCAGGAGGTGGAGCACATCCGCCAGGACGTGACGGTGGTGAACCTGTCGCTCGCCAACACCGACTGGTACCTGCGCCAGCTGCAACGGCGCCCGCTCGCCACGTTCGACTCGACCAATGCGCCGGCGACCTACCGGGGACACGCCTGGTCCAAACCCGAGGGCAAGCTGCTGAGCTACAGCGATGCCTACATCAACGACACGCTGCAGCCGGTGTACTGGCTCGACCAGAAGCGCGTCGTGAGCCTGGGCGGGGTCACCATCACGCTCGATCCGCAGCTGCTCGGCAAGCAGTATCTCGAGCGCGCCGATGTGGTCGTGCTGGAGGCGATCAAGCAGCAGATGGGGAGGCGCCCGATCTATTTCTCGCGCACGGTGGGCCCCTACGCCGACCTGTTCGGGCTGACCGAATACCTCGAGGGTCAGGGGTTCGCGCGCAAGCTGCACCTGCAGCCCCTCTCGCCCAATGACAGCATCGTGACGCTCGGGCCGGGGCTCGGGTTCATCAACGTGCAGCGCACGTCCGCGCTGGCGTTCGGGGTGTACCACAGCCACTCGGCGGGCCGTTACCGGCCACGCGGCTGGGTCGATCGGCCGTCGGAGAGCATCCTCGCGACCTACGGGATCGTGTACCAGGGACTGGGACAGGCGCTGCGGAGGACCAAGCCCGACCAGGCGACCGCGGCCCTGGCCATCGCGGATTCGATCTTCAAGAACACGACCTACGGCTTCAACCCGCCAGTGGAGCGCTAGACTTGACCCTGCCGCCTCCGCGGCCGGAGATCGCAGCGCTCGCGGAGGCCGTTCCTCCCAATATCAAATTCGGGACATCGAGCTGGGCGACCGACGGCTGGGCGGGCGACGTGTACCACCGCGCGTACGACGGCAAGCATCCCACGGCGCGGCTCGAGGAATACGTCCGCTACCCGCTGTTTCGCATGGTCGCCATCAACACGGGATTCTACCAGGCACCGTCCGAGCGCGTACTCGACGCGTATGCGCGCGTGCTGCCGGCCGGCTACGCCTGCGGCATCAAAGTGTGGGATCGCATCACGGCCCGGCGCTTCATCCGTGACCGCCGGTGGGGCAGCCTCGCCGGCCAGCTAAACCCCGATTTTCTCAATGCGCAGTTGTTCCTGCGTAGCGTCCTCACGCCGTACAGCCGGGCGCTCGCCAAGCAGAACCTGTGCTTCGTGTTTCAGTTCCAGGCGATGCGCGGGTCTGATCTGCTCAGCGCCGCCGAATGGGGGGAACGGCTCGACCGGTTCTTCGGGGAGCTGCCCAAGGACGTTCGCTACGCCGTCGAGCTGCGCAACGCCGAGCTCCTCACCGATCTGCACGGCGAGGTGCTGCGACGCCATCGCGTGAGCCACGTGTTCAACTCCTGGACCGAGATGCCCACCATCCGGACCCAGATGCACCTGCCGTGGACGTTGGGGGAGGGGGGGGGCAGCGGCTTCATCGTCGCGCGGGGCTTGTTGAAGCCGGGACGCTCGTACTCAGAAGCGGTCAGATTGTTCGATCCCTACGACCGGGTGCGCGAGGAGCTGCCGGAGCTGCGCCAGGACCTGCTGGGGCTGATGCGGGAGGCGATCGCGCGGAACTGCGACGCGCTGATCCACGTGAACAATCGGGCGGAAGGCAACGCTCCGGGCACGATCCGCGCGCTCATCCAGGCGCTGGGGGCGCCAGGCTCACCGATCCGGTGACGTGCGGCTGGAACCCCGCCGCACGGTCACGCGCAACGACAGGGTGTTCACCTGTTCGAGTCGTCGCCCGGCGCCGGTATCCGGAAAGTCGTAGCGCTCGAGCCCGTAGAATAGCCCGCCGCTGACTGCGCCGGAGCGGTACTCGACGCCGGCCGCCGCCGTGAGCCCCACATCAGGCCCCGGCAAGCCTCGCACGGAAACGACGGGCAGCAACCCGCCCCGCAGCACCCCGCGCACCGGGGTGGTCGCGAAGTCGACGCGTGCTTCGGCCCCGAGATCCACAATGGTCCAGCGCTGCCGGGCTATCGCGCTCGAGTAAGTGCGCGACGTCGCGCCGCTCACGATCGCCAGCCAGGGCGTGGCCACGACGCTCCCGCGCACGCCGAGCTCGCCCACGTCGCGCTGCTCGGCATCCGTCACCGGGCCGGACAAGGAGCCGCCGGCGGCGTGGACCGCGAACCGCCACCGCGATCGCACCGCCAGGGCGCCTTCCGCGCCGAGCACCAGGCCCGACGTCTGTTCCACGCCGTAGCCGATGTCCACCTGGTGCACCAGGAGCGCCGCGGACGTGGTCCACGCGAGGCCCAGCTGCCCGCACGCTCCCCGTGGAATCAGGCCGAGCGTACAGCAGACGACGAGGGATGCAGCGCCGGGATGACGCGTCGCGCTCACGGACCCAGACCGGCTGCAGGCGAGATGACGAGCACGGTCTGCGCCAGCTTGGCCGCGTTGCGGCGCGCGATATCGGCGTTCGTCGCGGCTCGCGCGGCGCGGCGCCGATTGTTCTCGGCGATATTTGCGGGCAAGTCGCGCGGCGTACGCGTGTGCAGCAGGGCAAGCACACCGGCGACGCCCGCGCTCCCGCCGACGGTCAGCGCCATGAGCCGACCGCTGCGCCCGAGATCGTGGTTGGCCATCACCGTGGACGCGAAGATGGCGCCGGCGGCGACCACGAGCCCCTTCCCGAGATCGGAGCGGCCGGCGCTGGGCTCCACGCGCTCCGCCAACAGGGCGCGCGGACCCAGCGCGGGCACGGAATCCTCGAGCGGCGGCGCGTCGTGCGCGATGGTGAAATAGACCCGGGTCGAGTCGGACCGGCCCAGCAGCTCGCTCCGGGCCACGACGGCGAGCTCGTATCGGCCCGGGGGGACAATTCGACCATCGGCCCCCAGACCATCCCACGCTAGCTCTCGCAGCCCGTCGTTCGCGCCGCGAAACAAGACAGTGGCGCTGGGCACGTCCACCGCACGCACGGCGACTTGGAGAGCCGCCGCATGAGTGGTCACGACGGTGAAGCTGGCGCGCTCGGTTCGCGGGTCGACGCGCGCCGCCGCGACCGGGCGAACCGAAACCGCGAATGTCTGGCGCCGGGCCTCATGGAACAGCGTTACCTGCGCAGGCGTGAAACGCCGGGCGTCGAGATCCGCAAACGCGTCCCGCTCGATCGCCCGACGGAAATACAGCATGGCGGAGTCGCGGACGCCGAGCAGCGCGAGGGAGGCGCCGAGATACGTGTAGGCCAGGACTCGCTGATCCTGAGAGACCTCGGACGTCCAGCTGGGTGAGACGATCTGGCGGAACAGGGGTACGGCACGCTCGATCTCGAGTCGCTCGTACAGGTCCTGCGCTTCGCGCAGCACGTCTGCGGTCTGCGTCTGAGCGCCGCCGAACCGCGCCGCGGCGGCGACCAGCACCAGGATCATCACCAGGAGCCTCACGGCCGCAACCCAACGACTGGAAGCGTGATCCGGCCCAGCGAATAGGAGCTGCCCGCCGTCACCTCGAGCAGGGTGTCGAACGTCGTGTAGCCGGGAGCGCGGACTTGCACCCGCCGCGCGCCCACGCTGATCGGCAGATCGAACGCACTGCCGACGCCCACGCGGCGGCCGTCGACCAGGATTTCGGCGTCCGCGGGACTGGTCAACAGGCGGAGCTTGCCACCAGGCGGCGGCGACGCACGCGGTTCGGCGACCCGACGCGAAGTGTCCGCCCGCGCGATCGCGGTCCGGGGTGGAGCGGCTACGGGAGGGGGAGGAGGAGCGGCAGCCGGGCTCGCTGCCGGCGGGGGGAGGCCCACGCGCGCGGAGGGGG
>CBFHAJ010000116.1:0-12016 GCA_965653495.1 uncultured bacterium | reverse complement strand
GAATACGGGCTCCCCACGCCCGCGGGCCAGCGCCTGCACCCTCCGCGGGACCGCGCGTCCGAAACGGGGAGCTTCGCGGGGTTCGGGTGGCGGGGGCTGGTTTCGTGGCGCCTCATCGTGGTGGCGCTGGTTGCCATTCTGCTCATGACGAGCATCGCGGAGCGCTCGCGGCTCGACCCGGGCGTCAAGCGGTTCGCGCTCTACTTCGGCGTGTGGCTGCCCTACCCGCTGATCTTCACGCTGATCTTCGCGGTCAATCTCGCGGCGTACGTGGTGGGCCTGCTGATCATCGACTGCCGGTTCCAGGTGAAGATGGACGCGCTGGGCGGGGATCTCGACACGGTCGCGTCGCGCGCGGCGGCGCTCGAGGTCTAGGCCCGGCCCGTCTCGAAGCCGCGCTCCGCCAGGGGAGCGCGCGCGGGCGCCGGCGCCGTTGCGTAAATCGCCTGCGAGGCGAGCACCGCGCCCGCGACGAACAAGCCTGCGACCGCATCGACCGCGTAGTGGAACTGCCCGTACACCACTGACAGCACCAGCCCCAGCGTGAACGGTACGAGCACCAGACCCAACGGTCGCCAGTAGCGCAGGGCGCACACCGTGGCAACGACCGCGGCGGCGACGTGTGACGACGGAAACGCCGCGCCCCAGGAATCGCCCCGGTCGAGCAACCACTGCGCCAGGCGCGCCGGCCACACGCTGGTGGCGGCATTGTGCGCCAGCTCGAAGGTGTAACGCGGCCCCGCCACAGGGAAGAACAGGAACGTCACGTAACAAAAGTAGAACGTCACCATCACCGCGAAGATCGTACGCCGCGACGCGTCGCGACGCCCGCTGAACCACAACCCCAGCGGCGAGGCGTACAAGATCGCGTAGTAGGCGAGATAGCAGGCGTGCAGCAGCCACGACAGCAACGGGCTCGGCATCTCACGAATCCAGCGGTACGAAACCTGTGAGCCGAACACCCACAGCTCCAGCCGCTGAATCACCAGGTCGTGCTGGTACCCCAGGTCCACGTTCAGCACACCGACTTCCGCATACAGGCCGCCCAGCAGCAGCATGGGGTACCAGTCACCCACGAAGCGCCCCAGGGCGCCGGATTGCCGCGCCGCGGGCGCGAGCAGCACCAGCACGACGATCAGGGCATGGGCCGTGAGCAGCCAGTCCCAGCCCGCGTGGTCGGCGCCGGAGAACGCGAGCACCGCGCCCGTGGCGATGGCGACGTAGAGGACGGTCACGAGGTCCACGGCGGTGAAACGCTGCACGACGGCACGTCGGAACGTTGCCAGGGCCGTCGTGAGACCTGCCGTCGTGCCGCCGTGGGAGATGTCCCTCACAACCACCCCACCTCGCGGTACCACTGTGCGGTGCGGCGCAGTCCAGTCTCGAGGTCCGTCTGCGGCTGCCACCCGGTGTCGCGCATCAAAGCATCGGGGCGACAGGTCCACGCTGGGGCAAGGAACTCCGCCGCCTTGTCGGCTGACAGCAGCGTGGCCTGGCCCGCGAGATGGGCCAGGGAGCCGATCGCCCACAGCAGCGCGCGCACCAGCGGCGTGGGCAGCGCGACGATGCGCGGCACCCGGCCGACCGCCCGACCGATCGCGCGCACGAGATCGCGACTCGTGGTGGTGACGGGGTGCGCCGCGTAGTAGACGCGATTCGCCGCGCGCGACGCGCCCGCGGCGACGAGCGCCGTCGCCAGGTCCCCTGCGTAGATGACCGACAACTCCTGCGTCCCGTCACCGAGCACGGGGGCGATCCCGGTCCGAGCGAACTTGAACACCTTCAGCACCTCGCGGTCCCACTCCCCATACACGGTCGGCGGCCGCACGATCGTCCAGGGAACCGCCATCCCGCGTACGAGTGTCTCGGCCGCCAGCTTGCTCTGACCATACGGGCTCACAGGTGCGGGGGTTCGCGTCTCGTCGATCGGCTGGCCGGGGACCGTCGGCCCGCCCGCGGCGAGCGAGGAGACCAGCACGAAGCGTCGCGGCGACGCGGCTGCCGCCGCCGCGAGCAGGTTGGCGGTCCCGTCGCGATTGGCGCGCATGAACCCGTCCGCGTCGCGCGCGCTGATCCGTCCCGCGACATGGTAGATCACCTCCGCACCGTCGCATCCCGCGCGCAGTGCTCCGGCGTCGTCCAGGTCGCCGCGGATCAGCTGGATATCGGTCCACCCCAGCGCCTGCGCGCGGGCCGGCGAGCGCACCAGACATGTCACCGCGTCGCCCCGGGCCCGCAACGCCGCAACGAGATGCGCCCCGACGAACCCTGTTCCGCCGGTGACGAACACCCTCACAGGGACTTGTCGTAGATCCGGTACGTCTTGTAGGGACGGAAGCCGAGCTGCAGCGCGGCGTTCACCATGGGCGCGTTGTCCTCGAGAATCCACCCACCCTCGCCCCAGGTGTAGCCGTGTGCCGTGCCCTTGCTCCAGATCCAGTGATACATGAGCGCGTCGACGCCCGTCATGCGGTACTCTTTGAGCGTGCCGAGTAGCAGAATGCGGCAGCGCGTGATCTTCCGCGAGTACCACAGGATCTTGGGCAGTCCGTAGAGCCGACCCGAGGGGTTGTGCTTCAGGGCGACGTTGAAGTCTGGCAGCGCGACCGCGAATCCGATGACCTTCCCCTCGCGCTCGGCGAAACACACCAGGTCCGGGACGACGATCGGCTTGAGCTGCTTGGCGAGGTGGTCGATCTCCGCCTCGGTGAGCGGCACGAACCCCCAGTTCTTCTCCCACGCCTGATTGTACAGCGCCTTGACGAGGTCGACCTCTTCCTTGAAGCGCTTCATGTTGAGCGGCCGCAGCGTGATGCGCTTGCGCTCGGCGATCACGGTGGCAGCCCGCGCGATCCGCTCCGGTATCGCGATCCCCGAGCTCTCGAAGGCGAGCAGGTCCTTGGCCTTCGTGAAGCCGTAGCCGTCATGCAGCCCCACGTAGTACGCGGGGTTGTGCGGCATCATCAGGGTGGGCGGGGTGTCGAACCCTTCGACCAGGAGCCCGCACTCATCGTTGATGGACGGGCTCATGGGCCCGCGCAGCACGCGGAAGCCGCGCTCGCGCAGCCAGGCCGCGGCGGCGTCGAACAGCGCCCGCGCGACGGCCGGATCATTCACACACTCGAAGAACCCGTAGAACCCGACCTTGTCGCCGTGTTCTTTGGTATGGGCGTCGTTCTTGATCGCGGCGATGCGCCCGATGGTCCGCCCATCGGACACGGCGAGAAAGTACTGCGCCTGCGCGTGCTCGAAGAACGGATTCTTGGCGGGGGTGAGCAGGGTGCGGACGTCCATCCGCAGCTGCGGGACCCAGAGCGGGTCACCGCGATAGTGCTCGTAGGGGAAGGCGATAAACCGCGCGAGACCGCGCCCGTCGGTGACGGGCGCGATCTGCGGAGAGCTCAGATGACCCCCAGCTCTTTGCCGAGCCGGGCGAACACCTCCAACGCGTGATCGATCTGCTGCGCGGTGTGCGTCGCCATGAGACTCGTGCGCAGGCGGCATTGCGACGGCGGCACGGCGGGCGGCACGACCGGGTTCGTGAACACGCCCGCTTCGAACAGCTTGCGCCAGAACAGGAACGTCTTCTCGAGCGGGCCGATCAGGACCGGCACGATCGGCGTCCGCGTGGGCCCGATGTCGAAGCCGAGCGCGCGCAGCCCGCCTTGGAGCCGGCGGGTGTTCTGCCACAGGCACTCGCGCCGCTCGGGCTCGCGCTGCAGGATGGCGAGCGCCGCGAGCACACCGGCAGTGTTCGCGGGCGGCAACGCCGCGGTGAAGATCAGCGGCCGCGAATTGTGCTTGAGGAAGTGGATGACGTTCTCCGACCCCACCGCGAAGCCGCCGATCGAGGCGAGCGACTTCGAGAACGTGCCCACGATGATGTCGACGTCGTCGTTCAGCCCGAAATGCGCCGCCGTGCCATCGCCGCGCGGCCCCAGCACACCGACGGCGTGCGCGTCGTCGAGCGCCAGCGCCGCGCCGTACTTCTGCGCGATCTTCGGGAGGGCCGGCACGTCGGCGATGTCTCCCTCCATCGAGTAAACCCCGTCGACGATGATCATGATGCCGGTGCCGGCCGGCACCTGCTGCAGCTTCCGCTCCAGCGCCGCCAGGTCCCCGTGGTTGAAGCGCACCGTTTCGCCATACGACATCTTGGCGCCGTCCACGATCGAGGCGTGGTCGAGCTTGTCGAGGAACACCACGTCGCCGCGACCGACCAGACCGGAGATGAGGCCTAGGTTCGCCTGGTACCCGGTCGAGAACACCAGGCAGCCTTCCTTGCCGAAGAACTGCGCCAGCTCGTGCTCCAGCCGCTCGTGCAGGTCGAGCGTCCCGTTCAGGAGGCGGCTGCCGGTGCACCCCGACCCGTAGCGCTCGAGCGCCTGCTTCGCCGCGGCGAGCACCGCCGGATGATGCGTGAGCCCCAGGTAATTGTTGGAGCCCATCATGATCCGCTCTTTGCCCTCGATGACGACGACGGTGTCTTCCGAGTGGGAAATCGGCCGGAAATACGGATACAGGCCCGCCGCCTGCAGCTCCCGCGCTTTGGTGAACGTCTTGCACTTATCGAATAACGCGACGTGCTGCAGGGTCTCGGTGTTCACGGGGCCCCCAGGGCGATTTGGGAAAAATGCAGCCTACAGGTTAGTGGCGGTGGCCTAAAACCGCAAGGTGCCACGAGATGCGACGGGTCGGGCAGGGGTCGCCGCCACCCCATAAGTTGGTGGCCGCTCGCTCTCGACGAGATGCCTATGCGCCGCCCCCTGATCGCCGTTACGCTGCTCGCCGCCACCGCTCCGGCGGTCGCGCAAGGCAGAGACTCCACTGCCCTCAGGTACCGCGTCAGCTGGCGGGATGGCGCGTCCGTCGCGGCGGCCGGCGGGCTGGCACTCATACCCGGAGTCGCCGGGCTCCCCAAGGGACGCTCGACCTGCCTACCGTGCGATCCCGCGGGGCTCCCCGGCCTGGACCACGCCGCCCTGCACACGTTCTCGAGTGGCGCGAGCACGGCCAGCAGCGCGTTGCTCGCCGGCGTGGTGGGCCTCTCGGGCCTCGCCTCCCTCGAGGGAGCGACGGGACCGCAGGTGCGGGGCCACGTCGCCGTCTTCGCCAACGCGCTCACGTGGACGGTGGCGACGACCGAATGGGTGAAGGTGCTGGTCCACCGGTCACGGCCGGTGCTGTACGTCACCACCGACACGGCCGCTGCCGGCGATGTCGACAACCGTCGCTCGTTTCCTTCGACCCATGCCGCGCTCGCGTTCGCGGCGGCAGCCGCGTACGTGACCATCGCGGCGCGGGAACGACTGCCGCACCGCACGCGCGACGCCATCGTGCTGTTCGCGGGCTCGGTCGGTGTCTCGGCGCTGCGGGTCGCGGCCGGCAAGCATTTTCCCACCGATGTCGCCGCCGGCGCCGCGCTCGGAAGCGCCGTCGGATGGCTGGCGGCGCGGGTCCACCCGTGACCCAGCTTCCCCGTGTCATGCGGCTGCGCGACGTCGTCCTGTTCAACATCACGGCGATCGTCGGGCTGCGCTGGCTCACCACCGCCGCCAGCCAGTTCGGGCTCGCGAGCCTGGGCCTGTGGCTGTTGGCCATGCTCGTTTTCTTCCTGCCGTCGGCCGTCGCGGTGCGGGAGCTGACCGAGATCGATCCGGCGGCCGGCGGGATCTACCGCTGGGTGCGGCGCGCGTTCGGGCCGCTGCACGGGTTCGTCGCCGGGTGGGGCTACTGGGTGAACAACCTGTTCTACTTCCCGTCGCTCCTGGTAGCGACGGCCGCGATCGCCGCCTACACCGCCGGCCCGCGCTTCGTGCATCTCGGCGACGACAACGTGTTCATCGGTGCCGTGTCGCTCGCCGGGTTATGGCTCGCGGTCGCCATGAACGTGGTGGGCCTGCGCGTGGGCAAGCGGCTGCAGAACCTGGGCGGCTACGGCACCTGGCTTCCGCTGCTGCTCTTCCTCGGGCTGGCGGTGTGGGCTCTCGTGACTCGGGGCAGCGCGACGGCGGTTGCGCCGCGCGCTCTGGTTCCCGAGAAGCTCGACCTGCAGTCGATCAACCTGTTCGCGACCATGACCTTCGGGCTGGCCGGTCTCGAGCTCGCGCCCACGCTGGGCGACGAGATCTACGACGCCGCGGCGACCCTGCGCCGCGGTGTGTTGGTCTCGGGATTGGCGATCGTCGCCATGTACGTGCTCGGCACCGCCGCCATGCTGATCGCGCTGCCGCGGGAGACCGTGAGCATCACGAACGGTATGCCGCAGGCCACGGCCGCGCTGGTACAGCGGCTGGGTGCGCTTCCCTGGCTCGGGCCTATCCCCGCGATCGTGGCCATCCTCCTGGTGCTGGGCAATCTGGGCGGCGTCGGGGCCTGGCTCGCGGGCTCGGCGCGACTGCCGTACGTGGCCGGCGTGGACGGGGCGCTGCCGGCGGCGTTCGCGCGCATCCATCCCCGGTGGCAGACTCCGCACGTCGGGCTGCTCATCCAGGGCGTGATCGCGACGGCGTTCGTGGTCGCGAGCCTGGTGGGCTCGACGGTGCAGAATGCCTACCTGGTGCTCACACAGACTACGGTGATTCTGTTCTTCATTCCTTACATCTATTTGTTTGCCGCCTACGTCCGGCTGCGCCGCCGTCGCACCGTCGGAACTGCGGGCGTGGGGCTGGTGGGTCTTGCGGCGGTGGTCTTCTCCATCGTGCTCGGCTTCGTGCCCCCGGCCGACGAGGCTCATCCCCTCCTGTACGAAGCCAAGGTGGTCGGCGGTGTGATCGGCTTCATGGCGCTTGGCGTGCTCCTGGCGCGGCGGGGGCTTCACGGGTCTCGGACACCTTCCAGCACTGTCGGGTACTAGACTAGATTGCCGCTGCCGTCACCCGCTGCACAACACGAGGGAACACCCGTGACGCCTCGACGCTCGCTGCTCCTGGTGGTGCCCGTTTGCTTGTGCATTCCCATGGCGGGCCGGGCGCTACAGGCTCCCACACCGCCCCCTCCCAGGATTCGTCGCGAGATTCCAGGCTTCGACTTCCGCAAGGATGGCGTGTGGCGCCGCCAGGCACGTGCGGTGCGCGCCGCGCGCCATCGGCTCCTCGCCACACGCAATTTCCCCGCGCTCAATGCCCCATTGCAGACCGGTGGTCGGACGCCGCTCTCGGGCGCCGCCCCGCAGGCCGCCGGCCCGGTGGTCTCGGGCCAGCTGCGCGTGCCGGCGATCGTGTTCAAGTACAAGGACACGCCTGCCGCGCAGGTGCGCACGACCCCGGAATTCGATCAGGTCCTGTTCGCGCCCAGTCCTACTGGAGCGTCCGCCGGCCGCCCGTACACGTACGCGTCGTATTACGCGGAGATCTCCAACGGGCTGCTCACGGTCTCGGGCGCCACGTTCGGATACGCCGCGCTCGACTCCAATGAGGTGACGTACACCGGGCTGCCTGGCAGCTGTACGGGGAATCCCTACCCCGGGTCGACGGACTGCAACGGACTGTTCTCGAACAACGCCGTCAGTCGGATGCAGGCTGGCCTGCTCGAGGCGCTCCGGAAGGTCGACGCCCAGGTCGACTGGACGCAGTACGACCGCGACGGCGATGGGTTCGTCGATCTCGTGGCGTTCATCCAGCCCACGATCGATGGGGCCTGTGGTCCGATCGGCAATAACCACCTCTGGTCGCATCGCTTCTTCCTCGGCCCGTATAAGACGCACTCGGTGAACGCCCTGGGCGACACGATCAGGGTGGCCGACTACATCCTGGAGAGCGGCGTTGGGGGATCGAGCGGGTGCGACAGCACTCACATCATGCCGATCGGCACGGTCGCCCATGAGACGGGGCACGGCTTCGGCCTCCCCGATCTCTACGACACCGACGGCCTGAGCGAGGGGGTCGGCGAATACAGCCTGATGGGGAGCGGCAACTATACGGCTCCCTACAGTCCCTCGCGCATCGATCCCTGGTCGCTGAACGAGCTGGGGTGGATCACCGTCGCACCGGACACCACGAGCGGGCCTTTCAGCTTCGGACCCACGCCCACGTCCGACACCGTCTTCTTCGTCCCGGTCAAGGGGGCGAATCCGCGCGGCGAGTATTTCCTGCTGGAGAATCGCCAACCGGTGCAGACGGACAGCGCCATGCTGCATTACCACTGCCGGGTCTGGTACGCCACGACGTCGCCGCCGCCTTCGTGCGGCGGGGGCGTCGTCGTCTGGCACGTGGACTCGGAGCAGATCTCGCAGCACGGGTTCGATGTGGACAACCGCGTCAACGCGGGACCGATTCACGGTCTCGAAGTGGTTCAGGCGGACGCGTTCGGCAACCTCGACGCCGACGCGACGGTTTCCTGCAAGCTGCCACCGCGCGCCGGCTGCTCCGACCGCGGCGACGCGGGCGACCTGTACCCCGGTCCGACGGGCAACACGACGCTTGCGATCTCCACCACGCCCAGTGACGGGTTGAACACCGGCGGCTGCCCCGGATTCCGCATCGACTCGATCGCCGCCGCGGCTCCCGCGGGCGTCCAGCGGTTCGTGCTGACGTTCCAGGGGGACTCGCTCTCTGTGACCACGGACCCGGTGTTGGCGAGCGGCAAGTGGGGATACTCATACGCGCTGCAGTTGCGCGCGGCGTGTGGATCGGGCAGCTACACCTGGAGCCTCGTCTCGGGTGCCCCGCCGCCGGGCATGACGCTATCGAGCGGGGGGGTGTTGAGCGGCGCGCCCAGTGACACGGGGACCTACTCGTTCCAGGCGAACGTGACCGACGGCACCCACACCGCGTCGCGCGGCATGACCCTCTCGGTCACGGAGCCGACGCTCACCCAGCAACAGGTGCTCAACCTGGCGTTCCAGGGTCAAGCGACCTTGGGCGACGATCAGCGCCGCTATCTGGACGCGCAGGGCAACAACGACGGCATCTTCGACCTCGGCGACGTGTTGCGCTGGCTCGCGCGCAATGGCAAAGTCACGCTCCCGGCTCCGCCGCTGCGCGCCGCGAGGGCACGCCCATGATCAAGTACATCGCGCTCTTCGGGGTGGTCGCCGCGGCCGCGCTGAGTGACTGCGGCGAATCCGCCGGACCAGCCACGATCACGCTGCAGGCGCAGCTCGCCAACGCCGGCTCGACGGATCGGGCTATACTCGTGCAGATCGTCGGAACCGACACGTCGTCCCGAATCGACACGGTTACGGCGCCGGTCGGCTCGAGCTACACGGTCTTTGCGCAGCGCCAGTCCGGCACGGGATGGCGCGCGATTATCGCCGGCAACCTGGCGAACGGGGCCGTGCTGCGGCTGGTCGTACCCGGCAAGGCCAGGGCGAGCAACTACACCCCGTCGATTCTCGACGTTGCGGATGCTGGCTTCGCGGACCTGCAGGCCGGGTCGCGCGCGCTGAGCATCACTCCGTAGCTCCCGCGGGCGCACACGCTCCCGGCCGGCTCGCGAACGCCGGACGACCATCGGGCCAGTGCAGTCCGAGGATCGCCGCCCGACCCGCTTGCGTCGCCCATTCCGCGAACCGCCGCGCCCCGACGTCAGCGCCGCTGTGTCGGACCACGTACAGCGTATACGGATTCGTGAGAGCCGTATCGTTGGTGAAGAGGACCTTGAGCCGCAGGTCGCGGAGCTTGCCGTAGGTTGGGAGGTCTGCGAGGGAGTACCCATCGCGCTCGTCGGCGAGATGCAGCGTGGCGGCTTGATCGGCTCCCGATTCGACGTACCAGCGAGCGGCCGGCGTGACGCCGGCCGCTCGCCACAACGCCAGCTCTTTCACGTGAGTGCCGGACGAGTCGCCGCGCGACACGAAGGTGCTCGCGGTGCCGGCGTTGCACGGTGTACGTGGTGCCGAGGCGCAGCTGGGAGGCGTCGCGACACGCGACGAGCAGCAGGGAGAGCAAGACAAGCGTTCTCACGCGCGGAAAGTAGCGGGACCACCTGCCTGTGCGTCCACCGCCGGCTCGCTATCTTACGGTTCCCGAGAGGGGCGGTAGCTCAGCTGGGAGAGCACCTGGTTTGCAACCAGGGGGTCGTGGGTTCGAATCCCATCCGCTCCATATGCGCACCAATCGAGCGGGTGCGATGACGCGGCTCGCCGCGATGCTCGCCCTGCTGGGCGTGCCGGCGCTGACGGCCCAAACCGCTGACCTTCGGCATCCGCAAAAAGGATGGCGTCCGATGCAATTCCACAAGCCGGCCGACGCCGAGCTGCGGCGTACCCTGACGCCGCTGCAGTACGAAGTCACGCAGCACGCGGCGACCGAGCCGCCGTTCCACAACGACTTCTGGGACAACCATCACCCGGGCATCTACGTGGACGTCGTCTCGGGCGAGCCGCTGTTCAGCTCGCTCGACAAATACGATTCCGGCACGGGCTGGCCCAGCTTCACCAAGCCGCTCGACGACGCGAACATCCGCCGCGAGACCGACCGCTCGCTGTTCATGGAGCGCACCGAGGTGCGGTCGGCACACGGCGATTCCCACCTCGGTCATGTGTTCGACGACGGACCGCCTCCGAGCGGCCTGCGCTACTGCATGAACTCCGCCGCGCTGCGCTTCATCCCGGTCGAACGGCTCGAGGCGGAGGGATACGGGCAGTTCTTGCCGCTGTTCGCGACCCACCAGCCGGCGCGGCCCTGATCCGTGTCTTCCGCTCCCGCCGATTGGCTGCCGTTGCTCGAGGGGATCGCCGACCGGGCCGACGAGCTGGCGCTCACGTACTTCGGAGCGAAACGGCTGAAGGTGCAGCAGAAGCCCGACCTGAGTCCGGTCACGGAAGCCGATCAGGTCATCGAAGCGATGGCCCGTGAGGTGTTACGGGAGCGTCACCCGGCGGTCGGTGTCCTGGGCGAAGAGGAGGGGGAGGTTGCCGGGCAAGCCGCCACGCGTTTGATCATCGATCCGATCGACGGCACGCGCAACTTCGTCCGCGGCATCCCCGTGTTCGCGACCCTGCTCGCGATCGAGACGGACGGGGAGGTCGTGGCCGGTGTCGTGAGCGCGCCCGCGCTGCGAGCCCGCTGGCGCGCGGCACGGGGCGCCGGTGCGTTTCGGGACGGCCGCCGCCTGCACGTCTCCGCCGTGCGCTCGCTCGATGACGCGCTGCTGCTGCACGGGAACCTGGGCGTGAAGGAGGGCGGTCCTCCGCCGGGCCTCGCGCGTCTGCTCGCCCGCGTCGGACACTCCCGCGGGTTCGGAGACTTCTACCAGCACATGCTGGTGGCGGAAGGCGCGGGGGAGATCGCGATCGATCCGGTGATGCACCCGTGGGACATCGCCGCACCCCAGGTGGTGGTCGAGGAAGCGGGCGGGCGCGCCACGAGCCTGGACGGCGAGCGCTCGATCTACGCCACCAGCCTTGTGTCGTCCAACGGCGCCGTACACGATGCCGTATTGGGAACCCTGTCCACTGCCCTGGAGGGTGTGCAATGATCCGTCGTCGCGATTGGAGGAGGGGAGCCCTCACATTCGTCGTCGCGGCCGCCGGCGTCGCCGGGCTCGCGGTCGCAACACCGGCCCCGGGGCCGGGGCCGGAGATCGTCGTGTACAAGAGCGCGACCTGTGGGTGCTGCAAGAAATGGGTGGAGCACGTGGAGGCCGCGGGATTTCGCGTGACGGTGCACGATACGTCGGCACTGGCGGGCGTGATGGACCGCTACGGCGTGCCACGCAAGCTCACGGCGTGTCACACCGCGCTGGTGGACGGATACGTCGTGGAGGGCCACGTCCCGGCGGACGTCATTCAGCGCCTGCTCAAGGAGCGGCCCGCCATCGCCGGTGTCGCCGTCCCGGGGATGCCCTCGGGCTCGCCGGGCATGGATTCGGACACGCCCGCGCACTACTACATCATGACCTTCGACAAGAGCGGGGCGACCGCGGTCTACGGCTCGCGGTGATTGCCGAGCCGTCGGACCTCGATCCGCTCGACGAGGAAGACTTCCCGGCCGGCGACGGCACCGCTGACGACCAGGTCGTGGTCATCTGTCCCCACTGCGGTGAAGCGAACGAGCTCGGCCTCGATCCGGGC
>CBFHAJ010000115.1:0-12044 GCA_965653495.1 uncultured bacterium | reverse complement strand
CGCGTTAGCGGGGCGGGTGGGGGTGGATAGGCGGGGCCTACCCCGGCCGTCCCGCGCCCGTCTTCCGGCCGGCCGGCCCCCCCCCCCGACCCCCGACCACGTTCAGCGGCAACGCGGGCGACGTGGTCCAGACGGCGATCGAGTCGTTGGGGACGCCGTACGTCTGGGGCGGAACGGAGGACAACGGCTTCGATTGCTCGGGCCTGATTCAGTACGCGTATGGGCAGCACGGCATCCGGCTGCCCCGCATGAGCCGCGATCAGGCCCGCGTGGGCGCGGAGGTGACGCCGGCAGTGGACGCGATCCGGCCGGGCGACATTCTATTGTTTTCCGCGCGCCCGGGTGCCGGCGTGACCCACGTCGGGATGTACGTCGGCGATCTCAAGTTCATCCATAGCGCGAGCCGGGGGGTCAAGCTCTCACGGCTCGACCCGCATGACCCCGAGGGCGCGTACTGGCAGGATCGGTGGGTGGGGGCGAGGCGGGTGATACCGTAAAGACGTCTTCGGGTGAGGCGCCTCGGGTGACGCGTTGCCGGATGATTCGCCTCATCCGGCACCTTGGCATCGCCGTATCCGGCAGCGCCTTTATCCTCGGATGCGCCCCCCCCTCCCGCTACGAGCAGCCCGAAGCGCTCAAGGGGTACGAGATCCTCGTCACGCGGCGGGACTCGCTTGGTGAGGAGATCGCGCGCGGGCTCAAGGCCCGCGGGTTCCGGGTGTGGAGTCGGGTGCGGGGCGGGAGCCGACCCACGGCGTACCTCCTCACATTCACGTTCCGCGAAACTGATCCTCCAGGACTCACCTGGCTGCACGTCCGTCTCGCCGACACCCGTACCGGTGTGATCGTGGCCGCCGTGTCGGTCGCGGTCGACTCGCTGGGGGCGAGCGCGGCCGCGCGGGCGCGCGTCATCGTCGATTCGCTGGCCGCGAACGCCGACCTGCGGCGCGGCGGCTAGCCACTTGACATCACGCGACCGCGGGGAGAGATTCCGCCCTGCGCTTAGCACTCATCACTGCAGAGTGCTAACGCCCTTTGCTCACAAGTACTTATGGAACTCGGTAAAGGCGGAGGTTTGGGACATGGCAACCGCAACAGCAGCGAAGGCGAAGCTCAAGATCTTCCCGCTCGCGGATCGCGTGGCCATTCGGCCAATGGAGGAGACCGAGACGATGAAGGGCGGTCTCTACATCCCCGACACGGCGAAGGAGAAGCCGATCCAGGGGGAAGTCATCGCGGTGGGCCCCGGGCGGCGGGAGAAGGCGGATGTGGTCCCGATGGAGCTCAAGGTCGGGGACCGGGTGGTGTACGGCAAGTACAGTGGTACGCAGGTGGAGCTCGAGGGTGAAGAGATCATCCTCATCAAGGAAGCGGACGTCATCGCCAAGCTCGGCTGAAGCTAGGGAGGACACACAGACATGCCTGCTAAGCAACTGGAGTTCAACACCGAAGCCCGCGCCCGTCTCAAGCGGGGAGTGGACCAGCTGGCCGAAGCGGTGAAGGTCACGCTCGGCCCCAAGGGCCGCAACGTCGTCATCGATAAGAAGTTCGGCAATCCGACGGTCACGAAGGACGGCGTTACCGTCGCCAAGGAAATCGAGCTGGAAGACCCGATCGAAAACATGGGCGCCCAGATGGTGAAGGAAGTGGCGACCAAGACCTCGGACCTCGCCGGTGACGGTACCACCACGGCGACCGTGCTCGCCCAGGCGATTTTCCGGGAAGGGCTCAAGTCGGTCACCGCCGGATCGAACCCGATGTCGCTGAAGCGTGGGATCGACCGGGCGGTGGAGGTGGTGGTCGGTGAGCTCAAGTCCATCTCCGTTCCCACGTCGGGCAACAAGAAGGACATCGCCCAGGTGGGCGCGATTTCGGCGAACAACGATCAGGAAATCGGCAAGCTGATCGCCGATGCGATGGAGAAGGTGGGCAAGGACGGCGTGATCACGGTCGAGGAGGCGAAGGGCCTCGAGACCACGCTCGAGACGGTCGATGGGATGCAGTTCGATCGCGGCTATCTCTCGCCGTACTTCATCACCGATCCGGAGAAGATGGAAGCGGTTCTCGAGGACGCTTACATCCTGATCCACGACAAGAAGATCTCCTCGATGAAGGATCTGCTTCCCATTCTCGAGAAAGTGGCGCAGGCGGGTCGCCCGCTGCTCCTGATCGCGGAGGATGTGGAGGGCGAGGCCCTGGCGACGCTGGTCGTCAACAAGCTGCGTGGCACGCTGAAGGTGTGCGCCGTCAAGGCGCCCGGCTTCGGCGACCGTCGCAAGGAGATGCTGATCGATATCTCCAAGCTGAGCGGCGCCCCGCAGGTGATTTCGGAGGAGATGGGCCTGAAGCTCGAGAACGCGACGCTCAACGACCTCGGGACCGCCAAGCGGGTGGTGGTGGACAAGGACAACACGACCATCGTCGGCGGCAAGGGGAAGCATGACGTCATTCAGGGCCGCATCAAGGAAATCAAGGCCGCCATCGACAAGTCGACGTCCGACTACGACAAGGAGAAGCTGCAGGAGCGGCTCGCGAAGCTGGCGGGCGGCGTTGCGGTGATCAATGTCGGCGCGGCCACCGAGACCGAGATGAAGGAGAAGAAGGCGCGCGTGGAGGACGCGTTGCATGCGACGCGCGCGGCGGTCGAGGAGGGCATCGTGCCCGGCGGCGGTGTCGCGCTGCTGTGGTGCCAGAAGAGCCTCGACAAGATCAAGTCGTCCGACGAGGACGAGAAGATCGGCGTCGACATCGTGCGCCGCTCGCTCGAGGAGCCGATGCGGATGATCGCGCAGAACGCGGGTGCGGAGGCGTCGATCGTGGCGGGCAAGGTCAAGGAGTCGAAGGACAAGAACTTCGGCTACAACGCCCAGACCGACGAGTTCGAGGATCTGGTGGCGGCCGGCGTCATCGACCCCACGAAGGTCACGCGCACCGCGCTGCAGAACGCGGCGTCCATCGCCGCCCTGCTGCTCACGACCGAGTGCGTCGTGGTGGAGAAGAAGGAGAAGGAGAAGGCTCCGCCGATGCCCGGTGGTGGCGGCGGGATGGGTGGGATGTACTAAGAACTAGACGCGCAGACGCGCAGACGTACAGCGACGCCTCGGAGACAAAACTCCGGGGCGTTCTGTCTTCAACGCGACAAGTTGCGACAGCTGCGAGTGATAAGTGTTACCGATCATACCAACTCAGCATCGTATAGTAGCTCCGCATTGCATAACAGAACATCGAGGGAAAAAGGAAAGGAACGACAGACGTATGCGTGCAACGCTCCGGTCAGAGCAAGGCATGGCGCTGGTGATGGCCCTCGGGGCTATCGTGATCATCGGGGTGCTCATGGGGAGCGTCCTGTTCGTCACGACGCAGGACTACCGCGTCGGCGCCAACACGGTGCGCACGGCACGCGCCGCCGCCGCCGCCGAGCTGGGCTTGAGCCGCCTGCCGCAGGACTGGAATCTGACCGACAACCAGCGGCTCAAGATCGGGGACACGCTCAAGAAGGCGTACACGGCGCCGGGCGGCGCCACTGCCACCGTGGTCGTCACGCGGCTCGACGGACCGTTCTTCTGGGCCGTGTCCGAGGGCTACGCGGGCGGCCAGGGGAGCCAGGCCTCCGCGCGGCGCCGCTACGGCACCCTGTTCCGGCTCGACCTGCCGCAGATGAACGTCATGGGCGCGGTCACCACCCAGGGCAATACGACCGTCAACGGCAACGTCACGGTGAACGGCAACGATGCGGCCCCCGCCGGGTGGAGCGGCTGCGGGACCGGTCAAAACGTCGCCGGGGCGGCGATCTCGCCCACGACGACCGCCACGGTCAACGGCAGTGTCACCCTCAACGGGAACCCCCCGGTGCTCACCACCCCGGCGGCGGGCGACACCAACACCTACTTCAACTACGGCGGCTCGAACTACCAGTCGCTCGCGGCAGCGGCGAACCTCACGTATGCGGGCGGGACATTGCTGACGGGCGTCGGGCCCCTCGTGCTCGGCAGCGCGTGCCAATTCAGCACGCTCCCGGCCAACTGGGGCGACCCCAACCGCGCGAGCCCGGCCGGGGCGTGCGAGAGCTACTTCCCGATCATCCACGTGCTGGGCGACTTGAAGGTCACCACCGGGCGGGGGCAGGGCATCCTGCTGGTCGACGGGAACGTGACGATCGCGGGCAACTTCACGTTCACGGGCGCGATCATCGCGCGCGGCGGGCTGACCATGTCCGGCACCGGCAACAAGGTCGTCGGCGCCGTGTTGGCGGCGAGCGTGTCGGTGAACGACGACGTCTCGCTCTCCGGGAACACCACGTTGCAGTACTCATCGTGCGCCCTCATCTCGGCGCTGTCCGCCTCGGCCTACCCTAAGCAGGCCGTCCAGCGCGGCTGGGTGGATATGTTCTGAGTCGCGCGGGCGACAGAGAGGGATAAGAACGGCCCGGGCCGGAAGTCCGGGGCGTTCTTATATTTGTAGCCCGTGCGACCGTCCCCTCCCGGTCCGAGCGCTCCCATTCCTACACCCCCCGAACGTGCCACGCTGTCGCGCGACCTCGCCGACTTCCTGATCGAGCTTTCGATCGCGCTGCACAAGCACACCATGTATCCCGAGGGGCACCCTTCGCTGGCCCCAGCGGCGGCTGGGGTGACGCGCCGGATCGAGTCGCTGCTCGAGAGCCGGTCGACGGTGTCGCTGGGGGTGGCGCGCAACCAGATGGTCATCGAAGGGGTGGCGACCGATCCGAAACACCCGGTCCTGGCCGACCTGGCCGGCCGGTTGCACCGCCACCACCTCGGCGCGATCACGTTTCGGCGCGGCGTGGAGGTGGCGGAAGTCGCGGCCGTCCTCAAGACGCTCGCCGTGGACGCGGAGCGAGGGGGGGTCGAGCCCCTGGGGCTCGGCCCCCCGGAGCGATTGCGGGCGTCCCCGCACGTGCAGCTGCACCCGCTCACGTACGAGCGCCTGGAGCTCGTCGACGATGGCACCGCGGCGTCGGAGGGCGGGGCGCGCGCCGCCCAGTTGTGGGTCGGGCTGGCCCGCGCGGCGCTGGCCACCGCGCCAGATGAACCACAGCCGACCTCCACCGAGCCCGCCGTGATCGCCAAGGCGATCGACGAGCGGGCGAAATCCGGCACCGCCGCCTACGATCAGGTGATCGTCGGGTACCTGCTCCAGATCGCCGAAGAGCTGAAGACCGCCGGGACCGCCGAAGCCGTGGCGCTGCGCCGCCGCACCGCGCGCCTGATTCGTGACCTCCAGCCGGATACACTCCAGCGCCTGCTCGACATGGGTGGAGACTTCGTCCAGCGGCGCAAGTTCGTCCAGGACGCCAGCGACGGGATGGCGGTGGATGCGGTCGTCGAGATCCTAAAGGCGGCCGCGCAGGCGTCGCAGCAGACGATTTCGCACTCGCTGGTGCGCCTCCTTTCCAAGCTCGCGGTGCACGCGGAGACTGGCGTTGCGGACGTCCGTCCCCAGGCGGACGCCGCACTGCGCGAGCAGATCAGGCAGCTGCTGGACGGCTGGACCCTGCGCGATCCCAATCCTGACGCCTACGGCGCGGCGCTGCAGCGCATGTCACGCGCCGCGCCGCTGTTCACCCCGCGGGCCGAGCGGGGCCACCCGCCGGAACCCGATCGGATCGTCGCGATGGCCCTCGAAGTCGGCACGGTCGGCCCGCATGTGCTCGCCGCGGCCGATCGGGTGGTCGAGGAGGGGCGGCTCGGCCGGCTGCTCGAGGCGCTGGCCGAGGCGCCGGACACCGCCGCGACCCCCGAGCTGTGGGCCCGGCTCGCGAATCCGGACGTCGTGCGGCGACTCGCGGCACGGGAGCCCGTCGACTTTCAGACGCTCGAGCGGCTGGTGCCGCGCGTGGGGCTGCCGGCGGGAATCCCACTGCTCGAGGCCCTCGCGACGGCCGAAGCCCGCAGCACGCGCCGCGGGCTACTCGCGCAGCTCGCCAAGATGGGACCGGCGCTCGCGCCGGTCGTGATCGGACGGCTGGACGACCCGCGCTGGTACGTGACGCGCAACCTGCTCGCGTTGCTCGAGGAGCTGTCGCCATTGCCGCCGGGGTTCTCGGCCGCGGCGTATCTGCGGCACGCCGACGCGCGGGTGCGCTGGCAGGCCGTGAAGCTGCAGGTGACGCTCCCCAGCGAGCGCGACGCGGCGATCGCGGCGGGCCTCCAGGACCAGGATCCGCGGACGTTGCGTCTCGCGCTGGGGCTGGCTGTCGCGCTCCAGACGTGTCCGGACAGCGCCGTCCCCGCGCTGGTTGCCCGCGCGACCGACCGCGCCGGTCCGCCCGATGTGCGCGCGCTCGCGATCCGAGCCCTCGGTAACGCGCGAGCGCCTGCAGCACTCGACGCGCTGTTGCGCCTGACCGCCGGGGGTCGGACGCTCCTGGGACGGGAAAAGCTGCCCCCGAAATCACCCGAGCTGCTCGCGGCACTCGTTGCGCTCGCGACCGGCTGGCGGGGCAGTCCGCGGGTGGACACGGTGTTGCAGCGCGCGCGGGCGTCGCACGATCCCGAGATTCAGGCCGCCGCGGAGAGTGGCGGGCGCGCGTGAGCAGCCCGGCCGGGTTCCTGTCGGCGTTCGCGCACGCGATCGCGGCGATGACGCTCTACAAGACGGGGCATCCCGCGCGCGAGCGTGCCATCGATGCGGCGTTCCAGGAGCTGCAGGACCTGCAGGCCAGCGAGCCGCACGCCCTCTTCACCTTTCTCGGCGACGAGATCGTGTTCGGGAACCTGCCGCTGCGCGAGCTCAAGGCGTGGGATTGGGCGCGCCGGCTGACCCAGGCGGGCATTCAGCGCCTCGAGTTCGCTGAGCGCGTCACCCGCGACGACTTCGAGCAGTTCCTGGACGAGGTGCTCGCCCGCCTCACGCTGTCGGCGATCGATACCTCGGAGGCGCGGCAGCTGCGCAGCTCGAGCATCCGATACGGGTCGGTCGGCGTGAAGGGAGGCGCCGAGCCGCGCCCCGCGCCGGTGGCCACGATCACCTACACGCTCGGCGAAGAGGCCGATACGGTACGCTGGTTACAGGACGAAGTGACCACCCGCGGCACCGTCCCGCTGTCGGAGGTCGAAGCAGTCGTCCGCTCGCTCGCGATCGCGATGCATGGTGGCCGCCAGATCGTCATCCCCCTGCTGCAGCTCAAGGAGTTCGATCAATACACGACCACGCATTCCATGAACGTTGCCGTGCTGACGATGGCGCTGGCTGAGTACCTCGACCTGGGCCCGGCCGATGTGCGCACATTCGGGATCGCCGGCCTGCTGCACGACATCGGCAAGGTGACCATTCCCCTGGACGTGCTCACCAAGCCCGGCCGCTTCACGGATGAAGAACGCGCCCTCATGAACCAACATCCGGTCGCCGGCGCGCGCATCATCCTCAAGTCGGAAGAGCTGCTCGACCTCCCGGCGGTGGTGGCGTACGAGCACCACATCATGTTGAACGGCGGCGGCTATCCCGCCCTGCGCTTCCGGCGCGATTGCCACCGCGCCAGCAAGCTGGTGCATGTCTGCGATGTGTATGATGCCCTGCGGACCGAGCGCCCCTACCGCGAGGCGTGGTCCCAGCAGAAGACCCTGACCTATCTGCGAGACCGCGCGGGGACCGAGTTCGATCCCGAGCTGGTGGCGGCCTTCGACCGGATGATGCAGCAGTGGGAGCCGCAGCTCGCGGTGATGCACGACGAGCACACTCCGGTCACCCCGTCCGCGGGACCGGCCTGAGCTCCCCGTCACGTCGTTTTCGGGGTAGATATCTTCGTGATGATCCGCCACGCGTTCGCATTCACCTGCGCCCTCGGCCTCGCCCCAACGCTTGCTGCCCAGACCGCCGCTCACCCTCGATTGGAGGGCAAGTGGCAGGCCAAGACCGAAGACGAGATCCGCAACATCATGGTGCGCAGCGACAGCTCCGCGCAGTTCGGCGAGCAGGTCGCGCGCTGGCGGGTGGTGGGGGACAGCCTGTGGTTGACCCTGGGGGACGGCGTGTGGCAGGTGTACGCGATGAAGCTCGAGACCGAGAAGCTCACGCTCTCGGGGGGCGACCTGCAGAAGCCCGTGACGCTGCGGCGGGTGGGCCCCGCCACCGCGCGGGCCGACTCCGTGACGATCCCCCCGCCGCCACCCCCGACCGAGCGCGCCTGGGACTGAGCCGGCCGCTCAGGGCGCGTCGCGGATGTCGGCGATGCGCCAGCCGTTGGCGGTCTTGATGAAGCGAATCGTCTGGCGCAGGCGGGTCTCGCGCTGCGCGCCCCCGGCAGCCGGCACGTACGTATAGGCGGTGCGTACCGCGGCGCGGGCTGTGTCGGCGCGCGAGGTGAGGCGCTCGATCGCGTAGCGCGCGGTCAGCTTGTTGTAACGCTGGAAGAAGGCTTCCCACCCGGTCACGTCCTTCGGTGCCATGCCCGGCATGAGCACCTGCAGGTTGCCGGCCTTCTCGGTCGCCACCGCACGCTCGAGATCCTGCAGCAGCACACCGATGGCGGCGCGGAGCTCGGCTGGCTGCGGCGAGGGGGGGGCCACGCCGGCCGCGACCCCGACCTGCTCGGCGTCGAGCGCGGCGAGCCGCGCCACCGTGTAATCGCCCGCCGCATACAACGACTCCGCGCGACCGAGCGACGCGCCCGCCCGGCCCGCCTCCGGTCGCGTCGAGCCCAGCGCGTTCACGACCGGTGTGGCGCGCGCCAGCGCCTGCTCGGCGTCGTGACGCAGGGAGTCCGCCTCCGCTTGTGCCTTGTGGTACTGCGTCACGGCGCTCACGTAGCCGTTCGCGGCGCGGCCCAGATCGCCCTTGCGCAGCTCGCGCTCCGCGGTCAGGAACATGGCCTCCGCCACCGCCAGCGAGGGTACGTTGTTCTTCACCGCGCCGCCCTGACGGGCGTGGTCGCGCGCCGCGAGCGTCGAGTCGCGCTGCCCCACCAGGGCCGGATTGAGGTGCGTGGGCAGCGGAAAGCCGACGATTTGATCCAACGTGGCGGCGGCCACGTCTCCCTCGGCGGGCGCCGCCACGGGTGACGGCGAACGCGACACGTAGAACACGACGAGCACCATCGCCATCAAGGTCGTCAGCACCGCCGCGCGCCACTTGAGCGGGGCGTGCGTCACCAGGCGCAGCACGGCGGTCGGGATCGGCGACCAGCGCAGGCTCAGCCGTTCCGTCCGCTCCGACGCTCCCGACAGCGCGGCGCGGATACTGTAGAGGGCCGACTGCATCTGGCGCGCCGTCTCGTACCGCTCCTCCGGCACCTTGATGAGCGCCTTGGTCACGACGCGCTCGAGCGCGGCCGGAATGGACGGCGCCAGGAAACGCAGCGGCTTGGGGTCGGTCGTGAGCACCTGGTACAGCACGCCGTGGACCGTCTCGCCCTCGAACGGCTTGCGATAGGTGAGCAGCTCGTACAACAGGCAGCCCACCGCGAACACATCCGTGGCGGGCGTGATCGCGCCGTTGGTGACCTGCTCCGGCGCCATGTACGTCGGCGTGCCCACGATCGCCCCCGACCCCGTGATGTCGGCCGATTGCAGGCGCGCGATGCCGAAGTCCATGATCTTCACGGTGCCGTCGGAGGCGATGCGGACGTTGGAGGGCTTGATATCGCGGTGAATCACGCCGCGCTCGTGCGCGTAGGAGAGTCCCTGCAGGACATCGATCGCGAGATCCAGCTTGCGCTCGAGCCCGAGCGGCTCGTTCAACGCGATGAGCGCGCTCAGATCGCGTCCGTCTACGAGCTCCATGGCGATGTACAGCTGGCCGTCCGCTTCGCCGAGATCGTAGATCGTGACGATGTTGGGGTGCTGGAGAGCACCCGCGGCGCGCGCCTCGCGCAACAACCGCTCGCGCGCGTCGGCCGTGCGGCCGGCGCGCGACAGCAGCTTGAGCGCGACGTAGCGACGAATGACGGAGTCGTACGCCTTCCACACGGCGCCCATCGCGCCTTCGCCGATGAGCTCGTGCAGCTCAAACTTCCCGACCCGTCGGTACTGCTCCGGTGACGTCATACGGGAGCCAGAGGGAAACTGAGCAATTTGTGCAGTTCCGGGACGGCTGGCAAACGTCAGCCGGTGGCCCAATCGTAGATCCGCCCGAGCAGCGCCCGCGTCGCGTCGTCCATAGCGACGTCGCGCCGCGGGAGCACACGGGCTGCGGTGTCCAGGAACCCCTCCCGGGTCACCCGGGTCCCCCCCCCCGTCGCGCCCCACGCGAACGGCGGGACGAATTTGGGTGGACGCACCGCGTCGAACACGTTCGCTCCGGTTCCCACTACGCTACCGGTGCCGAGCAGCGTGCCGATCGCCGTCTTGGCGTGGTCGCCGATCAGGCTGCCCAGGAACTGCATTCCCGTCTCGAGCACAGTCCCGCCGACATCCAGCCGGACCGGGCCGTAGGTGTTCTTCAGGTTCGAGGTGATCGTACCGGCACCGAGGTTCGCCCACCGGCCGATGACCGAGTGACCGACGAAGCCGTCGTGCGCCTTGTTCCCATACCCCAAAAACACGCAGTTTGACACTTCACCCCGCACATTGCAGCGCGGCCCGATCGCGGTCACCCGGACCGGGCCTCCCAGGACGCGGGCATTCGCCCCCACCCACAGCGGTCCTTCCAGGCGTGCGCCGGCGCGCACCTCGACTCCGCTCTCGAGCACCACGGGACCGGTGCGCACGTCGAACACGACGCCGGGCTCGACGGCCGCGTCGTGCAGCGCGATCGCCGCCGGATCGCCGAGCACGGTGCTCCCCGCCGGGACCGCGTCCGAGTCCCCGAGCATCGGGCGCAGATCCGCGACCAGCAGCCGCTCGACGTGAGCGATCAGGTCGTGGACGCCGTGCAGTACCACGCCGGTCACCTCGACCACCGCGGCGTGCGGTTGCGGGCGGTCCCACGTGGCGCCGGGCCCGACGCCCCAGCCCACCGTAATCCCGCCGCACGTGAGACGACACGCGCCGGCCGGGAGGGCCGGCGCGAGTCCCAGCGGAGCGAATGTGGTGGACCCGATCACTGCCGGACCGGTCACTGGGCGCAGCGGCGTGACGGGAGGTACGCCGACCTCGTTGAAGCCGGCCAGGTGGGGCAGCGCGAATACGCCGGCCGCTTCAGTCCCGCAGAACGTCTCCCATCGCTCCCGGATCAGGTGCGCGCCGGCGCGCAGCTCGCTCAGCGGGCGGGCGCCGAGAAACGGCGCCCACGCGGGCGCCGGCTCGGGGTCCAGCAGATAGAGCGCCGGCGCCGTCACAGCTGCTGCACCAGCTGTTTCAGCCGCTCGGCCCGCCCGGTCGGCATCACGAGCGTGTGACCGTTGGCCCGCACCACCACCATGTCCTCGAGCCCGATGACCGCGAGATGTTCGCTCTCCGACCACACCACGGAGCGACGCACGTCATCCGCCACGGTCACGTTGCCGACCACGACGTTGCCGCGCGCGTCCGGCGTCCGGATGCGCAGCAGCGCGTCCCATGAGCCGATGTCGTCCCAGCGGAACGTGCCGGCGACGACGGCGAGTCGCTTGGTGCGCTCCAGCACCGCGACGTCCACCGCGACCGGACGCACCGCGTTGAAGAAGCCGCTCACATCGCCGGCCGCCAGGGCCGGCCAACCCGGCTTGAGCTCGCGGCTATAGGCGCCCGCTTCGCCGAGGAACCGGGCCACGCCCCACGCGAACAGGCCCGTGTTCCAGAGGGCGCCGCGCTGGCGCAGCAGCGCGGCGCGCGCGGGGGACGGCTTCTCGACGAAGCGACGCACGGCGCGCGCGCCGCCGAGCGTTTTGCCGGGGACGATGTAGCCGTAGCCGGTCTCGTTGCGGGTCGGCTTGACCCCCACCGTGACGAGCACGTCGTACTCGTCGGCGACGCCGAGCGCCTGGCGTGCCGCGGCGCGAAAGGCGCGGTCGTCGTGGACCGCCCAGTCCGCGTGCAACGACAGCAGCTGGGCACTGGGGTCGCGTTCGGAGATCCAGTGGGCGGCCCACACCAGGGCGGGCGCAGTGGACGCCGCGCGCGGCTCGGCGAACACCTGCGCGCGGGGGCTCTGCGGCACCGCGCGGG
>CBFHAJ010000114.1:0-12172 GCA_965653495.1 uncultured bacterium | reverse complement strand
TAGATCGGCTTCGCGCGCGACGCGAGCTCGAACGGTCGCAGGCCCACGTCGCGCGCCAGGCGCTCCGCCGCCTGGACGGCCCGCGGCATCCCCTCGACGGCGGCCCAGGCGCCCTTGAGGCGCGCTGCCGCGCGCGCGGGATCGGAAATGGTCTGGAGTGGGTGGAGCGAACCCAGCGCGGCCCGTGATCCCACGAGGGGCCCCAGCGCCTCCTGCCCCTGCGCGCCGGACAAATGCAGCACGACCTGCTCGGGGCGGATCGCCGCGGCGCGGGCGAGGGTCTCGGCGAGGGGACGAATCGCGTCGTCCCGCACCGCGAGGATGACCACCGCGGGCTCGGGCGTCCATGGCGGGGGGGCGTCGGCTGGCCCGACGGTGAGTCGCAGCGGCCGCGGCACGGCCTTCTTGGCGCGGCCGTGCAGCCGCACCGTATAGCCCGCCGACGAGAGGGCGAGCGCCAACCCGACGCCCGCCCGGCCGGGTCCGATGATCCCGACGGCGCGCTCACTGCTCACGTGCGCCGCGGGCGGGGGCCTAATTGCGCGGCGTCGCGGGTGGCTGCGCCGCGGCGAGCGTCATCAGATCCTGCGGCGACTTGGCGCGCCGCAGCAGCGCCAGCGCGGCCTGCACCTGCCGGTCCTCGTCCATCCGGCGACGCACTTCGGCCGGCCGCCCGAACACGTAGCGCGTGATCTCATGACCCAGGTCATCCGCGATGAGCGTGCGGCCGCCCGCCACCACACTGTCCGGGAGGGTCACGCCGCGGCTGCGCAGGCGGCGCAGCACCTCGTCCACCATCTCCGGCGTCACCGCGGCGCTCGGGCTCTTCACGCGCCCAGACGCCTTCTCCTCGAGCGCGTAGCTCGCCCGCACGTCCTGGTACATCGGGATCTTGCTGCCCAGGGCCTTGATGAACGCCCGCTCGGCCGTCGTGTACGTATCGGGCTTGACGAAGATGTCCGGGCGGATGCCGCCGCCGCCGAGCAGCATGCGGCCGTGATCGGTATGGAACACCTGAGTGGAGTCGGTCTTGGTCGTGTCACGTCCCAGCTCCGCCGCCTCGGCCTGCGCGAGCTGATCGTCTTCGTTCTTGCTCTGGCGCTGAATCGTCCGCCCGCTCGGCGTATACCAGCGCGCGGTCGTGAGCTTCAACGCCGTCTCGGGCGTCAGCTGCCACAACGACTGCACCAGTCCCTTGCCGAACGTGGGCGTCCCGACCACTACCGCGCGATCGTGGTCCTGGAGCGCCCCCGTGATGATCTCCGCCGCGCTCGCGGTCCCGCCGTTCACCAGCACCACCACCGGGAGCGTCGGCCACGGTTGCGGCTTCGCGTCCCGATAGGTGCGCGTGGTGTTCGGCGCCCGGCCCCGCGTGGCAACGACCTCTTCGCCGGGGTCCAGGAACAGCTCGCTCACCGCGACGCCCTGGTCCAATAACCCGCCCGGGTTGCCGCGCAGGTCGAGGATCAGCGACTTCATGCCCTTCTGCATCAGTCCGTTGATGGCATCGGTCAGCTCGGGCGCCGAGGTCTCGCTCACCGGCGTGAGGAACACGTAGCCGACTTTGTCGTCGAGCAGCATCGAGACCTGCACCGAGCGCACGTGGATCATGGCGCGGGTGAGCTTGAACGTGAGCGGCTGCTCGATGCCCACGCGCCGCACCTTCAACTCGACGGGCGAGCCCGCCTCGCCCCGGAGCTCCTTCACGGCCTGGTCCTGCTTCCAGCCTTCGGTCGATCGGCCATCCAGCCCGACGATCAGGTCGCCGGTCTGGACCCCGGCGCGCTCCGCCGGTGTGTCGGGCAGCGGGGCCACGACCGTGATCCAGCCGTCCCGCACTTCGATTTGGATGCCGAGGCCGCCGTAGTTGCCCGTGGTGGCCTCGTTCAACGCCTTGAAGTCGTCGCGCTTGAGGAACACCGAATACGGATCGTGCAGCTGGTCGAGCATGCCGTCGATCGCCATCTGGTACAGGCGGCGCTCGTCGAGCGAATCCACGTAGTAGTCGGCGACGTGCGCGAGCACGTCCTCGAACAAGCGCGCCTGCTGGTAGACGGAGCCGGCGGGACCGGCCTCGTGCTGCAGCAGCCACCCGCCCGTCACTAACGCCACTCCGGCCACAGCCGCGACAATCACCGCCTTGCGGAGCTTCATGACAAGCCTCGTGTTGGAAGGGCCGTGACCGCGAGAACTTCTCTCCACGCGGCGTCGAGGACGGCCTTTTTCGATTGCGTGGCATCGACGTGCACGATGCCCGGACCCTGGGCGCCGCGGTACGCCTCAAGCACCCGTCGATGAAACCCGTCGTCCTGCCGTTCGAACCGGTCCTGCACCTTGCGCGCGGCCCGCTGCCGCTCCCGCCCCACCTCTACCGGAACATCGAGCACCAGGGTCACGTCCGCCACCAGTCCCCCCGTCGCGAGGCGAATGGCCTGCTCCACTTCGTCGGGCGGCAACCCGCCGCCGGCGACCTGGTAAGCCATGGTCGACAAATTATAACGATCCGCGATCACCACGTCCCCCGCCTCCAGCGCCGGCCGAATGACGCGGTGCACCAGATCGGTGCGCGCCGTCAGGAACAGGAACAGCTCCGCCGCCGCGGTCATATCGTGCGGGAACTTGAGCACGACCTTGCGTGCCGCCTCCGCCACCGGCGTCCCGCCCGGCTCCCGCACCGTCACGACGGGCCGCCCTTCGGCGTGGAAGCGGGTCGCCAGCGACCGCACCAGCGTCGACTTCCCTGCCCCCTCCGGGCCCTCCACGACGATGAAGGCGCCCCCGCCAGATCCGGTCATCCAAGTGTGATGATGGGGCTCGCCGCACCCTGCTTCATGCCGTCGTCGACTTCCCCGCCCCTTCCGGGCCCTCGACGACGATGAACGCGCCCCCCCCTCCCGACCCGGTCATCCCAGCGTGATGATCGGGCTCGCCGCGCCCTGCTTCATGCCGTCGTAGATGCGGGCGTTCACCTTGGCCATCAACTTCTCGAAGTTGGCCTGCGCGGCCACAACTTGCTGGTACACCGGATTCGCCTGGACGGTTTGCAAGGCCCGGTCGTAGCGCTCGACCTGCTCCTTGGAGGGCTCGCGACCCTCCTGGCTGGCCCGCTCGATCTCCTGCGCGATGCGCTCGACATCGGCGAGAAGCTGCCGGCAGGTCGCGTCGGACTTCATCTGGTCGCTGGCGCGAAGCAGGGTCTTGTACTCGTCGCTCTGCCCAAGCAGCCGCCCGAGTTCCTGCGCCTTCTCGTCGATCACGTGTCCTCCCCAAAGCTGGCCAGCAGATAGCGCGGCCGGCCGAATAGATCGTCGTGTACGGTGGCCCGCGGCCAGGCCAGCTCGCGGGCGAGTCGGCGCACCGTATCGGCGCGTCGCTCGTCGATTTCCAGCGCCAGCAGGCCGCCAGGCTCGAGCAGTTGCCGGGCACCGGTCAGGATCACTCGCGTCGCGTCCAGACCATCCACTCCGCTCACCAGCGCCTGCCGCGGCTCGAACTCCCGCACCGTGGGGTCCAGGCCGGCGTGCTCCACTTCTGTCAGGTACGGTGGGTTAGCGACGATGACGCGGTGGCGCTCACCGGCGAGCGGGGCGAGCAGGTCGCCGTGGCGCACCTCCACCGGCACGCGCGGCTGCACCAGAGCCACATTCTCCCGCGCTAGCCGCACCGCCTCAGGCGAGCGCTCCACGGCGATCACGCGCTCGAACGCGCCCTCGACCGCGAGCGAGAGGGCGATGCAACCGGTCCCCGTGCCGATATCCGCTGCGGTCCCCCAGGTTCCACGTTCCACGTTCCACGCTGCCCGCAGGCGGTCGAGCACCAGCTGGACGAGTCCCTCCGTCTCCGGGCGCGGAATGAGCGCGCGACGGTCCACCTTGAGGTGAACGGTGCGGAAGCTCGTCCGCCCGACCACGTACGCAAACGGGACACCGGCCGCGCGCTGCGCCACCGCGTGCTGGAAGCGTTCCAGCAGATCGGGCGGAGCTGCCCGCTCGCGGCGCAGCCACACGGCACCGGCATCGGTGCCGGCGAGCACGGCCCACAAGGCACGGGCTTCGCGTCGCGGATCCGGCATCGCGGGGCCCGCAAGCCGCCGCGCCGCGTCGTCCAGCGCGTCTGCGATCGTGACGTCGAGACCGGCCTGCTCAGGCACTGAGGCGTTCCTTCTCCCCAGCCAGCCGCACCGCCATGATGAGGTCGTCGAGGCCCCCGTCCATGACTTCCGAGATGTTGTGAACCGTATGATGAATGCGGTGATCGGTGACCCGATTCTGGGGGAAGTTGTACGTGCGGATCTTTTCGGAGCGGTCGCCGGTGCCGACCTGGGCGCGGCGTTCACGCGCTCGCGCCGCCTCCTGCTCTGCGATCCGCTTGTCGAGCAGACGTGACCGCAGCACCTCGAGCGCCTTGATCTTGTTCTGGAGCTGGCTCTTCTGATCCTGGCACTGCACCACGAGCCCGGTGGGCAGATGGGTGATGCGCACAGCGCTATCCGTCGTGTTCACGCTCTGGCCTCCCGGCCCCTGGGAGCGAAACACGTCGATGCGGAGGTCTTTGTCTTCGATCTTCACGTCCACCTCTTCCGCCTCAGGGAGCACCGCCACGGTCGCGGCCGAGGTGTGGATGCGTCCCTGGGCTTCGGTCTCGGGGATGCGCTGCACCCGATGGACGCCGGACTCGTAGCGCAGCGTGCCGTACGCCTTCGGTCCGCGGACGGCGAACACCGCTTCCTTCAGTCCCCCGACGTTGCCTTCCGAGAGCGACACGACTTCGACCTTCCAGCCACGGCGCTCGCTGAAGCGGGTGTACATGCGAAACAGGTCGGCGGCGAACAGGGCAGCTTCGTCGCCACCCGTGCCGGCGCGGATCTCGACGATGGCGTCCCGGTCGTCCAGGGGGTCCGTGGGCGTGAGCAGCTCCGTCAGCTGGCGCTGCAGGCGTTCCACCTCGGGACCGAGGCGTGCGACATCAGCCCGAGCGAGCTGCGACAGCTCGGGATCCCTGTCCTGCAGCACCTCCCGGGCGTCCGTCAGCTCCTTCTGGAGCCGGGTGAGCCGGTCATTGGTCAGACGAATCTGATCGAGGCGGGCGTGCTCGCGACCGAGCTGCCTCAGCTTGGCTGGCTGCCGCGCGGTGTCGGGGTCGGCCAGCTCTCGGGCGACCTCCTCCGCCCGCGCGAGCGCCTGGCGGAGTCGGGCCTCCATGGGTCAGCCGGCGGCCTTCTCGGTCCGGTACTTCTGGCGGAAGCGCTCCACCCGTCCGGCGGTGTCGAGCAGTTTCTGCTTGCCGGTGAAGAACGGGTGGCACTTGGCGCAGACTTCGACGTGGATCACGGGCACGGTCGAGCGCGTGACGAAGCTATTGCCGCACGCGCACTGCACCGTCGCACGGTGGTAGGCAGGATGAATCCCGGGTTTCACAGCACACGATCCTTGACTGGAAGTCGGACGACGAATCGCGGAAATATAACTGGCGCCACAAGTTGCCGGCAAGGATCGAGCGACGCGCCGAATTGACAGCGGCGCCCCTTGTACGTAAGCTTGCGCCACCATCCACCCCAAGCCCAAGCCCCGGGGGAACCCCATCGTGTCGGTGACGTCCGTCCTGCAGAAGGTCCCCCTGTTCAGCCAGCTCGCCGCTGCCGAACTGGACCGGGTCGCCGAGATCACGCGCGAGCGCAGCTATCCCCGTAACTCCGTGATCCTGTTCGAGGACGACCCTGGTGACGCCTTGTACGTCGTCGCCAGCGGCCAGGTCAAGGTCGTCCTCATCGGCGAGGATGGGCGCGAGGTGATCCTCTCCGTGCTGGGTGAAGGCGATTTCTTCGGGGAAATGTCGCTCATCGATGAGGAGCCGCGCTCGGCGCACGTCATCGCCATGGAAGATTCCAATCTCCTGGTGATCCGGCGAGAGGACTTTCAGGCCATTCTGCAACAATCCCCCGGGATCGCGATGGGTCTGTTGCGGGAGCTGTCGCGCCGCCTGCGGCGGGTGGACGAAAAGGTCGGCAGCCTGGTCCTGCTGGACGTCAACGGCCGCGTGGCGCAGCTGCTGCTCGACCTCGCCGATGAGGCCCGCTCGGACAAGATCACCCGGCGCCTCACCCATCACACGATCGCCCAGATGATCGGCTCCTCCCGGGAGACGGTCAGCCGCACCATGCGCGAGCTGGTGGACAAGGGATACATCGAGATCAGTCGCCGCGAGATCCTGATTCGCGACCGCGCCGCGCTCGAAGCCTCCGCCGGACGGTCGTGAGGCAGGTCACCCACTGCGGGTGAGGCGGCGGCTTGCTGTAGCTCTCGGATTTTCCATAACTTAGCGAAGGGTACGGCGCGTGCCGGGACGGATGGCCTACACGGTAACCTTTTGGGGAACGCGGGGCTCGATTCCCACTCCCGGCGCGCACACGGCGCGCTACGGTGGCAACACTCCATGTGTCGCTGTGGAAGGAAGCGGCGGCAACGGCGGCGGACGGGGAGAGGGAAGCGGTGGCCGCCTCGTGATCCTCGACGCCGGCACCGGGATCCGGGCACTGGGGCGCGAGCTGGTGGAGCGCCAAAACGGTGCCGTGCAGGCCGAGATTCTCCTGTCGCACGCCCATTGGGACCACATCCAGGGACTGCCGCACTTCAAGCCGTTTTTCGCCCCCGGGAATGCCGTGCGCATCTGGGGCTCGCGCCAGGGAACGACATCGCTCGAAGCGATCCTGCGCCAGCAGATGGACCCAGCGGTGTTCCCCGTCCCGTTGGACGCGCTCTCGGCGAAGCTCACGGTGCAGCAGGTCGAGCCGGGTGAGTTCACCGTCGGCACCTTCAAGGTCCGGGCGATTCGGCTGCGGCACCCTGGCACCACGCTCGGGTACCGACTGACGCCGGCCGGGGAGGGGGGAGGGGGTGGCCCGAGCATGGCGTATATGACCGACAACGAGCTCGGGCCCGGAGGCCGCTACAACACACCGCCGTCCTGGCGCAAGGAGCTCGTGACGTTTCTCACCGGCGTAGATCTCCTGATTCACGACGCGATGTACACGCCAGAGGAGCTGGAGGAACATCGCGGCTGGGGGCATTCCACCTTCGAGGAAGCGGTCGCGCTCGCGGGCGAGGCCGGGGTGAAGCGCCTGGTCCTGTTCCACCACGAGCCAGAGCACGGCGATGAAGCGATCGATGCACTCCTCACGGCCGCCCGCCGTCAGGCACGCGCCAAGGGCCTCCCGGCCGAGGTGACGGCGGCGCAAGAAGGCATGACCCTGACTCTCTGATCGAGGAGCTGACCGTATGCGCTCGGGTGCGCTCGCCCGTTCCGTGTCACTGCTGCTCGTCGCGCCGCTCGGCCTAGGACTGAGCGGGCAGGGCCGCGGCCAGGACGCGCGGCCGGGCATCGCCGTCCTGCCCTTCGGCAACAGCGGCTCGTACGGCCAGGAGAAAGAGAACTTCGAGGCGCTGGAGAAAGGGATCGCCGGTATGATGATCTCGGAGCTGGCGGCCAACCCCCAGGCGCGCGTAGTGGAGCGGCAGCAGATCGAGAAACTGCTCACGGAGCAGAGCCTGGGCGCCTCGGGAAAGGTGACGCCGGAGACGGCGGCCAAGGTCGGCAAGCTGGTGGGGGCGCGCTACGTGATCACCGGCACGTTCATCGACTTCTACGGCGATTTCCGCCTGGACGCGCGCATGATCAACGTCGAGACGAGCGAGATCGTCAAGGTCGAGTCGGACGCCGTGCAGCGCGAGCATCTCTTCGACCTGATCCGCAACGTTGCGACGCGCCTCATGAAGGACGCCAACCTCCCGCCGCTCCCGAAGCAAGCCTCCGACCAGCGGCTCTCGCGCCAGATCCCGACCGAGGCGTTGACCTTCTATTCCAAGGCGCTGCTGTACCAGGACCGGGGTCAACGGGACAAGGCGGTCGAGATGTATCAGAAGGCGCTCTCCGTGTTTCCGGAATACACCGAGGCACAACAGGGGCTGCAGCGCGTCAAGCCCTCGTGATGTGACGCCCGGCAGGTGAGATACCTGCTGCTCCACACCGCCGCCTGGGAGCCGGCCAGCGTCGGCCCCGCGCTGGAGCGCGCGCAGATCCAGGCGCGCCAGGCCCGCGTGCCCCGCGACCTCGCGGTCGACGAGCGGCCCACCGTGTTCGTGCTCGATGCCGACAGCCGCTCCGCCTTCCCGCTCGACGTGCTGCGGGCGTTCGTGGACGCCGGCGGCGCGATCGTCGCCCTGGGGCGTGAGGGCGAGACCGACGTCCCGAGCGAGATGCCGTCCGAGCTGCTGTCGGGCTTCGCGCCCCATCCCATCGGCGCGCGGCAGCTCCTCATCGCCGTGCGGGCGGGCTACCGCGAGGCGGCCGCCCGGATGGAGATGGCGCGGGCCCGGGCCGAGGCCGCGAGTCGCAGCCGCGAGATCGCCGAGCTCACCCGCATCGGCGTCGCGCTGGGCACGGAGCGCGATCTCAAGGGGCTGCTCGATCTCATCCTCACGCAGGCCCGTCGCATCACCACCTCTGACGCGGGCAGCCTGTACCTGGTCGAAACCGGCGACCAGGGCCAGCTGCGCCTGCGCATCCGCATCGCGCAGACCTACTCGAAGCCCGAAGCGCCGTTCGTCGAGTTCACCATGCCGGTGGACCGCTCGAGCCTCGCCGGCTACACCGCGGTGACTGGGGAGCCGCTCGTCATCGACGACGCGTACTTCCTGCCGCCCGACGTGGAGTACACGATCAACCGCTCGTTCGACGAGCGCTGGGGCTACCGCACCAAATCGATGCTCGTGATCCCCATGAAGGATCACCAGGAGCAGGTCATCGGTGTGCTGCAGCTCATCAACCGCAAGCGCTCCGCCGATGCCCTGCTCGCGACTCCCGCAGACGTGGATGCGCAGGTCGTGCCGTACTCGAAGCGCACGGTGGAGCTCGTCACGGCGCTTGCCGGCCAGGCGGCCGTGTCGATCGAAAACAGCCGCCTGTACGACGAAATCGAAAAGCTGTTCGAGGGATTCGTGAAGGCCGCCGTGCACGCGATCGAGCAGCGCGATCCCACCACGTTCGGGCACTCGGGACGGGTCGCCAACATGACCGTGAGCCTCGCCACCGTGGTGGACCGGGCGCAGGAGGGCAGCTACCGCGGCGTGCGGTTCAGCCGCGAACAGCTGCGCGAGTTGCGCTACGCCGGGTTGCTGCACGATTTCGGCAAGGTCGGAGTGCGCGAGCAGGTGCTGGTCAAGGCCAAGAAGCTGTACCCGCTGCAGCTCGACCTCATCCGGCAGCGTTACGATTTCGTGCGCCGCACCGCGGAGCGGGAATTCTGGCGCCAGCGCGCCGAGTTCCTCGAGCAGCACGGGCGATCGGGGTACGAGGACTTCCTGAAGCGCCTCGAGGGCGAGCTCGACCACGAGGTGCGCAATCTGGAGCGTTTTCTCGACGCGGTGCTCGACGCCAACGAGCCGACCGTGCTGCCGGCCGGCCGGTTCGAGGAGCTGCTGGCGCTGGCCCGCTGCACGTACCAGGACCTGTCAGGCCAGCCGCGCCCGTATCTGAGTGACGAAGAGATGCGCTACCTCACCATCCCCAAGGGGTCGCTCGACGAAGGGGAGCGACTGGAGATCGAGAGTCACGTCACGAACACCTACCGCTTCCTGCAGCAGATCCCCTGGACGCGCGAGCTGCAGCACGTGCCGATCATCGCGTACGGGCACCACGAAAAGCTCAACGGCGCCGGCTATCCACGCCGGGTGACAGGAGACGCGATCCCGATCCAGACCCGCATGATGACGATCAGCGACATCTACGACGCGCTGACCGCCGCGGACCGCCCCTACAAGGCAGCCGTCGCCTCGGCGCGGGCCCTCGACATCATGGCGGAAGAGGTCCGCACCGGCCAACTCGATCAGGAGCTGTTCCGGCTGTTCGTCGACGGCAAGGTGTTCGACGCGAATGCCTAGCGGATCAGCAGCCGCACGGCTACAAGCAACAGGAACGCGCCGAAGGCCCGTCGCAACACTACGTCGGACATCGTGCCCGCAAGCTGGGCGCCCAGGAAGGCCCCCAGGAACAGCCCGCCGGCAATGATCGCCGCGTACGGGACGTTCACCTGGCCGCGGCGATAGTACTCGACGGCGCCCAGCAGACCCACCGGGAGCAGCAGCGACGCGAGCGACGTCCCGTTCGCCGTGTGCTGCGGCAGCTTGGCGAGCAACACCAGGCCGGGAATGATCACGACGGCTCCCCCTATCCCGAACAATCCCGACACGACGCCGGCCCCGAGGCCGATCGCCGCCACCAGCAGCCACGTCATCGCCGTCTCCCTGGTTGAGTTGGTTGACCTTGCCCTTCCCCCCACCCCCCGCCGCCCGGCGTCTCGACGCGCACCATGTCTCCCGGGACCAGCGTGGTACTCACCTTCGGGGCGAGCGGCTTCCCATTCAGCAGCGTGACGCCAGCGGCGCCCGCGCCGCCGCCCTGAACGCCTGCGGGTGCGTGGCGCCGGCGCTCGGTGAGGAAGCTCGCGTCCATGGGCGCCAGCGCTTGGAACTCCCGGACCACCCCTTCACCGCCCGTCCACCGCCCGGCGCCACCGCTTCCCCGTCGCAAGGCGTACGTCACCAGGCGTAAGGGATACTCCATCTCGAGAACTTCAACGGGAGTGTTGCGGGTATTGGACATACCGACATGCACCCCGGATGGCCCGTCGGCGTCTGGGCTTGCTCCCTGCCCACCCCCAATCGTCTCGTAGTACGTCCACGCACCCCCGAGTCCCGAGCCCCGAGTCCCGAGCCCCCCGAATGTGACGTTGTTCATGGTGCCCTGCCCCTGTGCCGGGACGGGAAGGCCGCCCGCGGCCAGCGCGAGGAACAGAGTGTCGACGATGCGCTGCGAGGTTTCCACGTTGCCGGCAGCTACCGCGCTCGGATGCCGCGCATGCACCAGACATCCCTCCGGCGCCGTGATGCGGATCGCGCGCTGCACGCCGCCGTTCGTGGGAACATCTTCGGGCACGAGCGTGCGCACCACGAACAGCACGGCGGAGCGCGCCACCGCCAGGGGGCAATTCACGTTGCCACGCGCCGCGGGCGCGGTGCCGGCGAAATCGACGAGAAACATGCCGTCACGAATGTCCACCCGCACACGGATCGGGAGGTCGACGTCGTCCACGCCGTCCCCTTCCAGCCAGTCGGTCGCGCTCAGGCCGGTCGCCTCGAGGGCGCCGAGCGCCTCACGCGCCCGGCGCTCGGCATACGCCTGGAGGTCGCGCGCCGCGTCCTGCACGGCCGGCCACCCGTAACGGGCCGCGAGGGCGCGCAGGCCCTCGGCGCCACGCTCGACTGCGGCGCGCTGGGCGGCGAGATCGGCGCGCCGGGTCTCGGGCGTGCGCACGTTGGCGAGCAGGAATTGCTCCACCTCCGGCGTGAGACGCAGCGGCGGCACGATCACGCCCTCGGCGAAAATTTCCCTCGCGCCCGCGGGCATGCTCCCCGCCTGCACCCCACCGACGTCCGAATGGTGCGCCCGCACGACGGCGTAGCCGCCCACCGCGCCGGCAATATCAATGGCGACGATGAGGGTGATGTCCGGCAGGTGAGAGCCGCCCGTGTAGGGATCGTTCAGGATGAAGAGCTCGCCCGGCCCGGGATGGAGTGCCCGCACCGCCGCCACGGACTCCTGCATGGCGCCGAGATGCACCGGGATGTGGGCCGCCTGGGCGATCATTTCCCCGCCGGCATCGAACAGTGCGGCGGAGCAGTCGCGTCGCTCGCGGATGTTGGGGGAGACTCCCGAGTGGATCAGCACGAGGCCCATCTCCTCGGCGATCGAGGCGAAGGCGTGCCCCATCACCTCGAGGCCCACCGCGTCGAGACTCACGCGCGCTCCACGAGGACGGCACCCGACGCATGGGCGGTACCGCACCATCCGGGCGCGACGAGCGCCGTCGCGTCGCCCCCCGCGAGAATCGCCGGGCCCGCGACCGTCGCGCCGGGGGCGAGCGCATCGAGGGGCCACAGCGACGCAGTGACTCGTTCACCAGCGACCACGATCTCACGGCTCCCAGTGGCGCGCCGCGCTGTGCGACCCGCGTCGGCAAAGCGCGGCAGCGGACCCTCGCGCACCGCGACCACGCGAAGATTCACGATCTCGCTCGGCTGTGCTGGGGGGGGGGGGGCGCGGCGCGGCGGGGGGGCGC
>CBFHAJ010000113.1:0-12202 GCA_965653495.1 uncultured bacterium | reverse complement strand
GAGGCACGCATCGAGCGGCTCAAGACGGCCCGCAACCGGATCGCGGCCGAGCTCGGCTTGGACGCCGGCGTGCTGTGCGGCCGCTCCACCCTCGAGGCGGTGGCGCGCGCCACGCCACTCCCAAACGATCGCGCCGGGCTCGCCCACATCGGGGAGCTCCGGCGCTGGCAGATCGAGGTGCTGGGCGATGCGCTGCTCGCGGCGCTCGACTAGAGGCCCATCAATGCCCGCACTTTAGGGTCCATCCGCTCGGGGGTCCAGTAGGGCTCCCACACGATCTCGATGTCGACGTCCTTCACGCCCTCGAGGCCGCGCAACACGCGGTATGCGTCGTTCGTGATCATGGGACCGGCCGGACAGCCGGGCGAAGTCAGGGTCATCTTCACGCGCACTTCGCCGTCGGCCGCTTCGACGTCGTAGACGAGCCCCAGGTCGACGATGTTCATGTCGAGCTCCGGGTCCTTGACCTGCCGGAGCGCCTGGCGCGCCGTCGCTTCGAGTCCCACGGGCTCCGTCATGCTCTTGCCTCTCCTCCTGTGTCCGAACCTAGCGGACCGCGTAGCCGCGCACCAGACAACGGCGCCGCCGCGCGATCCACGCGTATACTCGCCGCGCCGCGGGCAGCACGCCGGGCAGCCGGAACGGCCACGCGAGCCAACGCCACCGTGGCAACAGCCGCAAGATCTCGGGAGCGGCGTCGGCGCCGGCGAACACCCGGCCGTCGGGAAGCACCAGATGCATCGCCGCCGCGAGAGCCGGCAACGGAATGCCGAACGCGGCCACCTGGGCCTGGTCCTGAAACGGGATCAGCGCCAGGCGGTGTTCCCGGTCCCGGCGTCGCACCAGCTCGACGGAGCGCTGGCAGAACCCGCACTCGCCGTCGTAGATGAGCGTGGGACGCTCAGCGCGCATCGGACGCCCGTGCCGCGGCGTCGGCGAGCCGACCGCGCACCCCTTTGATCACGGTGAAGGGGCGGCGCGCCCGCGGCGCGTAGGCCCGATTGGTCAGCAGCACGACGAACAGGTCGCGGTCCGGATCGATCCACACCGAGGTCCCGGTCCATCCCGTATGTCCGTAGCTGTTCGGCCCGAACTGCGTGCCGGCGCTCGAGACGGTTTCGCCGGTCGGCACCGCCTGCCAGCCGAGCGCGCGCGCCTCGGTCCGGCGCCCGAAGTCGGCCGCCTTGGCGGTGAACAGCCGCACGGTTTCGGCGCCCAGCAGCCGGCGCCCGTCGACGGCTCCCTGACCGAGCATGAATTGCGCGAATCGCGCCACATCGTGCGCGGTAGCGAACAGACCCGCATTCCCCGAGACGCCGCGCAGCTTGAAGGCGCTGCCGTCGTTCACGACCCCCGCCACCGCGTGCCCGTGCCACACGCCCGTCGGCGCGATCCGCGGCCGCAGTCGCGCCGGCGGCCGGAACATGGTCGCCTCGAGCCCCAGCGGTATGAAGATCTCACGCGCGGCGAACACGTCGAGTGGCTCGCCCGCCGCGCGACGCACCACCTCGCCCAAGAGGATCGCGTTGAGATCGCTGTAGATCACGCGCGTGCCGGGCGGGAAGCGGGGCCGCTCGGCGAGCACGCGCCGCATGAGGGCGGCGGAGTCGGGGAGCGCTTTGAGCTCGGGATCGGGGATATCCGCACGCAAGCCGGACGTGTGCGACAGCAGCTGGCGCACGGTGACGTTCCCCGTCGCCGTGCCCGCGAGCTCCGGGAGATAGGTCGCGACCCCGGCATCGAGCCGCACGCGGCCGCGCTCCACCAGCAGCATGAGCGCGGGCGTGGTGGCGATCACCTTGGTGAGCGACGCGAGATCGTACAGCGTGCTGTCGGGATCGACCGCGGGACTCGACGCCGACCAGGTGAGGTGCCCGTAGCCTTTGGCGAACAGAATCGCGTCGTGCCGGCCGATGACGAGCGCCGCGCCCGGGTAGGCACCCTGCCGGAGGCCGTCCAGCACGAGCGGGTCGAACGTCTCGGAGCCGAATCCGGGTACACCAACCCCGGGGGTCGGCCCCAACGCCGTCTGCAGCAGGAAGGCCAGCGCTACGACCACACGCCCGGTATGCGCCGCCCGCACGCAGGGCAGCGCCCGTCGGCGCCGACCCGCTGCCGCTGGATGATGTACCCGGTCCGCTCGATCAGGAGATCACCACAGTCCGGGCACCAGGTGTTCTCCCAGCGTCCTACGCGGCCCGGGACATTGCCGGCATAGACGAACTTGAGCCCCGCGGCTGCACCGATCTCGCACGCTCGGATCAGCGTCTCCGCCGAGGTGTTCTCGGGGTCGGTCATGCGGTAGTCCTTATGGAATGCGGTGACGTGCCAGGGGATTTCGGGGCTGACCGACGCGATGTACTGGGCGGCGCGCGTCAACTGCGCGGTATCGTCGTTGAAGCCCGGCACGACCAGCGTCACCAGCTCGAGCCAGAAGCCGTGCTCGTACACCATCCGGATCGCGTCGAGCACGTGCTGCAGCACGCCGCCGAGCTCGCGGTAACGGCGGTCATCCATCGCCTTGAAGTCGATCTTGTAGCAGTCGGTCCAGGGACGGATATAGTCGAGCACCTCGGGGGTCGCGTTGCCGTTCGAGATGAACGCGGTCTTCAGGCCGCGCGCCCTGGCGACCTTGAACACGTCCACCGCCCATTCGGCGGTGATCAGGGGCTCGTTGTAGGACGAGCCCACGACCCTTGCGCCCTGACGCAGCGCCAGCTGCACCAGCTGCTCCGGAGTGACGTCGCTGGGGAGCACGCCGGCAGCGTCGTCGCGCAATGCCTGGCTGGTGAGCCAGTTCTGGCAGTAGCCACAGTGGAAGTCGCACCCCAGCATCCCGAACGTGAGCGTGTCCGAGCCGGGGAGCGCATGAAAGAACGGCTTTTTTTCGGTCGGATCGCATTGCAGCGCGGCCACGTAGCCGGCGGGGGCGTACAGCGTCCCATCCCGGTTGAAACGCACCTTGCAGATGCCGCGGCGTCCCGGCTTGACCAGACAGCGGTGGCCGCAGGCGAAGCAGCGCACGGCTCCGTCCGGCACCCGCTCGAACAGCTCGCCCTCTCGCACCCTGGCGTCGAGCGCCTGCGCCAGCGTCGCCGCACCGCCGTCCGGCGCGGCGTGGGTGAGAAACGACACGATGCCGCGATGAGTCATGGGACCTGCCGCCCGCGCCTGCTGCTCTTCTTCAATATAGCCCGCGCGGCAGCTCAGCGGCCCACACGCAGCGGGCCTGGCGACAGCTGATACAGGAGCAGCGCGGTGGCGATGTCCCGCGCCGACAGGTCCCGCACCTTGGGCGTGGCATACATGATGTCGCCCGCGTCGGGGGAGTGGTCGAGACCGATCAGGTGGCCGATCTCGTGGATCGCCATGACGCGCACGTCGTCGGGCCCGAACGGCTGCCCCTTGGGGTCGAAGGTGGCAAGGGTGACGACACCCGTCGTCAGGCGCCCGTCCTCGTCCCATTGAACGTCGGTCTGACCCGTGCGCTCCGCGTCGAACTGAATGCGCCACTGGATCCGCACATCGGCGTTGGCGGAATCGGCATCGAGGGCGAACCGCACGGGCACGCCGGCCCCCTCCCACCGCGCGAACGCGCTCCGGACGGCGTCGAGGAATGCCGGTTGGAAGTTCGCGACCGTCGCGGTAGGGAGATATACCCGCACGGGAGACGACAGGCGGTCGTCCCAGCGGTGCAGCGCCGAATCCGAGCTCGCGGCCACGACCTCATTCAGATAGGTGAGGCCGGCGCTCGCGCGGATGCGGCGGCGGATCTCCGAACGCGCGAGCAGCACGATATAGCTCGGACCGCCCGCGTCGGTTCCCGGCACCGTGACGGGGGCGGGCGCGGGGGCGGGGGCGGCGGGGGCGGGGGCGGGAGCGGGGCTCGGCGGCTGAACGGCAGGGGCAGGCCGCGTAGTCTCCGCCGGCACCAGGACGACGGGCCCGTCGGGCGGCGCGGCGCGCGTGCGGCCCGATGGTCGGACGAACGCACTCCACAGGCCGGCGACGGCGAGCAGCGCGACCACGAGAGCGACGAAGACCGACAGGCGGCGATCCATGCGCGCAATATGCGAACAGGCCGTGTCGCGCCGCTAGCTTTGCCTCGCAGGCGTCTCTATGATTGTGGCCTGCTTATGCTTGACCCGTAAGTGATCGCGTTACCCGCCGCCCCCATCATCCGCTGGCGCGGGTGGGTCCTCGCGGCGTGGGCGGCGTTGTTTTTGCTGTTCGCGCCGCGGGCGTGTCACGTGCAGCAGGTGCTCGCGCTGCGCGGCGGCTCGAGCGAGGTGACCGAGGCGAGCCGCGCTACCGAGCTCCTGAAGGACGCGTTCCCCTCCCCGTTCGCCGACTACGTGGGCATCGTCGTCCACGGGCCGGTGCGCTGGACGCATCCCCGGTTCACGGCCGTGCTGGACACGCTCAAGGCCGCGATCGAGCGCCGCGACTACGTGGGCCAGGTGATCTCGGTCCGCTCAATCGGCGAATCGATGTTCGTGAGCCAGGACAAGCGCACCACATTCCTCATCGCCGCGCTCACCCCGCAATCGACCCGGGATCTGAGCACCAGCGTGGTCCCGGACCTGCGCGCGACGGTTCGCGCCGCGCTCGCGCCGGTCAAAGGCGCGGAGGGATTCGACGTGATGGTCACGGGCTTCCCCGCGCTCGACCATGACGTACGCACCGTCAGCACCGAGGACACGGAGCGGGGGGAGCGGCAAGCCCTGCCCCTCACGCTGCTCGTGTTGATCGTGGCGTTTGGAGCCCTCGTCGCGGCCGCGCTGCCCGTCATCGTCGGGTTTGTCGCCATCACGATCGCGCTCGGCCTCGTGACCATCGCGGCGGAGTATACCGCCATGTCGGTCTTCGTCCTGAACATCACGACGATGGTCGGGCTGGGCGTGGGCATCGATTATTCCCTGCTGATCGTCACGCGGTTTCGCGAGGAATTGAATCGCGGCTTGTCGCCGGCGGACGCGGCGATTCGCACCGTCGAGACCGCGGGATCCGCGGTCGTGACGTCCGGCCTGACGGTGGTGGTCGGGTTCGCCGCCCTCGTGACGACGCCGCTCTCGGACACCCGCTCCGTCGGCGTCGGCGGGCTGCTCGTGGTCGCGGTCGCGGTGCTCTTGGCGACGACCTTTCTGCCCGCCGCGCTGGCGATCGTAGGGCGCGGCATCGACCGGCCGCGCTGGTTGGCGCGCCCGCTGGCGCGGTTCCACGCCCCCACCGGGTGGGAGCGCTGGGCGCGCTGGCTCGGGCACCGCCCGTGGCGAGCGGTCGCCGTTGGCGGCGCGGCGATCGCCCTGCTCACGTCGCCCCTCGCCCAGATTCGCCTCGGTCTCCCGGCCACCAACTGGTTTCCCCCCGAGTCGGAGTCTGGCAAGGGGCTCGAGGCGCTGCGGGAAATGGGCGCGAGCGGCGTGATCCAGCCGGTGCGGGTGGTCGTCCAGCTCCCCGAGGGCGAGTCCGCCCTCTCGGCCCGCCGCCTCCCCGGCCTCAAGGCGCTGACCGACTCCATCCGCAAGGACCCGCGCGTGCGCGAGGTACGGGGCGTTGCCAGCGTGAAGAACGCCATGTCGACGCTGCAGCTCGCCATCTACTACAGCGACCCCGAGGAGGTCCGGGCCAAGAACCCGAAGTTCTTCGACGCCTACCTGAGTGCCGACAATCGGGTGACGTTGCTGGATGTGATCCCCGCCGACACGGTTTCCCTCACCGGACTGATGGACGTGGTGCGGCGGGTGCGCGGGATCGTCGGGCACTCCATCCGCGGCCTCGCCGGTGCGGAAATCCTGGTGGCCGGCTTCGCGGCTTCGAACGTGGATACGCAACATCTGCTCATGCAGCGTTTCCCGGAGACCGTCGGCCTCGTGCTCGGGATCACGGCCATCATGCTGTTTTGGGCGTTCCGCTCGCTGCTGGTCCCGGTGAAGGCCGTGCTGTTGAACCTGCTCTCGGTGGGGGGCGCGTTCGGCGTGACGGTACTGGTGTTCCAGCATGGTTATGGGGGCAGCCTGTTCGGCCTGCCGGGGCCAACCGAGGCGATCTGGGCCGTGGTGCCCGTGCTCGTGTTCGCGATCGTGTTCGGCCTGTCGATGGACTACGAAGTATTCCTGCTGACGCGCGTGAAAGAGGTGTTCGACAAGACAGGACGGAACGACCACGCCACCATGGAAGGCCTGTCCGCCACGGCCTCGACCATCACCAGCGCGGCGCTCATCATGATCCTGGTGTTCGGGACGTTCGCCTTCACCCGGGTGCTGGCCGTACAGCTCATCGGGTTCGGCCTGGCGGCCGCGGTGCTGCTCGACGCGACCCTGATCCGCATGGTACTCGTGCCGGCGATCATGCACATCGCCGGACGATGGAACTGGTGGCCGGGCGTGCGGGCCCCGAAGCGCGAGCGAGAGGAGAGCGCTTAGCCGCGACTCGCCGGCTGCAACAGTTGCAGGCGGGCCCCGCGCACATCCCAATGCCACGCGGGGACCCTCATCCCAGTTCTCGGATCCTTGAGTGGCTTGTATTGCAACCACTCGGCCTCGAGCTGCAGCGCCGGACCGAGGGCGAGCAGTCGCTGTTGGTCCGCGCTGACGAGGTGCACCATCGGCTCGCCGCGGAAGCGATGCCGATGAAGCCAAACGCCGCCGTCAAGGGCGAAACACATGCCCTCGCGGCGGCGCGCGAACTCCCGATAGGGGGGCTCTACTGGCAGGCGATGCGGCCCTCGACGGTCGCAGGAGCCACAGCGGACGCGCTGCCTGAGAACAGCGCGCACTGACGCCCGGGTGCGAACTGGCTCGTCGTGGTCGCCGACCACCCCGACCCGGTCGCTTGCGTCACGGTCAAGATCACGCCGGTCGACGGTGTGAAATTGTTCATGAGCGCGAAATTGGTCGTGTATTTCGAGCTGTCATAGAAGAAGGCCTCTTCCGCCGTCGCGAGGTTCCGCAAATCGGACTTCATCGCACCGACGTACGCTTTCTCCTTCGTGTTGGAGAACTTCGGGATGGCAATCGATGCCAACAGCCCGATGATCACCACCACGATGAGCAGTTCGATCAACGTAAACCCGCGTCGAGACATACCCTACCTTGCCCCCTTGGCGCGAAAGGGCGCCGGGCCGGATCACCCCTGCCCGGTGCCCCCATATACTTAGCGCCGACCCCCGTTCCTGCAAGAGCCATGCTTAGCTCTTCGCATCGACCCAATTCGTTCCGGTACCTATACTTACGACGAGCGGCACGTGCAGTTGGGCGGCCCCCTCCATATGGCGTTTTACCAGCTGTGTGGCGATTCCCTCCTCCCCGACTGGTACCTCAAGCACAAGCTCATCATGGACTTGCAAGATCATGCGAGACGCGAGTCGCTGCTCCCGCAGCCCGCCGGCAATGCCGATCATAGCGACCTTGATCAGATCGGCGGCCGACCCCTGGAGGGGGGAGTTGGTGGCCGTGCGCTCGCCGAACGACCGGATGTTGAAGTTCCGATCCTTGAGCTCCGGGATGTAGCGCCGTCTTCCAAACAGTGTCTCGACATACCCCTTGGTCCGCGCCTCGAGCACGGTGCGGTCGAGCCAGGCGCGCACACCCGCGAAGCGAGTGAAGTACTGCTGGATGAACGCGCGCGCCTCATCCTGCGTGATGCCGAGCTGGCGCGAGAGTGCGAACGGGCCCTGCCCGTAGATGGTGGCGAAGTTGATCGTTTTGGCGCGCGCCCGCATGTCGGGCGTCACGCGGTCGACGGACACCCCGAAGATGATCGCCGCGGTCTGCCGGTGTATGTCGCCGCCGTGCTCGAACGCCTCGACGAACGCGGGATCGCCGGAGAGATGCGCCAGCAGCCGCAGCTCGATCTGTGAGTAATCCGCGGTCAGCAGCCGCGCGCCTGGCGGTGCGACGAAGGCGCGGCGGATGTCCTCGCCGCGCGCCGTACGCACCGGGATGTTCTGGAGGTTCGGGTCGGATGACGACAGGCGTCCCGTCGCGGCGCCGGTCTGGTTGAAGCTCGTGTGGATGCGCCCCGTCGCCAGGTTGATGTAGCCCGGCAGGGCATCCACGTACGTGGACTTGAGCTTCGTGAGCTCGCGATACTCGATCAGCAGTCGGGGCACGTCGTGCCCGGTGGCCGCCAGCTGTTCCAGCACGTCGTAGTCGGTGGAGGCGCCGGTCTTCGTCTTCTTGACGACCGGCAGCTGCAGCTTCTCGAACAGCACGTGCCGCAGCTGCGGCGTGGAGTTGATGTTGAAGTCAGTCCCAGCGGCGCGGTAGATCGCCTGCTCGAGCTCAGCCAGCTCGCGGGCGTAGCCGCGCGAGATCTCCCCCAGGCGCGCGCGGTCGACGGTCACGCCGTGCCACTCCATGTCGACCAGCACACCCGTGAGCGGCAGCTCGACCGTCTCGAGGAGACGCAACAGCTGATGATCCTCGAGCTCGGGCTGGAATGACTCCCGCAAGCGGAGCGCGAGCTCGCTCTCAGCGGCACTGTACCGCGCGGCGTCCGCTATCGGCACGGCGGCGAACGAGCGCTCGGCTTTGCCACGGCCGACCAGCTCCGCGTAGGGACGCAGCGCGAGGGCGAGCCGTTCGCGCGCCAGATCGTCGATGGCGTGGGAGCGGCGCCCCGGATCGAGCACAAAGCTCGCCAGCATGGAGTCGTACGCGACGCCGGCGAGCTCCACCCCCGCCCGCCGCAGCACGAGCCAGTCGTACTTGATGTTGTGGCCCCCCTTCGCCACCCGCGGGTCGACGAGGAGCTCGCGCAGCGGCACCAGCGCCTCGCTCGCGAGCGGCGGCAGATTCCGGGGCGGTGCGCCGCCCGCGAGCTCACCGTCGGGGGCGACATGTGCGAAGGGGAGGTACCACGACCGTCCCGGGGCAACCGCCAGCGACAAGCCCACGAATTCGGCACGCATCCCGTCGGGCGAGGTCGCTTCGGTATGGAGCGCGACGAGCGCAGCCCGGCGACACTCCGCGACGACGCTGGCGAGCATCGCGGGGTCGTCGACGATGATCGGCTCGGCGGACGCTGCGGTGATGGTCGCGGGCGCTGGGGGTCCCGCGACGGCGGGCGCCCGCTGGGCTGCCGGAGCGGGGCCTCCGGCGCCCGCGACATCCAACAACGATAGTTTGGGGATCAGCGTCCGGAACTCGAGCTCCGTGAAAAGCTCGCTGAGGCGGGCGACGTCGGGCGGTCGCACCCGCAGCCGATCGAGGTCGAGCGCCACCGGCACATCGCGCCGGATCGTCACCAGGTCGCGCGACAGCCTGGCGAGATCCGCGTGCTGCTGCACGGCTTCCCGCGCCCGTTTGCCGGCGATGCGCTCGGCGTTCGCGAGGACCGCATCGAGGTCGCCGAACGTCTTGAGCAGCTCGAGCGCCGTCTTCTCGCCCACACCCTTGACCCCCGGCACGTGGTCGGAGCTGTCGCCCACCAGCGCCAGGTAGTCGACCACGCGCTCCGGCGGCACGCCGAGGCGCTCGCTCGCGTTCGCCTGGTCGACCCAATGCTCTTCCACTCCCGCCGGCCCACCGCGGCCTGGATTCAGCAGCGCGACTCGTGGGCCGATGAGCTGATAAAAATCCTTGTCGCCTGACACGATCACGACCTGCACGCTGTCCGGCGCCGCGCTCGCGAGCGTCCCGATCACGTCGTCCGCCTCATAGCCTTCCACGCCGACTACCGACACGCGGAACGCGTCCAGGAGGTGGGCGATGCGCTCGAGCGAGCGGTCGAACTCCTGTTGCAGCTCATCGGTGAGCTTTTCGCGCGTCGCCTTGTACTGGGGGTAACTCTGCTGACGGAACGACGCGCCCATATCGTGCACCCAGGCGAGATAGTCCGGCCGCCGCTGCTCCAGCAGGCGCAGCAAGAAGTTCGTAATCCCCCAGGCGGCCGAGGTGTTCTCGCCCCGCCGTGTGGTGAGGGGACGCGCGATCATCGCGAAGAAGGCGCGATAGATCAGGGCGTACCCGTCCACGAGATAGAGCGTCGGCATGGGGCGAAGAATAACGCGGGAGGGAATGAAAACCCCGCCCCAGGAGGCGGGCGGGGTGCTGCCGAATGGCGCGGCTGACTAGACGCGAACGACGTTCGAGGCGTGCAGGCCCTTGTCGCCGGTCTTCACCTCGAACTCCACGACCTGCCCTTCAGCGAGCGTCTTGAAGCCGTCCATCTGGATGGCCGAGAAGTGCACGAACACATCCTCCCCGCCCTCCTGTTCAATGAAGCCGTAGCCCTTGGCGTCATTGAACCACTTCACTTTTCCCTTAGCCATTCGTTCTGCCTCCTGCGGAGTCACACATGGGGCGCGTAGCACCCGCCCGGCACCGATGTCGGGCGCGCTATGAAATGACTCGGGGCGGAAACGTTGTCAAGCAAGCTCGGCCGCACTGCGGCCGCCACCTGTAAGTCCCGTTTGCTCAATTGGTTGGAGCGACGTACAGCGCGCGATACAGCTCGCGATTGCGCAACACGGAGCGCACGTAGCCGCGCGTCTCCTGATAGGGAATGAGCTCGATGAATTGGTCGGGATCGGCGGCGCCGGGGCGACTGAGCCAGCGGGCGACGGGCGTGGTCCCGGCGTTGTACGCGGCGACGGCGGCGTCGACGCGACCGTCGTACCGCTCCAACAGCTCATGAAGGTGGGCGGCGCCGAGGTGCAGGTTCAGGTCGGGGACGGTGATCCAGTCAGGGTAGAACGTGACGTCGAGCCCGCGCGCCGTCAGGGCGGCGGTGCCAGGAAGCAGCTGGGCGAGGCCGCGGGCGCCCGCTGGCGACAGCGCCTCGGCGTCGAACACGCTCTCCTGGCGCACGATCGCGACGAGCAGCAAGGGGTCGACACCAAACTCCGCGGCCTCGGCCTCGACGGCGCGACGGTTGGGCCAGGGGAAGATGGCGCGCAGCGCCCGCGCGTCGTTAGGCGCCTTGGCGGCCGCCTGCCACCCCAGCCGGACGGCGGCCGGCCCGAACCCGCGGCGGGCGAGCCCGTCGCTCCACGCGAGCAGTGCGTCCGCGTCCTGCTGCGGCGCGTGCGCGAGAACGGCGCGAACCTCGGCTTGCGCGGCCGTGTCGAGACCGGCGAGCAACAGCGTGTCGATGCGGCCGAGTGACGCGACCGCCAATGCGGACGGCGCGGGGAGCGGCGCCGCCGACATGCGCAGGGGCGGCAGGTCTACCTCGCGCCGGGCGCGGAGGCCGTAATAGCCGATCGAGTCGTCGTGCGCGAGCGCGATCCAGGTGGCCCGGGCCGCCGCGCTGTCGCCGGCGCCGAGTGCCAGCTTGCCGAGCCAGAAGCGGGCGCTCATCCGCTGCGGCCCACCGACCGCGACTTCGGCCTTGAGCAGGGCAGCCGCGCTGTCCCGCAGGCTGTCCCGCAGGGCCTGCGTCGCCAGGCGGAAGCGCGCCAGCGACGAGCGGAGATCAGTGGGATAGCGTGCGATCAGCTCGGCGAACCAGCGCGCCGCTCCGCTCCACTCGCCCCGATCCGCCCGCAGATCGCCAAGCAGGTACAGTGCCGAGGGAGCGGCGCTGTCGTTGGGAAACGACTGGGCGAACCCGGCGAGCGCTTCGGTCGCCCCGGGGTCGTCGAGTCGCACCAGAATGCGCGCGCGGCGGTAGATGGCGAGCGGCCCCAGGGTGGAATCGCGAGCCGCGGCGCGATAGGCGCGCTCCGCCTCGCGATAGCGTCCGGCGCCGGCCTGGAGCTCTCCGGCGAGCAGCAGCGTGGCGGCGCTCGAGTCGCCCTGGCGTAGGGCGCGCTCGACCTCGAGCCGTGCGTCGGCGGCCGCGCCATGGAACTTCATCGCCCGGGCGATGGCGACCAGCTCCGGCGGCGTGCGTGGCTGCACGGCGCCGAGTGCGACGCCGACCGCGGCGGCGGCGTCGTCGGACTCGGGCGCGCGCGCCATGAGTCCGTAGAGCGCATCGCGCGCGCGCCCGGTGTCGCCCAAGGCGAGGGCGAGCCGCGCCATGTCGAGTGAGCGGCCCGCGCGCGCGCTCGCCTCCAGGGCGAGGGCGGAATCACCCGCCGCGAGGTATGCCTGGGCGCGTGCCCAGCCCGCGTCACGCGCCACATTCGGCGGCAGGTCGACGAGCAGCCGGAACGCCGCGGCGGTGTCGCGCATGACGCGCGCCTGCCGCACCCGCAGCCACGCGTCGATGGACGGGACGCCGAGCGCCCGCGCCGCCCCGTCGGCGGCCG
>CBFHAJ010000112.1:0-12442 GCA_965653495.1 uncultured bacterium | reverse complement strand
AGCGCGCCGCGCGTCGCTGCTTGAATGTCGTGGTCGCCGCCGTTGCCCTGGTCGTGACCTTCCCGGTGATGCTCGTGATCGCCGCGCTCATCAAGCTGACGTCGCGTGGCCCAGTGTTGTTTACCCAGCTGCGCGTCGGTCTCGACCGCCGCGCGCTGTCAGGGGTCGGCGGCAACACGCGGCGGCACACCGACCAGGGCGGCACGCCGTTCGTGATGTACAAGTTCCGCACGATGCGGCCCGCCGAGTCGGGCTCGCAGGTGTGGGCGCAGCCGGAGGACGATCGCGTGACGGCGATCGGCGCCGTACTGCGCAAGCTGCGCCTCGATGAGCTGCCCCAGCTGTTCAACGTCCTCAAGGGCGACATGAACATCGTCGGCCCGCGGCCGGAGCAGCCGACCATCTTTGTGTACCTGCGCGAGCAGATCGAAGGGTACCAGCGGCGCCAGCGCGTGCGGCCCGGCATCACCGGGTGGGCGCAGATCAATCAGGGCTACGACACGTCAGTCGATGACGTGCGGCGCAAGGTGCGCTACGACCTCGAGTACATTCGCCGCCAGTCGGCCTACGAGGACCTGCGCATCATGGCCCGGACGCTCCCGGTCATGCTGCTCCGCCGCGGGGCGTGGTAAGAGCCTCCGCTAACAGCAACGCGTCGATAAACAGCTGCGTGGCCCGGCTCGACACTCGAGCCGGGCCATCTGCTGTCTCGGGGATGCCGCCCGTCTGCACCGACTCGAGGTAGCCGAGCACACACCGTGCGGGCTCGAGCCAGGGGCGCGCGCCGGTGACCTGCCACAGGCGCAGCCACACGACGGCCAGCTGAGCGCAGGCGAGGAGATCGCCATCCCCGCGCGCGCCGCGCGCATCCAAGGACTCGGCGGCCGCGTCCGCCTCGGAGGCTGCCCAGGCAACGAGATGTTCGTCCTCGAGCACGCAGGCGCCTTCCAGGACACCGCGCAGCGTGTCAGGGCCGAGCGCGCTGCCCGTGGCCCCCTCGTGCACGCGGTGCTGGGCGATCGCGCGCAGGTGGCGGGCCCCGGCCACGCGGAACTCGGGCGCATTCAGCGGGCGGCTCGCCGCCGCGAGCGCCCACGCCGTGCCGGCCTGCGAGCGGATCCGGTGCCGCCAGAGCCCGTCATCGTCGAGCGTCGCGACCAGGAAGCGACCGGCGCGCCGCGCGGCGCCGGCGAACACGCCACAGCCGGTCTCCGCGAAGGCGCACAGCCAGCCCCGCAGCGCCTCGCCGGTGCGCGCAGGACCGCCCCGCATGCCGCCGGACGCCGTCTGGCTGTGCGTGGTCCACAGGGCCGCCCGCTCCGCGCGGGCCGTCAGGTCCGGGCGGTCACAACGCGCGGCGGCGGCGTACAGCGTGGGGATCAGCACTGCCGTCGCGGCGGTCGATGGTGTGACGCATCCCGCCCCGTTGGCGGCGGCCGGAAACGCGCCGCTGCCGAGCGCATCCTGCACCTGTTCGAGCCAGGCGAGCGCCGCGGCGAGAGACACGTTGTCGGAATGCACGAGGTCCACGTCAGGCATCAGCTGTTGGCGATGCTGCGCATGCGCACGCCGCCGGGACTGCGACGCTCGCGTGCGGCGGCCGAAGCGGGACGCAGCAACACGTTCGCGACCTCGCGGGCTACGACGGCGGCCCCCGCCGGGGTGTAGTGCATGTAGTCGTAGTAGTTCTCGAGGCTGGGCGCCAGCGCGCTCCGCAGGTCGACGTGCTCGATGCCGAGCTCCTCCGCCACCCGCGCCGCCCGGTCGTCGAGCAGACGCACGGCCTGGTTCACGACGTCGAGCGAGAAGTACGTCGTGATGGTCTGCTTCCAGGCCTTGCCCATGCCGCCATGCCAGAAGCACGCCGTCTCCTCCGGCGTGTACTGCTTCTCGAACCACGGCTGGCGCAGTACCACCACCCGGTCGGCGTGCGCCTGGGCCCGACGCAGCAGCCGCCGGAGATGCGTCTCATAGGTGTCCAGCATGCCGCGGGGATCGGGAAGCCGGGTACGCACGTCGCGCGCCTCCGCGCGCATCTTGCGGGCCCCGTTGAGCCACTTCCCGGCGTTTTCGCGAACCTCAACCGGCCGGAGCAGGCGGTGATACAGCCGCCGAGCCACCTCGAGCAGTGCCCAGCCGCCGGGCTTCCATCCGAACTGCTTCTCGGGGTAGACGGCGAACGCGTCTTCGAGAGGGATGGAGGCGGTCGCAGGCGTCGCCGGGGCGCCCTCCTCGAACCACTGAAACAGGTCGCTGCCCCCGACCATGACCACGATCACCGCGAGCCGGCCGTATTGCGGCAGCACGTGCTCGAAGATCAGGTCGAGGTGCCGGGATGAGACGCCCGAGCGACCGATGTTTCCGACGTGGACCCGGCTCGCGCCGAGGGCCTGGACGTTCTCCGGGGCATTGAGGAGGCGCTCGAGCGCACCGGGCCAGCTCGCGGCCTCGTTGAGCGCGAAGCCCTCGACGGAGCTGCCGCCCGCGGCGAGCACCCGAAACAGCCCCGCTCGATCTCCGGGCACGTCGCGGCCGCGCTCCCCGTCTGCATTGATCTCGAAGCGCACACGTGGCTCGAGACCATAGCGGACTTCATCCGATCGGAGTTCGAAGCGCTTCCCCGGCTGCCACACGTAGTAGCGGGCGCGCCGCCGAATCCACCAGCGCGCGCCGAACTCTGTGGCCACGGCCGCGAGCGCCGCGCCGAACACGGCAGCCACCACCCACGCCGTCACATTCGCCCCCGTTGCCCGACCAGCCGACTGCGCAAGTCGACATAGGGATCGTTGCGGTACACGAAGAACACCCACAGTGCGCCGAACAGCAGCGTCATGGCGACGCCCGCGCCTGCGAGCTGGCCCAGTCCATGCACGTTGAGGCCCACCTTGAACCAGACGAGTAAGGCGAGCACCGGCAGCGCGCCGACGATCGCGCGCGGTACGACGTACCGCAGGAACTCGGCGACGGGCGTCTGCAGCTCGCGGCAGGCCTGGACGAGCACCACCGCCGCGAACAGCACGTTGGGAATGGCGGTGCCCAGCGCGACGCCCGCGAGGCCCATGGGACGCGCCAGCGCGATGCTGAGACCCAGGTTCACGACGCCGGCGATCAGGAACCCGATTGTGGGCACCCCGGGCTTGCCGAGTCCCATCAGGATAGGGAGCGCCACGCCGCGCACCGGCATGAACACGAGGTAGGACACCATGAGGATCTGGAGCACCTGACCCGCCGGTCCCTCGAAGTCCGGCTCGATCCACCACGCGATGAAGCGCGGCCCGAGCACGATCAGGAACAGGCCGGCCATCAGCGTCACCGAGAGGGCGATCTTCGACCACTTGAGAAAGGTCTCGCGCAGCTCGGCGGTTCGACCCTGGGCCTGCAGTCGTGTGGCCGCCGGCATGACGACGGCGGCGATCGCGATGACGAACTCCATCAGGTAGATCACGAAGTTGTTCGCCACCGTGAAATACGGAATCGCGCTCACATCCTGAAACTTCCCGATCACCAGCGAGTCGGTCTGGAACGACAGGCGCGCGCCGGCGTTCAGCACGAGCACGTACAGGCTGAACGAGAAGATCTGGCGCACGAGACCCCAGTCGAAATCGGACAGGCGCACGCGGGTACCCGGGTACCGTCGTAAGACAAGCCAGCCACAGACCAGGAAGTCGCATGCCAGGCACGCGAGCTGAATGAATGCGAGCACGCTCAGCGTGGGGCGCACGCTGAGCAGGCCGAACGTCAACCCGACGCGCAGCACAAGTCCCCCCAGCTTGGCCACGTTGCGCGGCAGGAAGTCGTCGTGGGCGGAGAGCACCCCCTCGGGGAGCATCCCGACGAACCCGACCGCCACGTACACCACGGTGAGCGCGAAGGCCCAATCGGCGTCGCGATGAATGGTCGCCGGGATGTCATAGCTGGCGTTGAAGAACACGTACATGCCGACCCCGATGACGAGGGCAATCGCGCCCAGCACCAGGTACAGCGCGGTGCAGCTGCCGATCGCGCGGTTGAGCTCGCGCGTGTGCCCATCGGTGACGTGCTCGGCGAAGTAGCGCACCGATGCCATCGGCACGCCGAGCACCAGCAGGGCCAGATAACCGGAGATCGAGGTGATCAGGGTCCAGGTGCCGTACCCGGCGTCGCCCAGCGTGTGCAGGGTGAACGGCGTGAGGACGTACGCCGCCACCACCGTGGCGATCGTTACGACCCAGTTGCTGCCGATGCTCTTGAGCACGTGGCTTGGTACCCCTCCGACGACACTGCGCACGTCGCTACTCTGCAGGGAAGGCGTCCGTTTCCGGCCCGCCCGACACGCAGGGCATGTGCCGTAACGCCGCCGTTCCGCCCGCCTGCCAGGCGCGACTGGTTGTGGCGGCGACGCCACGGCACGGGCGTCGGCGCCCCTCCAACGTTGCCGGCCCGACCTCTGCATAGGGAGTTGGCGTGCTGACCGCCACCGTACCCACAACGACAATCGACGAACCCCGGCCGGCCCGAGCCGGCGTCTGCGTTCCCCTCGTCGAGCTGCTGGCGGGGGACTCCGCTGAATGGGAAGCGTTACGCCAGGACTCCCGCGCCGGGTCGCCGTTCACGAGCTGGGCGTGGCACCGCGCCTGGGCGGATTCCACACCGCCGGAGGAGCTGCGGGCGAGCTACGGGGTGACGCTGCGGAGCGAGCGCGGCGCTCTGGAGGCGCTCCTGCCCGTGGCCGTCGGCGTCGTTCCCTTTCGCCGGCGCCAGGTGGCCGCGCTCACCTGGGCCATCGGCGACGTCGGCTGCCCCGACCATCTCGACGTGCTGGCTCGGCCGGACGCGCGGCTGGAGGACGCGATTCCGTCATTGCTCGCGCTGCCGTGGGACGTCGTGATCCTCAGCAATCTCGCTCCCGATGCGCCCAATGCCGCCCGGCTCGCGGCGGCGCTCGCCCGAGCGGGGTGCGCGGTGCGTTGGAACGCGGGGCCTCGGTGTCCCTACCTCGAGCTGCCCGGCGGTTGGGAGGAGTACCTCGCCGCGTTGAGCGCCAATCGCCGCCAGGCGCTGCGCCGCCGCGAGCGCACCCTGGAGCGCGAACACGCCGTGGCCCTGACCGACTACGGCGCGGAAAATCTTGCCGAGGGTTGGAAGCACCTCGTCGCGCTGCACGAGCAGCGCTGGGCGACCGCAGCGGGAGGGACGTTCAGCGATGAGCGTGTGGAGCGCCTGCACCGGGGGTTCGCGGAGCAGCTCGCGCGCCGGGGACAGCTGTGGCTGACGACGCTCGACATCGACGGCACGCCGGCGGCCGCATGGTACGGCTTCGCCGAGCGCGACACTGTGTACTTCTACCAGAGCGGTCGCGATCCGCGCTGGAAAGACAAGAGCGTCGGTGTGGCGCTCATGATGAAAATGATCCGCCGCGCGATCGAGCGCGGCTACCAGCGGTTCGACTTTCTGCGGGGCGACGAGCCGTACAAGCGGGAGTGGACCGCGTCCGGCGCCATCGCGCAGGAGCTGGTCGCGTTCCGCCCCAGCTGGCGGGGCCGCTGGCTGCGCGGCCTCGACCTCGCGGCGCGGGCGCGGGCCCGCCTGAGGAAGCCGGTATGAGCAAACCGACGCTGCTGATCGTCTCGATCGACACCGAAGAGGACAACTGGCGTCCGAGCCGTGACGGCATCACGGTCGAGAACATCCGCGAGCTGCCGCGGCTCGATGCGCTGTTCCAGCGCCTGGGTGTGCGCGCGACCTATTTCACCACTTCCCAGGTCGCGCGTCACGACTGGGCGGCGGGCAGCCTGCGGGAGCTCCTCGGTGGTGGCGCGGAGCGGGGCGCCCATCTCCATCCTTGGAACACGCCGCCGCTCGATGAGCCCTTCGTGCCACGCAACACCATGCTCAAGAACCTGCCGGCAGCGCTGCAGCTCGCGAAGGTCGAGCGCCTCACCGCCGTGTTGCACGAGGCATTCGGCGGCCGGCCCGTCGCCTTCCGCGCGGGTCGCTACGGGCTGGGCCCGGACACCGTGAAGGCGCTGATTCGCTGCGGGTACCGGGTCGACAGCAGCGTCACACCGTTCGTGAGCTGGGAGGACGACGACGACGGCCCGACGTTCGTCGGGGCGCCGCTGCGCCCCTACCGCCTGTCGGGGAACGCCGATGTGAGAGTGCCGCAGCCAGACGGTGCGTTGGTGGAGCTTCCCATGTCGATCGGCTACAGTCGACCGCCGTCCGTGCCGTGGCGGGGACTGCACCGGCTGCTGTCGGCCAGGGCGCTGCGCCGGCTGCACCTGCGCGGCGTCGCCGCACGTCTCGGGCTCCTCAGGCGCATCGCCCTCAGCCCCGAAACCGACTCAGTGACGGACATGCTGACCCTGACCCGCCGCCTGCTCGATGCGGGCGTGGGACACCTGCACCTGTTCTTCCACAGTCCCAGCCTGCGCCCCGGCCTGAGCGAGTTCAATCCCGACGCCGACAGTGTGGAAGGGATGTATCGCGCGATCGCGAGCTACGTCGAAGCCGCGGGGCGCATGACCGCGCTGCGGTTCGTTACGGTCTCAGAGGCAGCGATGCTGCTCCAGGAGGTGGCCGCCGCACGCCCGATCGAGTACCCGGTAGGCTTCAGGCAGCCCGTGCCGCTTCGCGACGCGTAGGCTCCCACACCGGGGTCCGCTCCCCCCGCAGGGCCCGGACCGAGGCATGCAGCGCCGCCAGATTCCCGATGATCAGGTAGGCCGGCGCCGCCACGACCTTCGGCAAGCGCCACCGCTCCGGCCACCACCACGCAACCACGGCGCACAGCGCCGCGATCCCGGCCGCGCCCACTCCCCAGCGCGCCCACCAGGCGGTGCGCGCGAGACACACCAGGGACAGGCACGCGGGCAGGGCCGCGTGCGGGATCACCCAGCGACAAATCTTGTGGCTCGTGAGGATCCAGGAAAACAGGCCGTAGCGGAACGGATTCAACAGCGTGCGCTTGAAATGCAGCGTGTGCCAGCCACGCACGATGGTGCGCACTTTGCGCCGGTATTCCTTTCGCAGCGACGGCACCCGTGGCACCGTGCACACCGCGCCCTCGACCGACACGGTGCGCAACCCCTGCTCGCGCGCCAGCAGGGCCGCCGCGAAGTCGCGGCAGATTTCCTCGGGCAGGGCGCGCTTATGGATCGGCGCCCGTACGGCGTGGAAGCACCCCGCAGCCCCCGGAATACCTGAGATCCGCGTCTCGAGCTGCCGCACCCACATGTCGTAGCCCACATACCACGACTCGGCGTGGTTGGCGTGCCCGTCCAGGTGTGTCACGCTGACGTAGTGGCCCGAGGCCACACCGACGGTGGGGTCGGCAAAGCTGGCGATCAGCGGCTTCAGGGCGCCGCGCTCGGGACGCGCCGAGGCGTCCGTGGTGACGACGATGTCTCCGCGCAGCAGCGGCAGCGCCGCGTTTTCGGCGGCGGTTTTCCCTCTGCGTGCCGGCAACCGTAGCAGCTCCACACCCCGATTCGCGTACTCGCGTACGATCACGTCGGTGCGGTCGCTCGAGGCATCCGACACGACCAGGATCTGCCGGCGGTCGGCGGGATAGTCCAGACGCAGCAGGTTCTCGAGCGTGCGGCGGATCACCGCCTCCTCGTTGAACACAGGCAGGACGATGCTCACCGCCGGCCACTCGTCGGGGACCGGCGTGGTCGATCGAGCGCGTCGTGCGAGCCCAACCAGTCCCAGCAGCACGGGATAGCCCACGTAGGTATAGACCGCAAAGCCGACCGCACCGCCGAGCACCCACAGGCACAGGGCGCTCATCGCAGGCTCCGGTAGATGGACTCGTAACGGGCGAGCCAGGGGCCGGGCCCGAAGTCGCGCGTCAAACGCTCGCGCGCACAGCGGGCGCGCTGCGCGGCAGCGGCCGGGTCGACATGGACCGCACGAATCGCGTGGGCCAGTCCCGCGGCGTCGCCGGCCTTGACGAGCGACGCTTCCTGTGCCGTGACGACGTCGGGCACGCCGCCCACCGCCGTCGCGACGATCGGCGTGCCCGCGGCCATCGCCTCGAACAGCACCATGGGCGTGCCTTCGGTACGCGAGCTGAGCACGAACACGTCGAACGCCGGGAACAGGCGCGCCGCCTCCGGGCGCGTGCCCACCCAGCGCACGCGCTCGCTGATGCCCAGCCGGACCGCCGCGCGCTCGAGCTTCGGCCGGCAACGCCCGTCGCCGACCACCGAAACCGTCAGCGGCACGTCGCCGAGCTGCCGCACCGCCGCGAGCAGCAGGTCCGCGCCCTTTTCTTCGGTGAGGCGTCCCACCCAGCCGATGTGGAAGCGATCGTCGGAAACGCCGAGCTGCGCGCGCGCCTCGGCACGACTGAGCCGCGGCGGGTCGTCCGCCGGCCAGGCGTTGGCAACGAAGTGCAGGCGTGTGCGAGGCACACCGCTCCGCTCCAGATCGTGTGCCAGGGGGCGAGACACGGCGACGACGGCGTCAAAGCGGCGGAACGCGCGCCGCTGCAGCCGCTCGTAGATCCGGTTCTTCCAATTGCCGCCCGTGAATCCGTGCACGGTCGTCACAGTGGGGGAACCGGCGCGCCGCGCAGCAGCGGCGTCCACGATGTCCACGTGATAGCCGTGGGTGTGGACGACGTCCGGCTGGAGCCGGCGGCACAGCTCGAAGAACTCGCTCCGCTCCCGTCCGTATGCGCGGCGCGGAATCCACAGGGGAATCGTCTCGACGCTGACCCGGTTGAGGGACGCGAGGAAGGCTGAGCCGGCACTGGCGCCGAGCACGGCGACCACGCGCACCTGATGGCCAGCCTGGCGCTGCCCGGCCGCCAGGGCGTGCACCACGCGCTCCGCCCCTCCCACCCCCTGCACGACGCCAGGTTCGATCGCGTGCAGAACAGAGAGCCTGTCTCGAGATATCACGCCCCCGGTTAGAACAATCTCCGTGCCTGGAACCGTAGTCGGGCCGCGTGTTGCGGACTGTTGTGTCCACGCAACGCCTGCAGAAGCCCAGGCTACAGTCCTGGTGCGGCGGTGGGTTCTGCCGCGCGGCCCCCCTCTTGCGACACACGGCGGGGCTCATGTGCGGCATCGTTGGCATCGTCCACTCCGACCCGGCTCACCCCGTCTCCGCTGCCGTCGTCCGGCAGATGTGCGACGCCATTCGCCACCGCGGCCCCGATGACGAGGGCGTCCACGTCGACGGCCCCGTCGGCCTCGGCATGCGGCGGCTGAGCATCATCGATCTGGCGGGGAGTCACCAGCCGATCTTCAACGAGGATCGGTCCGCACTGATCGTGTTCAACGGGGAGATCTACAACTACGAGGAGCTGCGCCGCGGGCTCGTGGCCCGCGGCCACGCGTTCGCAACACAGGGCGACACCGAGACCATCCTGCACCTGTACGAGGAGCAGGGTCCGGCGTGTGTCGAGCGACTGCGCGGCATGTTCGCGTTCGCCATCTGGGACGCCAAGGCGCGGACCCTGGTGCTCGCACGTGACCGGTTCGGGATCAAGCCGCTGTACGTCGCCGCGGCACCGTGGGGGGTGGCCTTCGCGTCCGAGCTGAAGGCGCTGCACGCCGCCGGCGTGGTCGATCAGACGCTCGACTGGGACGCGCTCGACATGTACTTCCAGCTCGGTTACATCCCCGCCCCGGCCACGCCGTTCACGGCGGTGAGGAAGCTCGAGCCGGGACACACGGCGGTGTGGCATCCCGAGCGCGGCCTCGTGACCCGGCGCTATTGGGACCTTCCCCGGGAGCGTGCCGCCGCGCCCCGCGACCTGCCGGCGCGTGTGGGCGAGTGGCTCGACGAATCGGTGCGCGCCCACCTCGTGAGCGACGTGCCGGTCGCGGCGTTCCTGAGCGGCGGGCTCGACTCGTCGGCCGTCGTGGCGAGCTGGGCGCTCGCGAGCGACGCGCCCCACGCGTTCACCGCGCGCTACTTCGGAACGGGAGCGGCGAGCGCCAACGAAACGGACCTGGCCCGGCAGCTCGCGACCCGCTACGGCGTGACGCTCACCGAGGTGGACATCCACCCCGAGGTGCGCGATCTGCTGGAGCCGATCACGCACGCCCTGGACGAGCCCCACGCCGACCCATCGGCCGTACCGACGTGGCTGCTGTCACAGGCGGTGGGCGCGTCGTACAAGGTCGCGCTGACGGGAATCGGCGGCGACGAGCTGTTCGCGGGCTACCGGCGTCACATCGGGCTGCTCGCGGGTGAGCAATACGCGCGGCTGCCGCACGCCCTGCAGCGCGGCCTGAGCGGACTCGGCAACCTGCTGCGCGAGCCCAAGGGCGCATCGCTCTCGGTCGATCGCTTCAAGCGGTTCCTGCGTCCCGGCAACGGCGCCACGCCGGACCGCTTCCTCGGCTACGTCACCCGCTGCGTCGACGCAGATCGGCGCGCGCTGTACGTCGCCGGCCTTCACGAGCAGCTGCGCTCCGGACGAGCCAGCGCCAGGTTCCGCGAGCTGCACGCAACACACGGCGCTCCGACGGGGCTCAGCGCCGGCTTGTACCTCGACTACAAGACGTTCCTTGCCGACGATGTGCTCGCGCTGAGCGACCGCATGGCGATGGCCCACTCGCTCGAGATCCGCGTGCCGTTCGTGGACCATGAGCTGGTCGAGCGGGTGTTTCCGCTGCCGGACCGCGCCAAGATCGGCCTGTGGCAGCACAAGCGGCTGCTCAAGCGCGCGCTGCGCGGCCGCCTGCCGGCGGGACATTTGCGGGCGCCCAAACGGGGGTTCGTGGGTCCGACCGCGGAATGGCTGCGGCACGAGCTGCGCGACGTGATCGAGGACGAGCTCTCGGCGGACCGGCTGCGGCGGCTGGGATACTTCAACCCGGGCGTGGTGCGGGGCCTGCTCGACGACCACTTCGCACGGCGCCACAACCGCGAAGGGATTCTGTGGTCGCTGCTGTGCTTCTCAGTGTGGCACCGCGTGTACCTGGAGAGCGGCGTACTGGTGGGTCGCTGACCCGTCAGCGGGCTGTGTAGATCCGCTCGTACTCTCTGATCATCGCGTCGATCCCGAAGGTCTGCTCCACGCGCCGGCGCGCCGCGGCCGCGTCTCGGGCGCGGCGCTCGCGATCGCCGAGCGCGTCGCGCCACGCGGCTGCCAGCGCTCCCGGGTGCCCGGGCGGTACGAGCCGATGATGCAGTGACTCGCCCACGGTCGCCGGGGAGCCACCGACGTCGGTCACGACCGGACAAACACCACAGCTCATGGCTTCGAGCAGGCCAAGCGACGTTCCCTCGCTCCACGACGCCAGGGTAAAGACGTCGAAAACCGGGTAGACGTTCTCGACATCCTTGCGCCAGCCGACGAGCCGCGCGGCGCCCTGGAGAGCGTAGCGCTCAACGAGCCCGCTCAGCCTGTCGCGCTCGGGGCCATCGCCGACCACGACGAGGGTGGGCGGCACGCCCTGCGTGTCGCTCCAGCCGGCGCGCAGCTCCGCGAAGGCCTCGAGCATCACGTCGTACGCCTTGATGGGATCGAGCCGGCCGATGCTGCCAATGACCGGCGCACCCGGCCTCACGCCCAGCTCCGCGCGCATGCCGTTGACCGCGTGCGGCTGGAAGCGGCGCGTGTCGATGCCGTTCACCACCACCTCGATACGGGAGCGGGGCGGCCCGGGAATGAGCGTCTCGTTCATTTGCTGGCGCAGGGCCTCGGAGACCGCGACGATGACATCGGTGCGGCGGGCGGCGAGACCGTCGAGCAGGCGGCCGGCGAACGGGTCTGGGTACGGCCGCCCATGGTCGGTGTGCACGAGGCGCGGTACGCCGGCGCGGCGCGCGGCGAGCGACGTCTTGTACCAGACCCCGCTGTGGGTGTGGACGACGTCCGGCGCAATCTTACGGATCGTCCGGGTCAGGCCGCGCGGCCAGAGCATCGAGAGTCCCCGTACCGACCGCTCCTGGTGCAGCTGCGCACGTCGGTCCAGCCCCTCGCCGAAGCGTCCGAAGTCGCTCAGCGTGAGGATGTGACTCTCAAAGCGATCGGCGGGCAAGAGCTGCACAATGGTGGCCACCAGCCGTTGCAGGCCGCCATAATCGAGCTTGTGGACGACGTGGAGAATTCTTAGAGGCCGGGTCACAGACCGGAGGTCCGAATGACGAACCCGTTCGCCGACAGGCCGGCGGGAATGTTTTCACGCGGCACGGCCCAGCGGTTCACGTGGGCGGGCCGGAACCACCCGCCGCCCAGGGCGAGCGCGCCGCTGTAGCCGGCGTGGCGCGCGGCGGCTTCCACGGCAGGCGTCGCGAGGCCATAGGGATAGCTGAGCCAGGGCACCACGCTCGCCGAGTGCTCACGCAGCCAGGCCAATGGTTGGGTGAGCTCCGTTTGCAGCTCGCTCGCCGTCAGCCGCGTCAGGTTGGGGTGGGTCCACGTGTGCGAGCCGAGCGTGATGCCGGCGTGGCGAGTGGCGTCGCGCAGCTCCGCTTCCGAGGCGGGCAGCGCCCA
>CBFHAJ010000111.1:0-12460 GCA_965653495.1 uncultured bacterium | reverse complement strand
CCGGGCTCCCCACGCCACGCCATCGAGCGGCTCACGTCGACGAGCAGCATGGCGCGCAGGTTCGTCTCTTCCTCGAACTGCTTCACGAACAGGCGATCGGCGCGGGCGAGAATGCGCCAATCCAGATAGCGCAGCTCGTCCCCCGGCTGGTAGGCACGATGCTCCGTGAACTCGACCGAGAATCCCCGGAACGGGGAGCGATGGATACCCGCCAGGAGCCCCTCGACCACGCCGGCGGCGACGATCTCGAGCCCTCCCAGCCGCGCCACTTCGGCCGGGTCGAGGAGATCGATGCGCTGCGTGTCGGTCATCGGTTGCGGAAGCTAATGATCGTCGGAATGTCCGTGGTAGAGGACAATCAGGGCACTGGTGAGACGCTGCACCCAGGACCCCAATGCCAATGCACACAACAACTTGGGTCCGTGTGAGGGATGGCATGCCCCATGCTTCTGCGCCGTGGGGGAGGTTCCTATGGTCAACACACTCGGCTTGCTCAGTCTGCTCGTCGCCACCGCGGGAGGGGGGGGGCCGGCTCAGTCGCGCCCGCGCGTCGAGCTTTGGACCGATCGCGGGGAGGATCCGTACACCAGCGGCCAGGGCGTGCGTGTCCACTACCGCACGGAGCAGGACGGTTATGTCACCGTGCTGCGCATCGATACCGACGGTCGGGTCCGCATCCTGTTCCCCCGCGAGCCGTGGGAGGACAACTTCGCGCGCGGTGGTCGGGACTACGAGGTGCTGGGGCCGGGCTCCCGGGACGCCTTTTACGTCGAGGACTATCCGGGCGTCGGGTACGTCTTCGCGGTCGTCGCGAGCGACCCGTTCGCGTACGACGCCCTCGAGCGCAACGACCATTGGGACTATCACGAGATCTCCGACGGCCGGGTGCACGGTGACCCGTACGTCGCGGTGACCGACCTGGCGCGCAGCATCGTACCCGACGGCTACGAGGACTGGGACTACGATCTTGCGCCCTACTACGTCGAGCGGCACTACGATTATCCGCGGTTTCTGTGCTACGATTGCCACTCCTACGCGAGCTATCCGTACTGGAGCGCGTACGACAATTCGTGCGTCCGCTTCCGCGTCGTCGTGTACGACGATCCCTTCTATTATCCGTATCGCTACGGCGGCACGCGCGCGGTGTTCACGCGGCCGCTGCACCCCGAGCCGCGGTTCATCTTCAAGGACCGCCAGCCGTCGGACTTGTTCGTCACGCGGGTGCGCGAGCGCTCTCCGGAGGACCGCCAGCGTTCCGATGTCGGAGTGTTCATTCCTCCGCCCAATGTCCAGGCGCGCGTGCGGCGTCCGGTGCAGGACGGCCAGCGGGACGACGGCGACCGCCTGCAGACTCCCGACCAGCGGGAGCGTCGCGACCGCCCCGACCACCCCGACCGCCCCGACCGGCGTGATCAGCCCGACCGGCGCGACCGGCCTGACCGCCGCGATCGGCCCGATCGCCCGGAGCAGCGACCCCGCCCCGACCGGCCGGAGAATCCACAGAACCCCGATCGCCCCGAGCGGCGCGACCGGCCCGACCGGCGCGACCAACCCAGCCGGCCCGAGCGGCCCGAGCGGCCAACGGCCGAGCCCCGGCGCGAAGCGCCGCCGCCCCGCAGCGAGCCGCGCGTCGAATCGAAGCGGGAGCCTTCAAAAGACAAGCCGCGCTCTGAGCCCGAGCTACGGCGCCGCAAGCCCTAGCGATGCTTGCCCCTGTCGCGGGCCCGACCGTGGTCCCTCACGGCCGGGCGCGTTAGCTTTCGGTCCCGTTTTCGACCTGGGACAATGCGCTATCGCATGATGTTGGCCTTCGCCGTGTGCCCGCTGCCGGCCGCGGCACAGCAAGCGCAATCCCCGGACCGCGGGGTGGCGAGCATTACGGCTGAGGACGTGCGGCGTCGCATCGCCGTCATCGCCGACGATTCGATGCTGGGCCGCGCCACGCCGAGCCCGCAGCTCGACCAGGTGGCAGCCTACGTCGCGGGTGAATTCGCGCGCTTCGGCCTCCAGCCCGGCGGCGACAGTGGCACCTTCCTGCAGCACTACCCGCTCGAGGTGGAGCGCTTCGACCCGGACAGCGCGAGCATCCGGATCGCCGGCCGGGCACCGGCCACCTGGCGGTCCGGCCTCGACGTGCTGCTCGTGCAGGGGCAGCCGCCCGCGGGAGACACCGACAGCCCGGCGACTCTGGTCACGGGCACCGCGGCCGCAACGGGGGGCGCACCGGCCGCACGGCCCCTCGATTCCGCGGCGGTCACGGGCAAAGTGGTCTTCCTGGCGTACGGTCCCGGCGTTGACGCGGTGGCGCAGCAGGTGCTCCCGCTCAAGCCGCTCCTCCTGATGCTCGTCGCCGACTTCCCCGACTCTATTTGGGCAAAGCTTCCGGGCCACTCGGCGAGACAACGCGTGCGCAATCCGAGCGAAGGCGACGCCATCGAGTCTCCCGGCGTATTCGTGGTTCGCGCGGCGACAGCGAGGCCACTGTTCACGCAAGCGGGCGCGCCCGCCGAATCGCTGCGCGTCTGGAGCCGGCGCCCGCTCGCCGCTCATGCGCTCGTCGACGTATCCCTCCATCTCGCCGTGCACCAGCAGCTCGTGCGGCCAGCCTCCGCACCTAACGTCGTGGGTATCCTGGAGGGCAGCGATCTCACATTGAAGAAGGAATACGTCCTGTTCACGGCCCACATGGACCACATCGGCACGCCGGGCGCCGGGGAGGGATGCGAGGCTCGGGGCGGCGACTCGATCTGCAACGGCGCCGATGACGACGGCTCGGGGACGGCGGCAGTGCTCGAGCTCGCCCAGGCGTTCGCCACGGCGCGGGAACGTCCCAAGCGCTCGCTCGTGTTCGTGACCGTGAGCGGCGAGGAGCGGGGCCTGTGGGGGAGCGCCTATTTCGCCGACCACCCTCCCGTGCCGCTGGCGCACGTGGTCGCGGACCTGAACAGCGACATGGTGGGCCGCAACGCGAAGGATACCCTGGCGGTGATCGGGCGGGACCACTCCGATCTGGGCACGACGCTGGACAGCGTCGCCCGCGCTCATCCGGAGCTGAACATGAAGCCGGTCGGCGACCTGTGGCCGCAGGAGCACCTCTACTCCCGCTCCGATCATTACAACTTCGCGCGCAAGGGCGTCCCGATCCTGTTTTTCACGACGGGGCTCCACCCGGACTACCACGAGGTCAGCGATTCACCCGACAAGATCGACGTGGAGAAGGAAGCCCGGTTCGCCCGACTGGTGTTCTACCTGGGCGAGGCGCTCGCCAATCGGGTGCGGCGCCCGCGCTGGAACCCCGACAGCTACAAGCGAATCGTCACCGGCGCGAACTGAGCGTCAGCGGGTGGCCGCCAGCAGCTCGGCGTTCGTCTTGGTGCGCTTGAGCTGTGCCAGCAGGACTTCCATCGCCTTCTCGGGCGGCAGCCCCACCAGGGTGCGCCGCAGCTGCTGCTTCGCCGCGACCGTGGCCGCGTCGGCGAGCAGCTCCTCGCGGCGCGTGCCGCTCGCCGCGATGTCGACCGCCGGGTAGATCCGGCGATCGGCGAGGGCGCGCGACAACCGCAGCTCGGCGTTGCCCGTGCCCTTGAACTCCTCGAAGATCACGTCGTCCATCCGGCTCTCGGTCTCGATCAACGCGGTGGCGATCACCGTCAGCGTGCCCCCGTCCGGCACGGCGCGCGCCGCGCCGAACAGCCCCTTGGGTTTCGCGAGCGCGTTCGCGTCCAGACCGCCGGTCATGGTGCGCCCGCTGCCGCGCCCCGTGGTGTTGTGCGACCGCGCCAGCCGGGTGAGCGAGTCGAGCACGATCACCACGTCCCGCCCCAGCTCCACCTGCCGCCGCGCGTGCTCGAACACCATGTCCGCCACCGCGACGTGCCGCTCGTGCGGCAGATCGAAGCTCGAGGCGATCACCTCGCCGCGGCCCCAGTCGATCATCTCGCTCACCTCCTCCGGCCGCTCGTCCACGAGCAGGATGAGCAGTGTCGCGGACGGATGATTCAACGCCACGGCTTCGGCCACGGCCTGCAGCATCACCGTCTTCCCCGCCTTCGGAGGAGAGACGATCAGCGCCCGCTGGCCGAACCCGAACGGACAGATGAGGTCGACCACCCGCTGGATGTCCGCGGTGCGCGGGCTCGAGGGGTGCGCGGTCTCGAGGCCGAGCGGGCGCGCCGGATGCACCGCGCCGAGCTTCGCGAACTCGGGGCGCTCCGCCAGGCGCGCCGGCGCAACGCCGTTCACGCTCGCCACGCGGCCGTTGTCGAGCGTGACCAGATCGCCCCGCCGCAGTCCCGGGAGCCGCACACCCGAATCACCCTTGGCCGGCAGGTAGCTGTTGGCGGCGAGCCGCAGCGCGCCGCCGTTCGCGGTGGGGTCGAACCAGCCGGTGATAGGAGGCAGGGGAGGCTCCTCTGCAGTGTAGTCGTTCGGATGACGGAACCGCCGACCTATATTTTACCGCCAATGCGTCAAGACCACATCCGCAACTTCTGCATCGTCGCGCACATCGACCACGGCAAATCGACCCTGGCCGACCGGTTGATCGAGCTCACGGGGACCCTCGACAAGCGGCTGATGCGTGAGCAGGTGCTCGACACCATGGACCTGGAGCGCGAGCGCGGCATCACCATCAAGCTGAACGCGGTGCGCATGAACTATCACTCGCGCGACGGCGGGATCTACGAGCTCAACCTGATCGACACGCCCGGTCACGTGGATTTCACCTACGAAGTGTCGCGCTCGCTGCAGGCGTGCGAGGGCGCGATCCTGGTGGTGGATGCCTCCCAGGGCATCCAGGCCCAGACGATCTCTAACCTGTTCCTGGCGCTCGATGCCGGACTCGAGATCATCCCGGTACTCAACAAGATCGACCTCCCGGGCGCCGAGCCCGACCGCCGGGCGCAGGAGATCCACGAGCTGATCGGCGCGAAGCCCGAAGAAATCCTGCGGATCTCGGCCAAGGAGGGGACCAATGTCCCCGAGCTGCTCGAAGCGGTGGTGCGCCGGGTGCCCCCGCCCCGGGGCGACGCGGCGGCCCCGCTGCGGGCCCTGATCTTCGACTCGTACTACGACCGCTACCGCGGGGCCATCCCCAGCATCCGCGTGGTGGACGGCGCGATTCGGCCCGGTATGAAGGTCGCCTTCGGCGCGCACAAGGACGACCTGTACGACGTGGACGAGGTCGGGTACCTGCAGCTGGGCCACAAGCCAACGGAGCAGCTCGAGGCAGGGGAAGTCGGGTATGTGGTGGCGAACGTGCGCGGCGTGCGCGACACGCGCGCCGGTGACACCGTGCTCGACGCCGAGCGGCGTGACGTGTCGCTGCTGCCCGGCTACCGCGACATCAAGTCCATGGTGTTCGCCGGTCTCTACCCGACCAACGCCGAGCAGTTCGAGGAGCTGCGTGACGCGCTCGCCAAGCTGCAGCTGAACGACGCCTCACTGCACTACGAGCCGGAGTCGTCGGTCGCCCTCGGCTTCGGGTTCCGCTGCGGCTTCCTGGGCCTCTTGCACATGGAGATCGTGCGCGAGCGGCTGGAGCGCGAGTTCAACCTCGACCTGATCAGCACCGTGCCGAACGTCGAGTACCACGTGCAGAAGACCGATGGCACGGTCGACCTGGTCGAAAACCCGAGCCTCATGCCGCACGGGTCGGCCGTCGAGCACATCGAGGAGCCGTACGTCAAGGCGCGCATCGTGGCGCCCGCCGAGTACATCGGCGCCATCATGAAGCTCGGCCAGGAGCGGCGCGGCGTATACGGCGGCATGCACTACGTGGATCCGACGCGCGTGGACTTCACCTGGGAATTCCCCCTCGCTGAGATCATCCTCGATTTCTACGACAAGCTGAAGACCATCTCGCGCGGGTACGCGTCGCTCGACTACGAGTTCCTGGAATATCGGCCGTCGGAGCTGGTGAAGCTCGACATGCTGCTCAATGGCGAGGCCGTCGACGCGTTCTCGGTGATCATCCACCGCGACAAGGCATACGAGTGGGGCAAGAAGATCGCCGAGAAGCTGCGGGAGCTGATCCCGCGCCAGCTGTTCGAGGTGGTGATCCAGGCCGCGATCGGCACCAAGGTGATCGCGCGCGAGACGATCCGCCCGCTGCGCAAGAACGTGACGGCCAAGTGTTACGGTGGTGACGTGACGCGCAAGCGCAAGCTGCTCGAGAAACAGAAGGAAGGAAAGAAGCGCATGAAGCAGGTCGGCACGGTCGAGATCCCGCAGGAAGCGTTTCTCGCGGTCCTGCAGGTTGACTAGCCTCGTCGTTCAGACCGCGTTCCTGGGGGACGTGGTGCTCACGACCCCGCTGCTCGTGGCGCTCGCGACCCGCCACGGCCCCCTGGACGTGGTCACGACGCCCGGGGCGGCTGCCCTGCTCGAGTCGCATCCCGCGGTCCGGCAAGTGATTCCCTACGACAAGCGGGGCAAGGACCGCGGGCTCGGGGGGCTCGTGCGGATGGCCCGGAGGCTCGCGGCGGAGCGCTACGAAGCGGCGTATCTTCCTCACCGGTCGCTGCGCACGGCGGCGCTGGCGTGGCTGGCGCGGGTGCCGACTCGCGTGGGGTTCGACGACGGCTGGCGGTCGCTGTACACCGACGTGCGGCTGCGGCCGCGCCAGGCGCACGAAGTCGACCGCTTGCTGGCGCTCGCGTCCCCTGCCCCGCCGGGCACGGCCAGCATGCCCACGCTGGCGCCGAGCGACGCGGATCGGGCGGCAACGGAAGCGTTTCTGCGCGAGCAGGGGATCGCCGGGCGGTTTGTAGCGCTCGCCCCCGGCTCGATCTGGGGCACGAAGCGCTGGCCCTACTACGACGAGCTGGCGGGACGGCTGGCGGGGGATGCGGGAGTCGTCGTGGTGGGCGGGCCGGAGGACGGCGAGCTCGGGGAAGCGATCACGGCGGCGGTCGGGCGGTCGGGCGGTCGCGCGGTCAGCGGTTGCGGACGTTTGACCGTGCGCCAGTCCGCCGAGGTGATCCGGCGCGCGGCGCTGCTGGTGACGAACGACAGCGCGCCGCTGCATCTGGCCCAGGCGGTCGGGACGCCGACCGTGGCGATCTTCGGATCGACCGTGCCGGCGTTCGGATTCGGGCCGCGCGGGCCGCACGACCAGGTGGTCGAGCTCCGGGGATTGGCGTGTCGGCCGTGCTCGGCGCACGGGCCGCGCAGCTGCCCCCTGGGGCATCATCGCTGCATGAAGTCGCTCACGGTGGACGACGTCCTTCACGCGATCGAGGAGAGCGGTGCGCTACGTCGTCGGGATTGACCTGGGCGGGACCAACATCGTCGCGGGCACCGTGTCGGAAGACGGCTCGGACCTGGTGGGCGTCGTGTCCGAGCCGACCTTCGCCGAGCAGGGCGCCGACGCGGTAATCGCCCGCATCGCCAAGCTGGCGCGCGCTTCGATGGGGAAGGCGAAGGGGAAGGACATCGCGGGCGTGGGCATTGGCTCACCTGGCCCCCTCAACACCAAGACCGGCGTCGTTCTGATCACACCCAACCTCGGCTGGACCAACGTCCCGCTGCGCGATCGTGTGGCGCGGGAGCTGGGGCTGCCGGCCGCGCTCGACAACGACGCCAACTGCGCGATCTACGGGGAGTGGTGGCGCGGCGCCGCGCGCGGCAAGAATTACGTCGTCGGGCTCACGATCGGGACGGGCATCGGCGGCGGTATCGTGCTCGGCGGTGAGGTGTATCGCGGGGCGTCCGACATCGCGGCCGAGTTCGGGCACATCACCATCGACCTGTTCGGCCGCCGCTGCAAGTGCGGCAACGACGGTTGCCTCGAGGCCTACGCGTCGGGCCCGGCCATCGCGGCGCGCGCGGTCGAGGGGATCCGGCCGGGGACCCACACGTCCCTGCCCGAGTACGTACGCGGCGACCTGTCGAAGATCACGGCCCAGGTGGTGTACGAGGCGGCACACGACGGCGACGAGTACGCACGCGAGGTGGTGAAGGACACGGCGAAGTTCCTCGGCGCCGGGGTCGCGAGCATCATCAACATCTTCAATCCCGAAGTGGTGGTGGTGTGCGGCGGCGTGACGCTGGCGGGCGATCGGCTGTTCGACCCGTTGCGCGCCGAGGTGGGGCGCCGCGCGTTCAAGGACGCGGTCGACGTGTGCCAGATCGTGCCCGGCGAGCTGACCGGCACCGCCGGCGTGTACGGTGCCGCCGCCGTGTTCATCAAACACACGTGGGGTCGGGTCTGAAGCGTCTCGGCGTCATCGGCTCGATGGTGTGGGACACCATCTTCGGCCGGGATCCCGCACAACCCGCCATCGAGGAGTGGGGCGGCATCTCGTACTCGCTCGCCGCCCTCGACGCCACGCTGCGCGACGACTGGCAAATCGTCCCGCTCGTGAAGGTCGGCCGTGATCTCGCCCCGCGTGCCAACGAGTTCCTCGCCACCCTGCACCACGTCGCGCCCGGAGCGCGTTTCTTCGAGGTGCCGGCGGCGAACAACCGCGTCACGCTGCGCTACCACCAGCTCGAGCGTCGCTGCGAGCAGATGTCCGGCGGCGTGCCACCCTGGACGTGGCCGGAGCTCGGCCCCCAGGTGCGCGACCTGGACGCGCTGTACGTGAATTTCATCTCCGGGTACGAGATGGACCTGGAAGCCTCGCGCCTGCTGCGCCGGGGATTCCCGCGGTTCATCTATGCCGACCTGCACAGCCTGTTTCTCGGGAAGGAGCCCGATGGCACCCGCGTGCCACAGCCGCTGCCGGATGCTTCCGACTGGTTCGGCTGCTTCGACACGGTCCAGCTCAACGAGGACGAGATGGCGCAGCTCGGCCCCGATCCGCTGATGGTGGCCGCCGGTGCGCTGGCGCGCGGCTGCCAGACGCTGGTCGTCACGCTGGGCCCGCGCGGCGCCGCGTATTTCACCGGCCGGCCGATCCGGAGCGCGCGCATCGCCCCCGATGTGGCGCCACCCCCGGAGGGCGATCCCACCGGATGCGGCGACGTGCTCGGCGCTACGGTGGCGGCGTCGCTCGTCGCCGGAGTGGGCGTCGAGGCGGCGCTGCAGCTCGGCGTGCGCATGGGCACGCGCAACGTGTCGCACCGCGGCGCCAGCGGCCTGCGGGACCATCTGCTGGGTCGGCTCTCCGCGGTATGACGCGGTTGGTCGAGGTGCCGGCACAGTTCGACGACCGATCTTTCGAGCAGTTCGCCGCCGCGTATGCCGAGGCAGCGGCGGACACCGAGCGACTGCTGTTCGACGCGCACGCCGCCGAATGGGCCTCACCGTACGGACTGGTGAGCCTGCTCGCCGCGGGCCAGGCGGCGCGGCGACCCGGTGTCGGGGAGCGCCCCCCCCGCCCCCGGCTCACCGCGCCCCCCCCACCCCACCGGCAAGCCGACAGGCCCCGCGCGGGGGTTTTTCGTGAGGCGGGCGATCTGTTCGAAATCCACGGCAAGATCCCGCGCATGAAGCCGGTGGAAGAGAGCGACGTGCTGCTGCCGGTGACCCCGGTGCGCGCGGCGGAGGACGTGCATGCCGTGGTGTCGAAGATTCAGCAGCGCGCCTCCGCCATTTTGGCGTCGGAGCTGCAGCTCGATCCCAAGGCGACCATGGGCTTCGCTATGGCGCTTTCAGAGGCGTGTCAGAATATTGTAGAGCACGCCGGCACGAGCGGCTGGGTGGCCGTGCAGGCGTATTCCTGGCGCCGCCGGCTGGCGCGGCGCGTGGTCGTGATCGCGGTGGCCGATGCCGGGGTCGGGTTTCGCCAGTCGCTGGAGCCGACGCAGAGCAAGCGGTTCGGGACGCGCTGGGGTGACGCGGCGGCGCTCGAGGCGGCCTTGATCCAGGGCGTGAGCCGGTTTCGCGATCCGGGGCGCGGGCAGGGATTGGCGGGCATCCGGCGCTACCTCGCCCGGTGGGACGGCAAGATCGCGATCCGCAGCGGCACCGCGCGTATCGCGATCGTCCCCAAATGGGACGACGACGTGCCCTTGAAGGAAGGCCTGCCGTCCTTCCCCGGGGCCCAGGTGCTCATCATCATCCCCGAGCAGGGATCCACGACGCGGTGATACAGCACATCGACGTGCATCAGGTGCTCCAGGAGTCGCTCTCGAGCGTCTACACCGACCTCGTGACCCGACCCACCGGGCGCGTGGTGCGCGAGCGCATCGAGCGCGTAATGGCGGCGGTGCACGACCCGGTGGCCGTGGCGCGCATGGACTTCACCGGCGTGGGGTGCATCGACTACTCCTGCGCCGACGAGATCGTGGCCAAGCTGCTGCGGGGCGCCGGCCGCGCCATCCTGCTCCTGTGCGGCATCTCGGACGGTCATCGCGAGGCGATCGAGCCGGTGCTCAAGGGCCACGGGCTGGCGGTGCTGATCGAGCGCCGCGACGGGAAGCTGGAGGCGCTGGGGGCACCCGAGGCGGCGACGGCACTGCTCGACGAGCTGGTGGCGCGGCGGCTCGCCGCGCGCACGCCCGGAGGGACGGTCGCGCTGACACTGGCGTGAAGCGGCGCCTCGGCTTCTCGACTCGCGCGGTCCACGGCGATCCTGAGGCCCATCCCGACTGGGCGCCCGTGGTGGCCCCCCTGTACCAGAGCGCCACGTTCACGAATCCCATCGGGTCCACTCAGGAAGTCATCTACACCCGCTACGGCAACAACCCCAATCACGTCGCGATCGCCAAGCGGCTCGCGCTGCTGGAGGGCGGCGAGGCGGCGCTGTTCGTCGGCAGCGGGATGGGCGCGGTCGCCCTCTCGCACCTGGCCGTGCTCCGGCCGGGCGACCACCTGCTGTCGAGCGAGTGGGTGTACGGTGGGGTGCAGCGGCTGTTCTCCCAGGAATTCGGGCGGTTCGGCATCGACGTGTCGTTCGTGAACCCGCTGGAGCAACGCACCTGGAAGCGCGGGCTCAAGAAGACCACGCGTGCCATTTTCGTCGAGACGCCCACCAATCCCCTGTTGCGCGTGATCGATCTCGAGCCGGTGGCGAGCCTCTGCAAGACCGAAGGGCTCGCCTTGCTGGTCGACTCGACGTTCGCCACGCCCCTGAACCTCCGGCCGCTCGAGCACGGGGCCGACGTGGTGATTCACAGCGCCACCAAGTTCCTGAACGGGCACGACGACGTGCTCGCGGGGGCGGTGGTCGGGAGCGAGTCGGTGATCGAGGAGGTCCGCAAGCTGCTGCACGTGTGGGGGCAGGCGCTCGATCCGATGGCGGCGTGGCTGATCGACCGCGGGATGAAAACGCTGGCGGTGCGCGTCGGCAAGCAGAACCAGACGGCGCTGGCGCTGGCCGAGTGGTGCGCCAGGCAGGCGCAATTCGGGGCGGTCCACCATCCGGGCCTGCCGTCCCATCCCGATCACGACGTGGCGAAGCGGATTCTCAACGGCTTCGGCGGGCTGGTCGCCGTGGAGCTGAAAGGCGGCGCCCGGGCCGCCGAGCGGTTCTTGCGCGCCCTCACGATCCCGATCCACGCGCCGAGTCTCGGCGGCGTGGAGACGCTCGTGTCGGAGCCCCGGCTCACCTCGCACGCCATGCTCACGCCGGAGGCGCGCGCCCGGGCTGGCATTCCCGATGGCTTCCTGAGATTTTCCATCGGACTGGAGGACGCCGACGATCTCATCGCGGACTTTGCGCAAGCCCTGGCGCAACTGTAAGTGATCAAGTTCACGAATGTCTTCAAGGCCTTCCCCAAAGGGGGCCTCGCCCTGAAGGACGTCTCGTTCCACATCGCGAAGGGCGAGTTCGTGTTCCTCACTGGCCACTCGGGGGCCGGCAAGTCGACCGTGCTGCGGCTGGCGTACGCGGAAGAGCCCGTGACCAGCGGCGAAGTGCGCGTCTCCGGATTCAACGTGGCGGAGCTGCGCCACCGCGACGTACCGATGTTGCGCCGCCGGCTCGGCATCGTGTTCCAGGACTTTCGGCTGCTCGAAGACCGCACCGCCGAGGAGAACGTCGCCTTCGCGCTCGAGGTCACGGGCGCGCGCCGCTCCTCGATCGGCGCGCGGGTGATGCGCGTGCTCACGCAGGTGGGCCTCGCGGCCAAGGCGCAGGCCTCTCCCCGCGAGCTGTCGGGCGGCGAGCAACAGCGGGTCGCGATCGCGCGCGCGCTCGTGAACGAGCCCACCGTGCTGCTCGCCGACGAGCCGACCGGCAACCTGGACGAGCGGGCGACGCGCGGCGTGTTCCAGCTGCTGCGCGACATCAACGCGAGCGGCACGGCGGTCGTCATGGCCACGCACGACCTCGACCTGGTGCGCCAGGCGCCGTATCGCGTGATCGAGCTGCAGGAAGGCGCGCTCGTCTATGATTCCGCCGTCGACGAGCCGCGCGATCAGGCGGCCTCACCGTGAACCTCACGGTCCGCGAGGCGCTGCTCGCGTTCCGGCGCGCGCCGCTCCTGTCCGCCCTGTCGGTCACCACGATCGCGTTTTCGCTGGTCGTGGTCGGACTGCGCGACACCGCGACGCCGCCTGCCCTCTCCTACG
>CBFHAJ010000110.1:0-12514 GCA_965653495.1 uncultured bacterium | reverse complement strand
TCTGCTTGTCAACAGGCGCCGCTTCAGAACTCGACGCGCGCCGCGAACCCCGTTGCTCCGCGCGGTCCGACCCACGGGGCGAATCGCAGGCGCGACGACGCTGCGGTCTGCGGGTGGCTATTCACCCGAATGAGACCGAGCGTCAGCGACGCCCCGCCGACCCCAGTGTTCAGGAGACCCAACGCCCGGCGCGACCCGGAAGATCCGAGGTTCTGCACGCCGGCGAGGACCCCGAGGACACCCGTACCCACCGCCGCCAGATCCTTGATCTCCGATCGGTGGGCAGGGAGCGCGTCGAGCGTGAAGGCTGTGACGTTGCCGGCGACCACGAACCCGGTCGACACTTTGTAGCCAGCGCTCGCCTGGCACGGCCCGCCGTGGATCGTGCCACAGCGGTAATCGGGCTGGATCCGCGCGGCCTCGTCGAGCGTGACGCCGTTGGCCGTCAACCACTGGCGCACCTCAGGATCGTCTTTCAGCTCCGGCACGTACGCATTGTTGCGGGTAGCGGCGATCCGCAGCACCATATCCTCGTTGCCTGTTTGCTCCATCAGGTACGCGACGCCGCAGCGCTTGCCCCAGTAGTCGATGAACGTGGGCATGGTGCGGCCCGGGAAATCGGTGTTGCGGGGGAAGATGCCGCGCAGCGCGTAGCGATGGAGGTTGTCGAGCAACTGCGCGCGCGCGGCGCGCTGCGAGACGGTCAACCCCGCCAGATCCTGGGCACGGAGTTCCTGCTCGACGCTAAAAAAGTGCGCGCGCAGTCGGGCCCGCTCGGCGGCGGCGAACGTCTCCGGCACCCCCGACCACCACCCCGCGGCAAAGAGGGTGGTCGCGAGAGTGATAAGCGGAAGCGCCTTGCGCATGAGGACCTCCTCGCTGCGGACTCGGGATGGGGGGGAAGGCTCCTGCGGCACACATGCGAAACGTGGAGGCTGCGCACCAGACGGGTCAACGGGCATGTTCCAGTCCGCGATTAGGCAGGCGTGTTGCGTGGGCGCCGCAGCTGCTCGACAGGGACTACGTCTCGCCGTCCACCTCCCGCGTCATCTCGATCATCGTCCGCCGAAACCCCGCTCTCGAAAACAGCTGCTGGGCTCCCTCGTTCCCCTCGGCGGTCGACAGCACCACGCGCGGCACGCCTCGCGCCTGCAACTGCGCCAGCATCGCGTCCAGCAGCAGGCGGCCGACGCCGCGACCGCGATAGTCGGGATCGACGATGATGTCCTGCAGCACGCCCGCCGGCCCGCGCAGCGCCATGTAGTCGTAGCCTTCGACGGTGCCGTACGTGTAGCCGATGACATCTCCCTGCTCCTCGGCGACGAGGACGATGGCGTTCGCAGCATCGAGCTGCGTGCCCATGAACCCGGCGTAATCGGCGGGCGTGCGGTTGCGTGCGGCCAGGAAGCGCCGCGGGTCGAAGGCATGGTGCTCCTCCACGAGCAGGGCGCCGAGCCGGCCGATGCGCGGCAAGTCGGTGCGCGCGGCGGTGCGGATGATGGGGGTCGCCGTATTAGTCATCGTCTTGCGGAATGCTCAATTGCTGCGCGAGCCGCGCAGTCTCTCGATCGAGCAACGACCGCAGCGCCGCCACCAGCCGCCCGCAGAAAATTGACGACTTCCCCTAGACTCGTTTCGTCCACACGCCGGTCCGTTCGGGTGATCAAGCATACTGGCGAAAGCGTGATAGAATATGACGTGGCTGGACAACTTGCGGGTGCACTCCTCACAGGAGCGTTGAGCCTATGCTCGATTCCCCCTCCCGGACCGACCGCCGCAGTTTTCTGGGCACCCTCGCCGCGCTCAGCACTGGTGCAGCACTCGCCCCTGAAGTCACTGGGCAACCGGTGCTCGACAAGTCCGCCTCAGACGCCTGGCTCGACCAGCTCAAGGGCAAGCACCGCCAGCTGTTCGATGCGCCTGATCCGGATGGCGGCACGATCCTGCGGCACGTGCGGAACTATCTGGATACCTGGCAGGAAGCGTATAGCGTCGGCGACCGTGACGTCAGCGTGATCGTCACACTGTACGCGCGGACCACGCCGCTGGGGCTCCAGGATGTGATGTGGGCGAAGTACAAGCTCGGCGCGGCGATCGGTCTCACCGATTCAACCACCAGCGCGCCCCTGGTGCGCAACTATTTCGCGCACCCGCAGCCCGGCGACCCGGTGGCCGACGGCACGCCGGAGAGCTCGATGGAGTCGCTGCAACGCCGAGGGGTCGTGTTCGCGTTGTGCAACAATGCGCTGAAGCGCTGGTCAGGGCGGCTCGAGAAGGCCGGTATGGGCACCGCCGCGGACATTCACGCCGATCTCACGGCGCACGCGGTGCCGGGCGTGGTCGTCGTCCCCGACGTGCTGATCGCGATGACCAAGGCGCACGAGCGCGGGTTCGCGTATGCGCGGTCGTGACTCACGGCGCGTTCCCCCTCTCTCTTCGGGAGAGGGGGACAGGGGCACAGGACCCATCGCGCCGCCTTAGTTGGGCCACTTCCCTCCCGTCGTCGTCACGAGCACGACACCGTTCGCGCCGCGTGGGCCGTACATCAGGGTCTCGGTAGGGAACTTCAGCACTTCGATGCGGGTGATTTGCTCCGGGTCGAGCCAATCCAATCCCTGTCCCGGCTGCACCATGATCGGCGCCCCATCGACCACGTACAGGGGCTCCCCGGTACCGACGGGACCGCCGAGGATGTGAATCAGGGTGCCTCCCGTGGAGGTGCGGATCACGTCCACGCCCGTGAAGCGACCCGCGAGGGCCACGTTGGTCGTTGGCGTCGGTTGCAGTGCGGCAGTCGTTGCGGGGTTACACCCGCCGAGAGGGGAGAGCGCGAGTTGAGAGAGGAGTGCGCCGTTCAGGTACCAGAGCGAGGAGTGGGAGAGGGACTGTGACATAAGGTCCTCCGGTATGAGTTGACGGCGGGCCTTTGTCTCTTTCATCTGATACGTCTTTGATCGGACACTTCATTTGATTGTTCTGACGGGTATTGGGTTGCGTCGGTGTCAGGCCTCCTGTAGCGTGGACGCCACACATATGGCGCCGCCTAACAAGCGAATGGCGCTCGCGGGAAGCCCGTGGTAACCGAAGACGGCGGAAGCCTCAATCACCCATGCTGGCGCATGACTTGCGGCGCGGCGACAAAGACGAGGCTCGGTTCCAGAGTTATGACGGTTGGAGCACCGCCTCGTCCCGTGTCGAAGCCATCCCCCATCGGACGAAAGGGTGACCCATGCGCCACTGCGTCGCTGCCTTCGCAATCGGGTGCGCGGTTGTCGTGTTCGGCGCCTGCACCGAAACCACCGGCGTTCCCACCCGCGCGGCAGCGCCGCACCGCCTGCTCGCCTCCAGCACGACGAATCTGATCGCCGCGAGCCACCCCAACAGCGAGAAGTACCGCGACTCGGGCTTTCACCCGGCCACCGGTCGCTCGGGCACGGCGGTGGTCTCGACGCGCGCCCTGATCGACAAGTCGGGCACGACCGACGTCGAGGTCACCACCGGCGCGTTCGACGGTGAGGCTCCCCTGGCACCCCATACGCTCGTCAGCGCCCAGGTCAAGGCATTTGGACCGTCGGGCAGACTCGCCTTCACCGACAACCACAACGGGCTGTCTGGCGAGGGCACGGCGAGCTTCGCGTACACCACATTACCGCACGGCACGCCGCTGCAGGTGCAGACCTTGGCCCACGATAGCGATGCTGCGCGGACCGACGTCGTGACCGTTGCCGACACCGTGCACCTCCGCCCGGACCTGGTCGCGTCGCACCTGGAAGCGCCGGCCAGCGCTCCGATAGGCGCGCCGGTGAACCTCCTGGCGTTCATCCTCGAGCGCAACGGCGAGGTCGGAGCCCGGGCCGATTGCGTCCTTTACGCGGATGGGGGAAGCACTCCCGTGGATCGGGCCGACGGCATCTGGGTGGACGCGGGCGGCACGGTCACCTGTGCCATGACGCACACGTTCACGGAGGCCGGCACACACTCACTCGAGGTGCGCGTCGAGAGCGTTCGCCCCGCGGACTTTGACGACACGAACAACAGCGTCACCACGTCCATCAGCGTGGTCGCGCCGAGTGACTTCCAGGCCTACAGCTTCCAGGCCTGGTCGGTCGTGGACAGCGCCTGGTGGCACGCCGTCTCGACGCTCACGACGTCGGACGGAACGGTGGAGACGTGGGATCAGACGTACACGCGACAGGGACCGGAGCAGTATGCCATCTTCGACGGCATCATCCCGCGGATGCTCACTTTCCCGATCACGTTCCGGGGCGAGATGACCACGAATGGCAGCACGGTGAACTCGGTCGACCTGACACACTCGACGGGGGACTGGATCGATTGGCAGCAGGCGTATTGCGCCAGCTCCTTCTCCATCGACGGCGGCGGCGACACCTACGTCTGCGTGTACACTGGCGGCTACCTTGCAGGCTATACCTTCCTCCAATACGACTGGTGGGGCGCGGACGTACGCTATCACAGCGAAGGCTATGTCACCTCCTGGGACGCGAGCGGCCAGCTGCATCAGAGGTGGGTCTCCAACGATTGGAGCCAGGTGGGCCCGATGGTCACGTTCGGTCCGGACTTTTCGAGCAGGCTCTCGGTACAGGGGGCGGACGATGCTGCGCCGCTGACGGCGCAGGCGACGGTGCCGCTCGAGCCGATTGATCTCCGGTTCGACCATGTGGACCCGACGTGTTCCACGACTCCGCCTACCCCAGGGTGCTTTGAACTCCACGATCACACGTTTGGCGTGTCGGGCTTTGTCAACTACGGCGACTGGCGGCCGGCTACGCCCTGAGCGGTATCGGAGCAAGGGCCCTCGGTGCAGGCCCACCGCTTCGGCCTCGGACTCGCCGCACTCGGTCGCCCCGGGTACATCACGGTCGACCACGCGCGCGACCTGGCGGGGGAGTACGACCCGGGCGCCATGGAGCGACGGACGCACGCGGTGCTCGACGCCGCGTACGCCGCGGGCGTGCGTTACTTCGACGCGGCCCGCTCCTACGGCCGGGCGGAGGAGTTCCTCGCGACCTGGCTGGCGCAGCGCGGCATCGCGCCGGGCGCCGTGGTCGTCGCCTCGAAATGGGGGTACACGTACACCGCTGGCTGGCGCGTCGCCGCCCAGCGGCACGAGGTGAAGGACCACTCGCTCGCCACCCTGCACCGCCAGCTCGCCGAGACGCGCACACGACTCGGCGCGCACCTCTCACTGTATCAGATTCACTCGGCGACGCTGGACAGTGGCGTGCTGGACGATACCGCCGTAATCGACGAGCTGGCGCGCCTCCGGACAACGGGGGGAGGGCTCAAGGTTGGACTCACGCTCACCGGGCCCTCGCAGGCCGATGTGCTCCGGCGAGCCCTCGACGTCACGCGCAACGGCGAGCGGGTATTCGCCGCCGTGCAGGCGACCTGGAACCTGCTGGAGCGGGGCGCGGGCGTCGCCCTCGAGGAGGCGCACGCCGCCGGGATGCGGGTGATCGTGAAGGAAGCGCTCGCGAACGGCCGGCTCACCGACCGTCACGCCGGCGAGCTGTTGCGGGAAGAAGCGGCGCGGCTCGACACCTCCGTCGATGCGCTCGCCCTCGCCGCCGTGCTGGCGCAGCCGTGGGCGGATATCGTCTTGAGCGGGGCGGCGACTCCCGAGCAGCTCCGCTCGAACCTGCGCGCCGGCGACGTCCGGTGGACGGCGGAGACCGAGGCCCGCCTGTGGTCGCTCACGAAGGCGTCGGCCGAGTACTGGCGGGAGCGCAGCGCGCTGGCGTGGAACTGAGGCGGCTGCGCCGGTCAGCGCCCGCCCAGGTACTTCTCGTTCCAGGCGATGAGGAAGGTGCCGCCGCAGCGCGGGCACAGCTGCTCACGCACCTGGGCGGGCGGCAGCACCACGCGCGCTCGGCAGCTCGGGCATACCATGTAGCCGTTCCGCAGCATCTCCTGGGTGCGCGCGGGAACGATTTCGGGCCGCAGCACGGTCCACTCACGGGGTGGCGAGGCGCGCAGCTGCACGAAGGATCGCGGGAGCGCAACCGGCTTTCCCTCGACCGTAACGGTCACCTCCACGCCGGTGATGGCCGCGACCTGGTACCAGGCCCCGCGCCGTAACGGCGCGTCCGCGGTGGTCTTCAGTCGAGCCCACTGACCGCCCAAAGATCCCGTTCTGTCGATTGGATCAGCTACGATCGCCCCTGCTGGTTCGCCCGTCAACTCCAAGCGTCCGCCGCACGACAGCGCGCCGGGCGCCGGTGTCCCGGGAGCCGGTGTCAGAGACTCGTTACAGATGTGAAGAGGCATTGCGACGGCGCAAGCGCGCCAGGCGCCTCGTCGAGCGAGACGAATGTTGGCATACCGTGTGCTGAATACTGGGATCGCCATCACCGGGGCGGCTGGCCGATCGTGCTGTGACCGCTCCCACCTGCATGTGCGGTCGCGAGCACGGGAGACACGGTGTTGCTGCTCTATCGGATCGACCAGGAACGCGGTGTCTACGACCTGGTCGGCCGAATTCGAGGCCACTACGCGCTGTGGGGTCCGAAGGGGGCCGTGGCACGGTGTGCACGCAGCACCCATGGTCCTTGGCAGGTCACGGAAGCCGATCTGCTCGCCGATCTGTTGCCCCGCATCGCGCGGGCCAACAGCCAGGCGACGACCGATTTCGCGCTGCTCGAGTACCTCGTGTCGAGTCCCGAGCTGCTGATCGCCCGCGTGCTCAAGGTCACGGGCTTTCTCAAGCACAATTACAACCCCGTGCTCTTCACGTTCCAGGAAGTGCTCGCGCTGCCGGCCGAGGCCGCAAAGAAACTGCGCGCCGGCGCCGTATTCCCGCTCGACACCGTCCCCATACCCAGTGAAACGACCCAGCTCATCCGCAAGGTGAGCTACCTCGTAAAGGACTGGGAGGCCTCGGCCTTCTTTGGCGGTGCGCTCTGGTGGCCCGAGCATTGGGATTACTTCCGCAAAGCGTAAGTCGTTTCGTTGCGGTAACCGTACTGTCCGTCAGCGCCCAGACCACATGGGCTGACGCTGCCAATACGTCAGCGACCTCCACAGCCATTCGACCGGACCGAACTGGAAGCGCCGCAGCCACCAGACACTCAACGGGACCTGGATGAGAAAGATGGCCGTCGTGAGCAGCAGGCCGAGAGATGGTCTGACCTTACCGAAGAGGTCGAGCCCATAGCTGTAAAAGAGCGTGGTGCAGATGAGCGATTGCAGCAGATAATTGCTGAAGGCCGTACGTCCGACCATCGCCAGGGGCGCCAACCGGCGCCGCCACGTCTCATGTTGCGTGAGGAGCGCGATGGTTGCCGCGTAACAAAGGCCCAGCGCCGGCGCGCCTACGAGCAAGCACATCCTGCCCACATTTTGCATCACCGACGTGGGCGCCGGATCGTAGGCTCCTCCCGCCGCGAACGCCGCGTTTCCGGCTACGCCGATCACCAGCCCCCACCGTTGCACTCGCTGCAGCAACCGGCGATGCGCAGAGCAGTCATGAAAGATCCGGCGCCGTCCGGCATACAGTCCGAGCAGGAAGATGCCGAGCACATAGGCATCGTCGCTGGCGGGTGTCACGTCGCCGGGCAACTCGCGCGCCCTGAAGGCGATCATCTCGGCATAGGTTCCGCGCGAATACATGCGCGCAGTGGCTTCGCTGGTTTCATGACTGGCGTCTCCATTCTCGTACGCGATCCACTTCATGGCCGGTCGACTCACGTGACCAGTGATGGCGTAGGAGGTCGTGAGGCCATAGAACAACATCGGGATGCAGAGCAACACGCCTGCCCCGACCAGCAGCGTACGGGGCGAGCGGCGACGAAACAGCAGCAGGACGACCCCGAGCATCGCGTAGTTGTGCACGATGTCGCCGTCCCACAGGAAGAGAAAATGCGCGACCCCGATCAGGAACAGGACGAACAAGCGCCGGGCGTAGAGCGGCAGAAAGCGCGCCCCCGCCCCCCGCGCTTCCGCGCGCATCATCTGCACGGCCAGGCTCAGACCAAAGAGAAACGAGAAGAGGGTTTTGAACTTTTCCTGCGCCACGAAGAGAATCAACTTGTCCGCGGCCCCATCCACCGCGTGCGGCCACAGCTGGTGCACGGGCACACCTTCGGGCATGCTGAAGAGGCCCATGTTGACGACGAGGATTCCGAGAATCGCCGCGCCCCGCAGGATGTCGATGGCCGCGATACGCTCTCGGCCGAGCGCCGGCCCCATCGCGGGCGGTGCAGCGGACTCCCTCGGCGTAGAAGCGGTCGTCATCAGCCGGCGGCGGCCACCTTGACGGCGTCGGCCATCCCGACGAGCACTTCGCGGGAGCCCTCGAACGGCTCCCGGCCGTGCGCCGTACGCACGTTGTCCACCAGCAGGAGGTCGCCCGCCTGCCATCGCTCGCGTCGCGTGTGTGACTGGTACGCGTCGTTGATCGCCTGGACGACGTCCGCGCCGATCGGATCACCGTTGCCGAAGCGGGTATTGAACGGCAGCCCGTCCGCGCCGTAGATGTCCACGAGGTATTCGCGCACCTCCGCCGCCATCGTCCATTCGTTGAGGAAGGCGATCTGGTTGAACCAGCAGCGCCGGCCGGTGCGCGGGTGGCGCAGCACGGCTCCGCGGCGCTGCCAGGTGCGCAGGCCGCCCTCCCCGGGCTGCCACTCGAAGGTGATCGCGTTGGCCCGGCAGTAGCGCTCCACGGCGCCACGGTCGTCGGTGCCGAACGCTTCGGCGAACGAGGCTCCGATCTCGTCGTTGTAGTTGCGGACCAGCAGCCAGCCCTCCCGCTCGAACCGCTCGACCAGGTCAGCCTCCAAGGCGTCGAGCACGGTGGCCGAGTCCGCAACCGGCGTCGCGCCCCCATCCGTTGGCGCAGCCAGGCAAGCAAACAGCATGAGACTGGGGGGCTCGAGGGTGTAGCTGAGCTCGTGGTGCATGCACATCGGCTGATTGGGCGGCCACTTGGACGACGAGTACACGCCTGCGGCGTAGCGGCGTCGGGGTGCGAACGCCTCCGTCTCGGACGTGAGAGTGCCCAGCCGCCGAAATACGGTCTCGACCGCAGCGGTATCGCTCAGCCCGAGCCCGCGTACCAGCAGTGCTCCGTGCTCCGAAACCAGGTCGCGCAGGGCGCTCACATCGCCGATCGATTCGGTGTGCAGGATCGGCGGCTTACCGGGGTGCAGCTCGACGTTGAGCAGTGAGGTCGTGGTGGAATGCGTCATGTCGCGCAGCCCCCGCTGGGGACCGCCACCGGAGCCGCTCGGACGGCAGCGCTCTTGCGATCGAGCAGGGCCGCCTGATCGGCGAGCGTCGGGTGCCGTGCGAGATCCTTGACGGTCACCGCGCGGCCGAGGGCGATCACCAGCCGCACGGCGGACAGGGATGTGCCGCCCAGGTCGAAGAAGTGGGCCCGTCGGCCGATCTCGCCCTGGCGGACGCCGAGCACCTCCGCCCACGCGCCCGCGAGCCAGCGCTCGGTCGCGGTGCTCGGCGCCTCCTGGCTCCGCTCGACGACGTCGAGCTGTCGCGCGAGGGCGGTCAACGCCTGCTTGTCCGTCTTGCCGTTGTCCGTGAGGGGCAGAGTCTCTCGCCAATGGAATGCCGCCGGCACCATATACGTCGGTAGGGACGCGCCGAGCTGCTCCCGCATCACCTCGCTGTCCAGCGGCCGGTCGCCCGCATAGAAGGCCACGAGCTGCTTGCTGCGGTCGGCGCGCTCGGTGACGACCACTGCTCCCTCGCGAACCCCCGGTACCCGCAGCAGCCGGTTCTCGATCTCGCCGATCTCGATGCGGAAGCCGCTGATCTTGACCTGCGCATCCCGCCGGCCGAGGAACTCCAGTTTGCCGTCGGGCAGCCAGCGGCCGTAGTCACCGCTGCGGTACAACCGCTGGCCCGGGCGATGCGGGTCTGCCAGGAAGGCTCGCGCGGTGCGCTCGGGATCGTTGACGTAGCCCCGGCCGACGCAAATCCCGGAAAACACGATCTCGCCTTCCGCGCCCAGTGGCACGGGTGCGAGCTGCTCGTCCACGACGTCGATCGACACGTTGTTGATGGGGCGACCGAGCGGCACGCGCTCCGTGTCGGGCACTCGGTCCATGATCTCGTGATTGGTGTCGTCCGACGTCTCCGTGAGCCCGTAGGCGTTCACCAGCTTGATCCCGGGCTGAACCGTGAACCAGCGCCGCACCAGCTCCTGCTTGAGCGCCTCGCCCGTGGCCACCACGACGCGCAAATCCTCGAGCTCGCGCGGGTGCTGCGCCAGGCAGGACACGAGGACTTCGAGGTAGGACGGTACGACCTGAATGACGTTGACCCTGCCCGCAACGATCTTGTCGATGAAGCGCTGCGCGTCGAGAATCGTCTCCTGCTCGATGAGCAGCGTCCGCCCGCCGACCAGCAGCGCGGACACGAGCTGCCAGAGCGAGATGTCGAAGCACTGGGGCGCCGTCTGGGCCACGACCGTTCCTTCATGGATCTGCAAGTCATCGATCTTCGCCAGCAGGTGGTTGAGCATCCCCAGCTGCTCACACATCGCGCCTTTGGGCTCCCCGGTGGATCCGGAGGTGAAATAGATGTACGCGAGCTGATTCGGTGCGACGTCGAGCCCGAGATCGTCGTCGCGATGGCCCTCCTCACAAGCGGCGTCGATCAAGACGCCGTCGACCTGATCGGGGAGGGCGGCGCCGCCACGTTCGGTGAGGACGAGCCGACAGTCAGCCCGCGCCAGCATCCGCGCGATGCGTTCCGCCGGAAAATGCGGCTCGATGGGGAGATACGCGCCGCCCGCTTTGAAGATCGCGAGCACCGCGGTCAGCCAGTCGAGATTGCGCTCGGTCACCACCCCGACCACCGCTTCGCGGGTGAGGCCGCGCGCTACCAGGGCACGCGCCAGCCGGTTGGCGCGGGTGTTCAAGTCCCGGTACGTGAGCTGGCGGTCGCCATGCAGGGCCGCGATGGCATCGGGGTGGGCGCGCGCACCTTGCTCGAAGAGCTGGTGAGCCCGGGCGTCGGGCAGCGCTCTGGTCGGTCCGTTCACGTGTCCCTCGCCGGGTTACCGCCCCAGCGCGCGCGCGCCGGGACGTCCTCGCCTTTCATGAGGAAAGAGTCGGCGTCCAGAACCGCGCCGTCGCCCATCGTCACGTCGTAGTGGACGAAGGCGCCGACCCCGATGGTACAGCCGGCGCCGAGCGTGGTGCGGCCGGACTTGTACGTTCCGTCTTCCTGCGAATCGCACTGGATCTTGCTGCGCTGATTGAACACACACTCGTCTCCGATAGTGGTCAGGGTCGGCTCGGAGATGTACACGCCGTCGTCGAACACCCGCCGGCCGATGCGCACTCCGATGAGGCGCCAGAGCAGGTTCTTGAACGGCGTGCCGTCGAACAGGTGGAAGAAGTGGATCGGATGCAGCTTCCAGATCCGCTCGATCCACCAGAACCGGCGGTCGTAGATGGAGCAGATCGCCGGCGGAGGCGGGCTGAGGGCTTCGAAAGCGCCCTCGACCACAGCGTAGTACACCGCGGCGATGACGGCGCTGAACGCAAACAACGCCGCCATGATCGTGTGGGCATAGACGTCAGGGAAGACCTGGAGCGCGGTCAGATCGACCAGGGTGATCAGGAACACGCCCACCCACCGCGTGAACAGGAAGATGGCCATCGTGTGACGGTTGAACCGATTCTTCTCGGCCAGGCCACGACGTAACGCTGCTCCGGTGCGCAGGTGGTCGAATCGGCTGTCGCGCTCGACGGACCGCGGAATCTCGAAGGGAGGCGAGCCGAGCAGCCCCACCCCTTCGCGGACCGCGCCCTCGAGCGGTACCATCGCCTTGATCGCGAGCAGGCAATTCTCGCCGGTGGCTCCTCCCACGGGGTAGGTGACATCGTTGCCGATGAAATTGCGGGGCCCGATCGCGACCCGGGATACGCGGAACGAGGTGCTCGACACCTCGTCATTCACCAGGGCGAGCCCATCGGAGACCATCGTTCCGGTACCAATGACGGAGAGCGCAGGGTGCGAGGTCTTCACTTCGCTCCCGAAATTCGATCCGGTCTGCAGCACGGGCTTCAGGCGCACCCCGAGCCACTCCAGGTAGTGGACGATGTAGGAGCTGTCGCCGAACAGCAGCGGCAGGAACTCCATTCTGCCCAGCGCCGCGATCACGCGGTGCACGGTGTAGCGAAAGCCGTACAACGGATAGACGGTATCCGGCTCGATGAACCGGGCGAGCACACGGGGAACGATGCCGACCGCCACGAGGCCGACGAGCACCGTACCGAAGCAGAGCACGGCAGACAGGGCCAGCGCTTCGAGCACGAGGCCGCCGATGAGCGACGACACCGCGAGAAAGAGGAGCATCATGCCCCCCTCGAGCAGCGGGGCCCACACAAAGAGGATGCCGATCAAGGTCAGGGCGGCTGAGGCGGCGCGACGCAGGCTGCCGCAGCTGGCCGGCGGGACCCTGACGTAGTTCGTCTCGGTGCACCGCGCCGGGGATCCGTGCCTGCGCTCGCCCGGCGGCACC
>CBFHAJ010000109.1:0-12593 GCA_965653495.1 uncultured bacterium | reverse complement strand
GGGGACCCGAAACCGGCTGGTAGGCGCCATCGCCTCCGGCCGGTTGCCGCAAGCGCTCCTGTTTGAGGGACCGCGGGGTGTCGGAAAGCAACGGCTCGCGCTCTGGCTCGCCCAGGCGCTGCTGTGCGAGGCCCCAAACAAGGGTGCGAAAGGCGAGGGGTGTGGAACGTGCCAGCCGTGCCGGCTCGTTCTGAGTTTGTCCCACCCGGACGTGCACTGGCTCGTGCCGCTCGAGCCAAGCAAGAAGCCCGGGGACGCGGATAAACAGGTCGAGGCCATGGAGGAAGCGCTCGCCGAAGAGATGGCAGCGCGGCGGGAGCGAGGCCTGTACGAGCCCCCGTCAGGACTGGCGATCCACAGTATCGCGGCCGTGCGCCTGCTGCTGCGGCAGCTGGCCCTGAAGCCGGCAATGGCCGCACGCAAGGTGTTCGTGATCGGCGACGCCGAGCGGCTGGTGCCCCAGGTCGGTACGGAGGCGGCCGCGAACGCGCTGTTGAAGGCGCTCGAAGAACCGCCGGCAAACACGGTGATTGTGCTGACCACGGCGGCGCCTGAAGCCTTACTGCCGACGATCCGGTCTCGCGTAGTGCGCGTTCGCATGGCAAGCTTGGCCGACAGTGTCGTAGCAGCATTCGTGCAGCACGAGCTCGGCATCTCCGGCCAACGCGCTATCGCGCAACGCGTTGCACTCGCTGACGGGTGCATCGGCAGGGTCCTTGCGGATGGGGAACGCGGCGACCGGGGATCGGAGGCGGCAGAGCGGTTCCTAGGCGCCGTCGAGGCAGGGCCGACAGGCCGCTACGCCTTCGCACTGGGTCAGCCGCCGTTTCAGGCGCGGGGCGGGTTCGCCGACATGCTGGACGGGCTGGTAGAGCAGTTGCGCGAACGAGCGCGCGCAGGGCAGGACACGGCGGCCGCAGTGCGAGCGATCGCGCAAGTGCTCGAGGCCAAGAGCCTGGCGCAAGGGAACGTGAATCCGCAGCTCGTGACGGCGTTGCTGGCGAGCGACTGGATGACTGAGGGAGGGCGGTGAAGCTCTCGCACGTGGACGCGGCGGGCCGGGCCCGCATGGTGGATGTGGGTGACAAGCCAGTCACCGTCCGCACCGCCGTCGCCGAAGGATCGATCCGGATGTCGCGCGAAGCGTTCCGGCTCGTGGCGGAGCAGCAAGTGGCGAAGGGCGACGTGGTGGCCGTGAGCGAGGTGGCGGGAACGCTGGCGGCGAAACGGACGGCCGATCTGATCCCGCTGTGTCACCCGCTGGGCCTCGACCACGTAGAAGTCGAGGCGACGCTGGATGAAACGCTGCCCGGCGTGCGCGTGCGAGCCGCGGCGAAGGCGGTCGGGCGGACCGGCGTCGAGATGGAAGCCCTGACGGCCGTGTCGGTCGCGCTGCTGACGGTCTACGACATGGTGAAGGCGGCCGACCGGGGGATGGAAGTGGAGCGGGTCCGCTTGCTGGAGAAGACCGGCGGCACCCACGGGGATTGGCGGCGCGACTCGGCGGATTGACAGGTGATTGATGGGGCGGCGCTAGCCTCGGGCTGCCTGGACATACAAGAGAGGGGTATGCACACGAAGACCCAGAAGTTGATGTTGCAGGGAGGGCTGATTCTGCTGGGCGCGCTGGTCGTGAGCAGCGTCGGGGGTTGGGCGCGACGCGCTACGGCCGACGACCAGCCGACGCCCTTGACCGCGCCGGCGCTCATCGGCGAGCTGCGCTCGCTGGAGCAGTCGCTCGAGGCGACACGGGGAGAGCTCGCCGTCGCCCGGCTGCAGCTCGAGCGCGCCAACGCGATCATCGACTATTCGACGCACTACAACATCGCGGCCGACCTCGCCGCGGCGATCTACGACGTCGCCCTGGCCGAGGGGGTCGACCCCGCCCTGGCGTTCCGGCTGGTGAAGGTGGAGTCGGGGTTCAAACCCAACGCCAAGAGTAAGGTGGGAGCCATCGGGTACACCCAGGTGCTGCCGAGCACGGCCCGCCTGTACGAGCCGGGTCTGACCACGACCCAGCTGTATGAGCGTAACACCAACTTGCGCCTCGGCTTCCGCTATCTGCGCGACTTGCTGGAGCGGTACGAGGGCAATCCCGACGCGAAGCTGCGACTGGCGCTGCTCGCGTACAACCGCGGGCCGGGCCGCGTTCAGGAACTGCTCGACGCGGGCAAGGATCCGCAGAACGGTTACGCTACCGCCCTCATGAAGGGGTACCGGCGGAAAAGCTAGACGCGTAACACCCGAGGCGTAACACAGCACAAAGGCGTGGGCACAGCGATGCCCACGCCTTTACTGTTTTTGCGGAATCTTGATGACGTCCCCGGCGCGCAGCACCGACCCCATCGTGAGTCCATTGTAGTTGAGCAGCGCCGTGAGCGCGACACCGTAGTGTTGCGCGATCTGGCTGGCCGTCTCGCCGCGCCGTACGCGGTGCGTGCCCGCGCTCTCGCGCGTGCTCGACACCCGCCGATAGCGCGATTCCGGCGGCACCGACCAGGCAGACGGCGGCACCACGCGACCGCTCATCGGGATGATGATGCGCTGGCCCACGTGCAGCGCGTGCGACCGGATACGCGGGTTGGCACCCTCGATCATCGCCACGCTCACCCGGTACCGCTTCGCGATCTCCGACAGCGTCTGCCCACGCGCGACGTAATGGTCGACGAACGTGATCCGGTCCGTTACCGGGAGGCTGTCGTAGCGCTGCGCCACCGCGGTCCCGCGGCCGCGCGGCACGCGCACGACGACATTACGACCGGGCGGCGTGATGCCGCGCACGAATTGAGGATTGAGCTCCAGCAGGGCGGCCACGGTGGTATCGGCGAGGCGCGCGATCACGTCGAGACCGGTCGCGTCGGGCACGGTGACCTCGTCGAACACGAGCGGGGGAAGCGGGTCCGGCTCGAACCCGTAGCGCTCCGGCTGCTTCGCGATGAGCGAAGCGGCGATCAGCTTGGGCACGTAATCGCGCGTCTCGCGCCGCAGATAGCGGCGATCGGACAGCTGGAAAAACGTGTGGTCGTCCACGGAGTCGGTCTCGCCGGGGAGGCGGTCGATGCCGCGCTCGATCCGACCGACGCCGGCGTTGTACGCTGCCGCCGCGAGGTACACGCTGCCGAGCCGCTCGCGCAAATCGGCCAGGTAATTGGCGGCCGCGGTCGTGGCGCGAAACGGGTCGCGCCGCTCGTCCACCCAAGGGTCCACCGTGAGGCCGTACAGCCGGGCAGTGCTGGCCATGAACTGCCACATGCCGACTGCTTTGGCCCGGCTGACCGCGGTGTTCGAGAGCCCACTCTCGATAAGGGTGAGATAGAGGAGATCCTCAGGGAGCCCCTTGGCCCGCAATCGCTCCCGAATCATCCCCTGGTAGCGCCCCAGCCGCGACAGCCAGATGGCGAACCGGTCGCGCGAGTCGACCTGAAAGAACTCCAGATATTCGAGCACACGTCGGTTGGTGGCAAAGCTCGACACATCGATGTCGAACGTCGGCGCGGCGGCGGCAGGCGCGGCGCCGATGGCGGTGCGCCCCTCGGTGCCGAACAGGCGGACCGCCTCCTTCTCCACCTCTTCACCCTTGAGAGGCGGGGTCTGGGGGGTCGGGTGCGGCGCCAGGCTGTCACTCCGGGGATGCGCCCCGTGCAGGCTGTCGAGCACCTGTTGATCGGCCGCCGAGTCGCGGGCCTGGCGAGCGGCGAGCGCCACGATCGTGTCGACGCTTGGCGGGACGACGGTGGAATCATGGGCCGGCGTTACGAGCGCCGGGTGCGTCGCGTGTCCGCCGCCGCACGCCACACCCGACGCGCCGGCCAGGGCCGCGCCGAGCAGCGCGACCAAACGAGTTCGCCGCACCAGCCTCATCGTGTCGAGAAGAAGTTGCCGAGGATACGGTTCGTGGCGTTCAGCACCGCAAGCGCCGCGCCGCGGGGCGGATCGGTCTCGGTCAAGCAGGCGCCCACCAGCCGGGACGCGCGCGCCTCCAGGCGCGCCGAGAGCGAGACGATCACGACGGTGGCATCGAACGCCCGCACCGCCTTCACGCCCAGCAGCTCGAACCCCAGCGTGGGCTGGACCGCGCGCTCCAGCGCCCGTACAGTCGCCTGCGCGCAGCACCGCAGCTCACCCGCTTGCGAGATCACGCCGTCGGACTCCCCCAGGAATTGGCGACCATCAGCCCACGTCAGCACGACTTTGGCGCGGCAGCGCCCGCTCGCCAGCCGCTGAAACTCGAAGTCCTGGAAGCGCAGACGCTGCTCGCTCCCACCAGCGGGCCTGCCTCCCCCTGACTCGGTGTCGCCCGGCGTCGTCACGGCGCTACTCGAACCGCACTTCCAGCTGGTGGCGCGCCGTGAGGTCGCGCGGGCGCTCCACCACGTCCACTTCCAGGCGTGGCCGCCCCCGTGCATCGCGCTCGGCCGAGACGACCAGGACCAGCCCGCTCTCGAGCTCCACCTTCAGCTGCCGCAGGTCGGAGCGCACGGTGACCTCGCGCACGACCTCGCCGCGCAGTCGCGCGACCGCCCCCGCTACCTGCCGCAGCTGTTGCAGCTCGAGCGAGCTCACGCCAGCCGCTCTGCGAGGAGCCGGGACAGGGCCGTGTCCGGAATCCGCTCCGCCTGTATGAACAGCGACGACTTCGACGTCGCCTCGAGGGGGTACAGGGTCAGGAACGACCGCCCGGACCGCTCCGATGCGGACCGAAACGACAGCACCAGCTGCCAAGCCTCGGTATTGGCCGGGCGCTCTGCCAGGGCATCCACATGCCAAACTTGATCACCGTGGGCAATTACTCTCCACGGCATGGATCACCTCGCGGAACTTGAGCCGGCCAATATGTGGCTAACCTCAAGTCCTGTCAATAGTTGTGCTTCGGCTCCGCTGAAAGGGAGGGCTCAATCCCCGCGAGTGGCGAGGGCTTTGAAGCGCTTGGCGAGCTCTTGGGTGATGGCGCCGGGCTTGCCGGTGCCGATGACCCGGCCGTCCAGCTTGGTGACGGCGACGACCTCCGCGGCCGTCCCGGTGAGGAACATCTCGTCGGCGGTATACAGATCGTAGCGATTGAGGGGCAACTCTTCCACGCCGTACGTCGCTTCGCGCGCCAGCTCGATCACCGCATCGCGGGTCACGCCGCGCAAGATACCGGCGTACGCCGGGGGCGTCTTGAGCGTGCTGTTGGTGGTCACGAACAAGTTCATGCCGCTTGCTTCGGCCACGTATCCCTGCGGGTCGAGCATGATGACTTCGTCGACACCGGCGGCGATGCCCTCGACCTTGGCGAGGATGTGCGACAGGTAATTCAGCGACTTGATGCGCGGCGACAGGCTCTCACGGTGATGGATCGGTGTCGCGGCGGTGAGGGCAGTGAGACCTTTGTCGTAGCGGTCCTGGGGCCACAACTGAATGGTATCGACGATACAGATCACCGAGGGCTTGGGGCACTTGCGAGGATCGAGGCCCAGGTCTCCCACCCCGCGGGTCACCAGCAGCCGGATGTAGGCGTCTTCCAGGCCGCTCTTCACGACCGCCTCTTCCACCATGCGGTGCACCGCCGCCTTGGCCATGGGGATCTCGAGCCAGACGCCCTTGGCGGAGGCGTACAGCCGATCGAGATGCTGATTCAGCCGGAACACGCGCCGGTTGTAGACCCGGATGCCCTCGAACACGCCGTCGCCGTACAGCAACCCGTGATCGAACACCGACACCTTCGCGGTGGCGCGATCGTGGAACGATCCGTCGATCCAGATGATGGGCGGCATAACCCTCTCAGCGTGAGTAGGCGACGATCTTGTCGAGGACCGCCCGGGCGAAGTCCTTGTCCCAGGTCACCGCGCTCGTCTTCGCGACCACGACGACGTGAGTCGTATTCTTGCCCTGGGGCTTGAGGGTGACGGTCACATCCCGGCCCGCGGCCGCGCCGGACACTTCGCGCTGTTGGCCGTCGCCGGTCTGCTCCGTGGACGATTTAGTCTCGCTCACCTTGAGCTGCTGGAACGCCTTCTGGGTCGCCGCGGCGGCGGCGTCGACCGTGGTCGGCACGAGCGATTCGACCCCGCGGTCGGTCAGGTAGATGCCGCCCCCGGCTCCGGCTCCCGCCGCGGCCACGACGCAGCCAGCCAGGAGCAGGGCCGCTCCGGGCGGCATCCAGCGTGTCATCCTGAAGACGAGGCCCCCTTCCCCGGACTGCGCGAATTATACCTGGCCGGGAGAGTCCCCGGCTACCGTGCAGCCGGCCCGGCCTGGTGTTAGCCAGATCACGGAACGAGGGCCCGAAACCGCCGATTTCTAGTCCATGGAACAGCCTGTCGGGTGGGCTCGAGTGTGGTTCGCGGCGAAGCGCGACGAGGACGACGAGTCGTTGCTGCGCCAGGGCGCCTGGTACCCGGTGATGAGCAGTGGCGTCACGCGCGCCGTGCTCGACGTCTCGGGGCGCCGGGTGGTGGTGCCGCAGGAGGCGCTCGAGGTCCGCGACAAACGACCGGACCGTTTCACGGTGGTCTACCGCACCTACGAGGACCCTAATCCCGCCCGCGGCACGCGGTCCGATCTCGGCACCCGTTACGGCGTGTGCCCGGCGTGCGCGGCGCGCCTACTGTTTCGCGGCGGCGTCATCCCCGCGGTGGCCAAATGCCCGCAATGCAGTCACGAGGGCATCGTGGCGTGGTGGGAGACGGGCTGACGCTGGTCGATGACCCGGGCGGGGATCGAACCCGCGACCTACGGATTAAAAGGCCCCGGTGAACTCCGAGTGACCGACAGGCAGTAGCTCTCCCAAGCACAAAACCCGCCAATTAACCGAAACGCCTACCCGCTGATTTTCACTGATTATCGGTGAGAACGTCATAGTTTGTCATAGTCACGGTCCCGACCACGGCTGGACCGGACCGACACGCGGCAGGAGTCGCCACTCACGCGGATTCGCGCGCAGGTCAGCGGCCACGCGTCGCGTCGTCAACTGTTCGCGTATCGCCTGCGGCGTGGCGTACGAAGTGAAGAACTCATCGCTGACCGCCAGCTAGTAGAGGGAGCCTCGGCGGTCGTCACCTGCCTTGAACATCACGACGTCATGCGTACCGTCGATGCGCGGGGCGGATACTTCGAGGTCCGGGAACTCTTCAAGGAACCAGTCGCGCACCACGTCGTGCTGTGCGCCAGACGTCATCTTGTAGTGCCAATCAACGGAAGTTCGTAGCGGTGGATGGCTGAGACGGTCGAAGGGGCAACGATGAGGCGTAAAGCACGCTCCGCCGTCCGGTCTCGCGTGTTCTTCCAGCGGACTGGACTTTGGATCAATGCACACACACGTTGCGCAGGAGGTTGTGTAAGGGCCGGTGCCGGACGCGTCAGCGTAAGGCTCATGAGACACCCGGCCGTCACGAGAGGACCAACAGCCGCGTGGAACCGCAGGTCCCCAACAACCTGAACTATGCGCTCGCACCGCACGGCTGGCCGGTAGCCGAGCGCGCTAGTGCACGTCGTACAGGTCGTGCACGATGTGCCGGAGGGGGTTGAGATGGTCCAAGGCGAGGTCATATCCGCCTCTTCTCGTTGTCCGGCCGCTTGGCAGCGCAGTCGTCACACGCGAAGAGCCACACCTGTGCGCGCCCCTCCGACCGCATTAGACCGTGATGGTCTTTCTGACCTGGTTTCGTCGTGACCTGATGAGTCACAGCCTTCGTGGGGTCGCGGCAGACCTGACAAGTCAGCTTCGCCATATCAACGCTCCGATGAGAATAGTGAAATCGTCGTGCCATCGGTGGCGCGACGCCGCCGACGGCGGGTGCGCGTACGGAGAGCTCCATCAGCCATCAGTTGGTGCAACGTCTTCTTGGCCTGACCCCACGGTCGCGGCTCGACCTTCAGCTCGTTCCCGTGGATGATGAGCTGGGCGTCGAGGACCAGGTAGTTGCCGGCGCTCTGGTAGTGGTTGACGACGTCAGCGACGTTCTTAGTGTGGCCGGAGGGTGCGACAATCTTCACCACGCGCGTGCGCGCATCCACCTCTTCGACGATCCACTGCATTTCCGTGGTGCGCATCTCCGGCAGCACGAGCACCGCCGGCCAGATGTTCACCGACTTCCCGACGAGCTTCTTAAGTCCTTCGTACTGCATTGCGCTTTCCTTTCCTCCAAACGGTTGCGCCCCGGGCCACTGGGCAAGGACCAGATAGGTAAACTGGACCCTGTCCATTGTCAAAAGCGTTCCGCGCCGGATTGCCGCGAAGAGAAGAGCCCCGGTCCGTGAACCACCGAACCGGGGCTTTGCCTCTGTGAAGCTACAACTCGAACCGCTTCACGAGGCGGGCGATCTCCTCCAGCGCAGCGTGCTGTTCATCGAGCGTTCGGACCATCCGTCGCGTGTCGGTCCTGTACTTCCAACCGCGCGGGTGTTCCGCCTTCTCTGCCTCTGCCTCCGCAGCGCGCCATTCTTCGGGCTTCATCATTGATGAGCCTCCGTCGTACATGTACCTCCCGTTCTCTGCGCACCGATTGTCGGTGCGTGCCGAAGTTTGTCGAACGGTGCTGCGCGCTCAAAATCCTATGCGCCTACGCTGGAAGGGAAGTCTGCGTTGACGAACTCCTATAGCATAAGAGAGAGTCCCGCGGACGAACTCCTAGAGAACAGAGAGCCCCGGTCCCAGAACGTCGGAACCGGGGCGATGTACGGTCGTGGTCAGCCGAGTTTGATCGAGAGGATGCGAACAATGGACATCAAGCCATCGCCGAGCCGACAGAGAGCCCTGAGCAACGCGAGCACGACGATCCCCGCGAGACCCAACAGCAGAATCGTGCCCAGCATGGTCACCGCGCCTTTCCAGGGCGCCGGAACAACGCCCGGACCCGTGGCCACTCAATGACCCGGGCGGGGATCGAACCCGCGACCTACGGATTAAAAGTCCGTTGCTCTACCAACTGAGCTACCGGGTCGGCCGCTTGAAACCTCGCGAGCCGCAACACCTTCCACAAGCCAGCCGCGCGGCCGGCGGGCTGGTGTCCCGAGTCACCTCACGCATGTGAACGGCGCCCGGTGGTTCGCGTCATGCGAGCGTTACTGGGGTGCGTCTTGTTGGCTCTTTATGTCACGTATGACGCCCTCGACGCCCTCGCCACGTACCCGGATTCTGGCCGCCACTCCCACCCGCACCACCGCAGCGGGCTCCAGAGTTTCTGACCGCCGCTTGGTGAAGCGCATGATGGCCGGCGACGAAGCGGCGTTCCACGAGCTGTTGGCACGCTATCGCAGCATCGTGTACGCGACGGCCTACGCCGTGTTGCTCGACCCCGAAGCAGTCGACGCCGTCGTGGCAGAGGCGTTCACACGCGCCCGCGGCACCGCCGCGCGGTTTCTCCGGAGTCAAGGGTCGGTCTCGGGCTGGCTGACGCACCTCACGCGACTGTCCGTCGCCGCTCACATCCCGCAGCACTCGTAGGGCCCTCGCTTTACTGAACGGCGCAGCCGTGGGTAGCTTCCCGACCCATGACGCTGCGCGCTCGCGATTGGCTGCTGAGCCTGTACATCGCGAGCGCCGCATTCGTCACCGTCCAGCAGGGCGTGTTCGGTCGCTCCAACAACTTTCGGGTGTTCCGCGCCGCCACCCGAAACCTGCTGGCGCATCGCGATCTGTACGCCGCCCACCCCGAGCAGCACTTCGACTTCTACAAATACAGTCCGACGTTCGCGGTGCTGTTCGCGCCGTTCGCGGCCCTGCCGTTCGCGCTGGCCCTGCTGATCTGGAGTCTCCTCAACTCGGTGCTGTTGGTCTACGTGCTGCGGCGTCTGGTGCCCGACCGGCAGGCGACGCTCGCCGCCGCGCTCGTGTATCTCGAGGTGCTGTTCGCGATGCAGTACACGCAGAGCAATGGCCTCGTGACGGCGCTGGTGCTGCTCACGTTCCTGGCGCTGGAGCAGGGGCGCGCCGCCGACGCGGCCGGCCTGATCGGCGTCGGGGGCTTCATCAAGATCTTTCCCTTCGGCGCAGCGGTGCTCGCCGTGTTCCACCCCCGACGCCGGCGCTTCCTTGCTCTCGCCGCGACCGCCGCGATCGTCCTCGTGGCGCTGCCCCTGGTGCTGATCCCGCCCCACGAGCTGGCGACCCAGTACCACTCCTGGTGGACGATCGAGCAATCGGATGCCGCTCGTGTCAATCGCGGCGATTCCGTGATGCAGTACGTGTACCTGTGGTTCGGCGCCGATTGGCCCAACTGGCCGGTACAGCTCGCGGGCACGGTACTGCTGCTCTTGCCAGTCGCGCTGTCGCGAACCCAGTGGGAAGACCCGACGTGGCGGCTGCGTTTTCTCTGCTCGCTGCTCGTCTACTTCGTGATCTTCAACCACCAGTCGGAGCGACCCTCGTTCGTGATCGCATATACGGGCCTGTTCCTGTGGTACGTCATGAGCGCACCCGACCGGCTGCGCACCGCCATCGCCGTGGCCGGGGTGGCGGCGCTCGTGCTGCTCGACGTACAGATCCTGCCGTGGGAGTGGCGGCAGGTCCTGATCCACTACCGCGTCAAGGGATTACCGTGTCTCGTCGGATGGCTCGTGATGCAGGCCGAGCTGTTGGGATGGCGGCGGTGGGCGGCGCGCTCGCAGGACGCCGAAATCGTTCAGTCGTAGCGTCCCCGCCAGTCGTTCCAGCGGATCACCACGAGGTCGCGCAGCATGGTGGCCGCATCAGCGGCAAACCGCACCGTGCTCGGCTCGTCATCGTAACGATAGTGCACGGCCGCCTGCCGCACGCTCAGCCCGTGCTTGCACGCGATGTACAGCAGCTCCACGTCGAACCCGAAGCCGGGCACGGTGAGACGGGGGAAGATCAGCTCCGCCGCCCGCGCCGTGAACCCCTTCAGCCCCGCCTGCGTGTCCAGGATTCCCGGGAGCAGCGCCACGCGCACCACACGATTGAACGCCCGACTCAGGAGGTGCCGGGTGTAGAGATAATGAAAGAAGGATGGGCTCATGACATAGCGTGACTCGGGCAGCACGCGGCAGGCGATCGCCACGTCGCTCCCCCGGTCCAACTCGTCCACGATCCGGGTGATCTCGTCCACCGGGTAGGCAAGGTCCGCATCGGTGAACACCCGCCGGGCGCCGCGCGCCGCGGCCATCCCGCGGGCCACGGAAAACCCCTTCCCGCGGTTGACGTCGTTGCGCAGCAGCCGCACGCCGCGGGTAGAGCCGGCAAAGTCCGCCAGCAGGCGCGCCGTGCCCGGCTCGCTGCCATCGTCCACCAGCACCAGCTCGGCCGGGCCCACCCCCCCGTCACACACGTAGCGGCCCAGCGTTTCGAGATGAGGCGCCAGGCGGTCGGCGCCGTTGCGCACCGGTACCACGACCGAGAGGTGGACGGCTGACTCGGGCACATGAGGAAAATACGGACGATGGGCGTTCTGGGTATCCTTCAGCCGCCGTCCGACCCGTACCCTTACTCGTCGAGATCCGTCATGCGCGCACCATCCCGTCTCTCGCTAGTGCTCCTCGTCGCAGCAGCTGCCGCCCCCGTCCCCCGCCCGGCCATCGCGCAAACCCGACCCAACACCGCCGGGGGGGTCTGGGATTCCGTGGCCACGATCCTGAAGGCTCCAGGAAGCGCGACGGGAGGCTACTACCGGTACGCTCTGCCGCGCCGGGACATCACGCTCCGCATCGGCGACGTCACCGTGTCGCCGGCGCTCGCCCTGGGCAGCTGGGCCGGCTTCAGCGGCGAGTCGCCAGACGTTACGGTCATGGGCGATCTGGTGCTGCTGGCCGCCGAGGTGAAGCCGGTGCTCGCGGAGCTCGCGCGCCAGCGGCTCGACGTCACGGCCGTGCACAACCACCTCGCCGGCGAGGAGCCCCGGCTCACGTACGTCCACTTCCACGGCCACGGCGCGGCGGTCGACCTCGCGACCCGGCTCGACCGCGTGCTGGCGCGGACCGCGACGCCCCGCCCCGTGGCCGCCGCCGCGGCGGCGCCGGTGACGATCGACACGGCGCAGGTGTTCCGCGTGCTCGGCAAGTCGGGCACGGCGCGCGGCAACGTCGCGCAGGTGGGTTTCGTGCTGGTGCCCGGGTCCGTGACGTTCGACGGTCAGGTCGTCGTTCCGGCGATGGCGTACGGCACGCCGATCAATGTGCAAATGGTGGATGGAACGCGGGCCGTCGCCACGGGCGACTTCGCGGTAACGGGGGCCAAGGTGTCCGGCCTGCTCGCGGCGCTGGCGACGCACGGGATCGCGGCGACGGCCGTGCACACGCACCTGATCGACGAGTCGCCGCACGTGTACTACATCCATTTCTGGGCCGACGGCCCGCTCGCAGATGTCCTCGCGGGCCTGCGGGCGGCGTTGGACGCGGCGCACTGACAAAGGCCTCACCCCGCAGTCCCTCCCCGTAATGCGAAGCGGGGGAACGCAGGTTAGCTTTGCCGCCCGTGACCGCCGCCATTGAGCACGTTTCCGATACCGCGCGCTGGGTCGCGCTGTACCGGGCGATGGAGTCGGACCGCCCGGACGCGCTGTTCCGCGACCCCTACGCGCGCCGGCTGGCGGGCGAGCGAGGGGCGCAGATCCTCGCCGGCATGCGCCAGGGGCGGGCGTGGGCGTGGCCAATGATCG
>CBFHAJ010000108.1:0-12641 GCA_965653495.1 uncultured bacterium | reverse complement strand
GGCAATCTCCGCCTGCCCCGCAACGCGACCGCGGCGGCCCGCGTGATCCTGGCCGGCAAGACGGCGCCGATCGACCTGGGCTCGGTGGCGCGCCCGGACGGCACGCACTACTTCGCGGTGTGCGGCGGCACGGGCTTCGACGCGCGCCTCATGGCGCGCACCGGAGTCGCGGATAAACGCCGCTGGAAGATGGCGGCGTACGTGATGCACGCGCTGGCCGCGCTTCCCGCGGTGACCAGTCCGCTCCACCGCGTGACCGTGGACGGCGTGGCGCACGACCTCCCGGCGGCCATGGTGCTGGTCGCGAACTGCGGCGAGCTGGTGCCGCCGTTCCTGCGGCTGCGCGACAACGTCGCTCCCGATGACGGGTGGCTGGACGTGCTCGTGCTCCGCGCCGAAGGGACGATCGAGAGCCTGCGCGCCTTCGCGGAGCTGTTGCGCCGGCCGCGCAACGGTGCCCGCTGGCTGTGGTTCGGCCGCGGGCGGGAAGTGCGCGTGGACGTGCTCGAAGGTCCGGCCCGGCCGATGCAGCTCGACGGCGAGCCCGCGGGCGACGCTCCCTTCGAGGCGCACCTGGTCCCGGGGGCCCTCACGGTGATCGTCGACCCGCGCACCGCGCCGCTGGGGAAGCGTCATGCCTGACAGCGTCCTGCTGATCGACGACGACGCTGACCTGCTGCGCGCGGTCGGCGACTACTTCGACCGCATCGGCTACGAGGTGGGGCGGGCGGAAACGGGGGAGGCCGGCTTCCAGGCGTTCGAGCGGCTCCGTCCCGACGTCGTGATCCTCGATCTGCACCTTCCCGACGTGGGCGGGCTCGAGGTGCTCGAGCGCCTGCGCTCGCAGGGCGGCTCCGTCATCCTGTTGACGGGTCAAGGAGACATCGAGACCGCCGTGCGGGCGATGCAGCTCGGCGCCGAGCACTTTCTCACGAAGCCGGTGGACATGAATCACCTGGCCGCCGCGACGGCGCGGGTATCCGAGAAGATCCGCCTGGCGCGGCAAAACGCACTGCTGCGCGCGCGCGGGCACGAGCACGAGGGCCTCGAGTCGCTCGGCATTTCTCCCGCGATGCGCGAGCTGGGGCGGCAGATCGAGTTGCTGGCGGCGAGCGAGCGCTCTACGGTGCTGCTCACGGGGGAGAGCGGCACCGGCAAGGGCTGGGTCGCGCGGGTGATTCACCATCTGTCGCCGCGGGCCAGTGGCCCGTTCGTCGAAGTGAACTGCGGCGGGCTCTCCGCCACGTTTCTCGAGTCCGAGCTGTTCGGCCACGAGAAGGGCGCGTTCACCGACGCCAAGGAGCGCCGGCAGGGGCTGTTCGAGCTCGCGGACCGCGGCACGATTTTTCTCGACGAGATCGGCGATCTCGCGCCCGAGCTGCAGCCCAAGCTCTTGAAGGTGCTCGAGACCAAGACGTTCCGGCGGCTGGGGGGCAGCCGGGAGATGACCGTGGACGTGCGCCTGGTCGCCGCCACCAACCGCGATCTCGTCGCCGAGGTGCGCGCCGGGCGGTTCCGCGAGGATCTCTACTACCGTCTCAGCGTGATGCCGCTGCGTATTCCCGCGGTGCGCGAGCGGTCACGCGATGACCGTCTCACGCTGCTGACGCGCATTCTCGCCGACTTCACGCCGCAAATGCCCGGGTGCCCGAGCACCTGCAGCGCGGAGGCGCTCGACCGGCTGCTGTCGGCGCCGTGGCCCGGGAACGTGCGCGAGATGCGCAACGTGATCGAGCGCGCGATGATCCTGGCGCGCGGCGCCCCGCAGCTCGGGGTCGAGCACCTGCCGGCGGATTTGCGGAAAGGCGCGGGCGGCGACCGCCGCCATCAGCCGCAGGCGCTCGCGGAGGTGGAGCGGGTGCACATCGAGCGGACCCTCAAGTTCCACGGCGGCAACCGCACGCGGGCCGCGCAGGAGCTCGGCATTTCGCGCGCGACGCTGATCAATAAGATTAAGGTGTACGGGCTCGATATCTGAGGCGGCGCTATGACCGAGAAACCGAAGCTGATGGAGCACGACGCGATGGTGTGCCGCTACTGCGGCAACGAGGAGCGGGCGTCGGAGGGCTATCCCTGCGCCGACTGTGGCACCTTCCTGTGTCTGATCTGCTCGTTCCGGGGCGTCACGCGCTGTAAGGCGTGTGAAGAGAAGGCGAAGGCCGCGAAGCAGGCTTAACCCGCCGAGCCACGCCGTTTCCGGATTTCGCGCTGCACGTCGTCGGGCGTCGTGCCGAGCTCGTGGGCGAGCTTCTGCACCGCGTCGCCCGCGCCGGCCCAGTCACCCGCCGCCGCCAGCGCGCTCAGCGCGATGTCCTCGACCACCGTGGTGCGCTCCTCCAGATCCCGCGTCCGCACCGCCACTTCGCGGGCCAGCCACTGCTCCAGCTCGCGGCGGTCGATCTCGAGCTGGCGCTGCCGCAGCGCTCCCTGCAGCGACAGCTCGAGCTCGTCCAGGTCGACCGGCTTGATGAGGTAATCGTACGCGCCCAGCTTGAGACACTCGATCGCGGTGCGCGGCTCGTCGATCGCGGTGAGCATGATGATGGCGAGGTCCGAGTCCGCGGCCAGCGCCTTGGGCACGAGCTCCACCCCGCTCATGTTCGGCATCCGGATGTCCGACAGCATCACGTGGGGCTGCCCGGCCGTTTGACGGTCGAGCGCTTCGGCCGCGCTCGATGCCTGGAGCACCCGGTAGCCGAGCCGCGTCAAGAACCGGTCGAGCGCCTGGCGGATGCCGTCCTCGTCGTCGACGACCAGGACGGTGGTCGTCGCTTCCGGCGGCTGAGAAGGGGGGTTGGGCATGTGCTAACGTATGTACCCTCCACAACCCCAGCAAGCGGAGCTATCTTCGCGCACCGATGACGTCGTCCGTGCCCGCCAGCATCGCCGCCGTTCCAGGTCTCACCGTGGGTCACTGGACCGATCGCGCGCGCGCGACCGGCTGCACGGTGGTGCTCGCGCCGCTGGGCGGCATGCGCGCCGCGTGCGCGGTGCGCGGTCGCGCCACCGGCACGCGCGAGCTCGATGCGCTCAGCCCGCGGCACCTGGTGGGCCACATCGACGCCATCCTCCTCACGGGAGGCTCAGCGTTCGGGCTCGGCGCGGCGGACGGCGTGATGCGGTGGTTACGCGCCCAGGGCCGCGGACTTCCGGTGGGACCCGCGGGCATCGTGCCCATCGTCCCCACCGCGGTCATCTTCGATTTCGACTTGGCGCCCGGCGGGAAGGCGGACCGGTGGCCCGGCGCCGACGACGCGGTGCGCGCGTGCGAAGCGGCATCGGTCGAGGTGGCGGAGGGAACCGTCGGCGCGGGAACGGGCGCCACGGTGGGCAAGGCGCTCGGGCCACGCCGGGCGATGAAAGGCGGCGTGGGCACCTGGGCTGAGCGGGCCGGGGAGATCGTCGTCGGCGCGTTGGTCGTGACGAACGCGGTCGGCAACGTTCATGACGGCGCGGGCCAGCTCATCGCGGGAGCGCGCGGGCCCGACGGCCGTTTGGTCGACGCCCTCGCCTATCTCGCGAAGGGTGGTCCCCCCTTTGGGGCGCTGGCCCGCTCGGGGGGGGCGGGGGCGGAGGCGGGACGTAACACGACGCTCGCCGTAGTGGCGACCAACGCGACGCTCGATCGCCCGGCGTTGGAGGGGCTCGCGCAGGCGGCGGGGGACGCGATCGCCCGTCGCATCGTGCCGTACGGCACCCTGTTCGACGGCGACGTGGTGTTCGCAGTGAGCACCGCCACCACCGCGCCCCTCACCCCGCTGCAAGTCGAGGCCCTCGCCGCGCTCGCCATGCCCGCCGCGGTCGAGCGGTCGGTGCGGCTCGCCCGCGGCGTGGGCGACATCCCGGGGCTCGCCGACTAGCCCGCCATGACCGATCGCCTGGAGCGCGACGTCGGAGACGTGGCGCGCAAATGGGTCCCGGACCGGCGGCTCGGTGTGTTCGAGGTGGCCATCGAGCCGCGGGCGCTCGCCGGCTGCACCACCAGCCGCGACGCCCTCGCGGCCCTGCGGCGCCTGGCCGCGGAGGCGGGACGCGCCGCGGACATCCGGCTGCTGCCCGATACGTCTGTCCACGACGAGCCCGCCGGCGTGGTGACCGCGGCCGTCGCCCCGCTGATGCGCGAGCCGCGGGTCGCGGCCGATCGGCTCAGCGAGGTGCTGCACGGCGAGTCGCTCGCCGTGCTCGAGCGCCGCGACGGACACTGGCTGCGGGTGCGCACCCACGACGGCTATCACGGATGGGTCCACGCCGGCTATGTCGCGACCGGCACGAGTGACTGGGCGGAGGACTGGGCCGGGCGCGCCACGGCGCGGTCGCTCGGTGCGGAGCTGCGGCTCGAAGACCGTCGTTTCCGGCTCGCCGTGGGCGCGCGTGTCGTCGGGCGGCGCGACGGATTCGTGGAGACCGCGGTGGGCGGCCACTGGACCGTCTCGAGCGGCGCGGTGCGCGCGGACGCGGAATACCGCGCCGAGGCGCGGCTGCTCGCGGCACCGGAGTGGGCCCTGCGCTGGTTCTCCGGCGCCCCGTACTCGTGGGGTGGACGCACCGAGTGGGGCATCGATTGCTCCGGGCTGGTGCAGGCGACGTACGCGGCGCGCGGCGTCGCTCTCCCGCGCGACAGCGATCAGCAAGCGCTCGCCGGCCGCGAAGTACCGCTCCACGCCGAGGGCTCGGGTTACAACGCGGGCGATATCCTGTGCTTCGCCGTCGGGCATCGGGTCTCGCACGTCGCGATGTGGGCCGGCGCCGGTCGGGTCGTGCATTCAGCGCTGGCGCGCGGCGGCGTGGGCTCGGACGACCTGTTCGCCGACGCGCCGGCCGCGAAGCGGCTGCGGGAGATGCTGGTGGCGGTCAGGCGGATAGGCGGATAGACGGGTCGGCCTGGAACCTGACGTCCCTACCCGCCTACCCGCCCACCCGCCTACTTTTTATCTCGCATGAAGCTCATCCTCTTCGATATCGACGGCACGCTGCTCTGGACCGATGGCGCCGGCCGGCGGGCGATCCACCGCGCCCTGCTCGACGAGGCAGGCACCGCGGGGCCGATCGACCGCTACCGCTTCGACGGCAAGACCGATCCGCAGATCGTGCAGGAGTTGCTGGCGCTCGCGGGACATCCGGCCGCGCACGACCAGGCCCGCATCGCCGCGGTGTGCCACCGCTACGTGGATCACCTGCGCGCCGAGCTGGCGAAGCCCACCCAAGCCACGAAGGTGATGCCCGGGACGCGGGAGCTGCTCGACGCCCTCGCGCCCCACGAGGCCGCGGGCCGTGCGTTCGTGGGACTGCTCACGGGCAACGTGGCGCAGGGCGCCGCGCTCAAGCTCAGCTCCGGCGGGCTCGACCCCGCGCGGTTCCGGGTGGGCGCGTACGGCTCGGACTCCGCCCGTCGATCCGATCTGCCCGCGGTTGCGGCGGAGCGCGCGGCCGCGCTCATGGGAGAGGGCCGCCGCTTCGCGGGCACGGATCTGGTCGTGGTCGGGGATACGCCCGACGACGTCGCGTGTGCCCGCCCCATGGGCGCGCGCTGTGTCGCGGTGGCCACGGGCTCGTACGACGTCGCCGCCCTGCGGGCGGCGGGCGCGGCCTACGTGTTCGAGACGCTCGAGGACACGGCCGCCGTCCTCGCCGCCGTACTCGCGTGACCCGGTCCCCCGCCCCGCCCCCCGCGGTTCCCGCCGACGAGCTGGAGGTGAAGGCGCGGGTCGAGGATCCCGACCGGCTGCGTGTGGCGCTGGAGCGCGTCGGCGCCGTGCTCGACTTCCGTGGCGAGATGATCGACCGCCGGTTCGACGCGGGCGGGCGCCTCGCGCAGCGTGACGAAGTGCTTCGGCTGCGGGTGTTCCAGCCGGCCGACGGCTCCCCCGCGTACGGCATGCTCGGGTGGAAGGGCGCGCATGCGCAGCAGGGACGCTATCGCCGCCGGGCGGAAGCCGAGGCGCGCGTCCCCGATCCAGAGACCGTCGCGACGATCCTGGAGCGCCTGGGCTTCACGGTGTCGCTGCGGATCGACCGGCGGGTCGAAGTCTACCGGTTGGGAGACGCGACGGTGCGGCTCGAGTGGTATCCCGCCATGGATGTGTTGCTCGAAGTCGAAGGCCCGCCCCCCGCGATTGAGCAGGCGATCGCGGCCACTGGCCTTGCGCGAGAGCGTTTCCTCCCCGAATCACTACCGTACTTCGTCGGGGAATATGAACGGCGCACGGGCCAGGCGGCCCAGCTCGCCCGATGAGCCCCGCTGTGAAGATCCCCATGCCGCTGCGCGTGCCGGAGCTGGCGCCGTCGCTCGGCCGCCTGCTGGTGCCGCGACGCCTGGAAGAGCCGTGGGTCCCGCTGGACGATGTCCGGGAGGAGCTGGCGACTCGGGTGATGGAGCTGGGTGGCGCGGCGCGGACCGCCGCGGCGCGCGAACAGCGGGATCAGGTGCTCGAGGCGGTGAGTCGCCGGGCGTGGCTCGCGGCGTGGGAGACCGCGACTCGCGCCGCGGGCGAGCGGGTCATCGCGGCGCTCGACGCCGAGATCGACCGCGCGGCGCACAGCGCCCGTATGCCGGCGCGCCACCGCCGGCGCCGCAGGCTCGCCGGATCGGAGAAGCGCGCGATTGCCGCCCGGCTGGCTGCCGGCGGCGAGCCGCTGGTCGCGGCGCTGGACCGGCTCGAGGCCGCTGCCGGTCGTGCCCGCGAGGCCAGTGTGCTCGACAAGGACGTGCACACCGAATGGCAGGACGCGCTGCGGGCGGCTGCGCGGCGCCTCGAGGCGGCCTGGCTCGCCCTCGAGGCAGCCGTCGCGGAGGAACAGCGGCGCTGGACGCCGGAGACCGAAGCAATCGCTGCCTGGCGGCCGGCGCTGTGGCCCGTGATTGCGGTGTGGGTCCCGGTCGCGGTGGGGCTCATCTGGCTCGGGCTCGTGCTGGGCGGGTATCTCCCCGCTCCCGAGTGGCTCGCGACCAGGCTGGGCTTTTGAGCGCAATCGGCGTCGGGGTCGATCTGGTGGAGGTAGCGCGCGTGGCCGCGATCATCGCGGACAAAGGCGCGCGCGTGTTCGCGCGCTTGCTCACGCCAGAGGAGCGGACCTATTGCGAGAGCCGCCCCGATCCGGCGACGCACGTGGCGGTACGGCTCGCCGCGAAGGAGGCGGTTTATAAGGCGCTACAAGGGACTCCCGCTGCCCGGGGAATCGGCTGGCGCGAGATCGAAGTCACGCGCGCCGCCGATGGCCGCCCCGACGTACGTCTGATCGGCGCGGCCGCCAAACGCGCACGGGAGCTCGGTGTGCGCCAGGTGTTGCTGTCGCTGTCCCATACCCACCAGGCCGCCGTGGCAGTGGTGGTGTTGGAGCGCGATTGACCGGTTTGTCTTGAATTCCCGACAAAATCACTCTAGTATTGTGGGCCTCGTTCCTGAGAATCGCTGCCATCAACTGTAAATCCATCGCTGGCTTGCTGTTGGCGGTCTCCGTGGCGACGCGGGCGGCGGCGCAGGCCAGCGATTCTCTGAGCTCGGCGCGGCGCATCGTCGCCGCCGCGTCGCTCGCGGCCAAGGAGTACGCGACCGGGGTCGGTCCCGCAGGCGGCCGCGTAACGAACCCCGAAGAAGTGTCCGAGGCAAAGCAGTTCCTCGACCAGGCGCGCCTCGATGTGGCCGCGCTCCCCCGCGCCCTCCGCGCCACGACCGACTCCGATTTGAGCACGCTGCGCGGGATGCTGGAGCGCGTGGCGCCCCCCGATTCGGTGGCGGCGCACGCCGGCCTGGTGGTGCAGCACATCGCGGCAGTGCTCGGCGGCGTGCTCGAGACGTTCCCGGCGCGGGCTCCCTCTCTCGCTCGGGGCGCGGCGGTCTATCGCGAACAGTGCGTCCAGTGCCACGGGCTGACGGGCCGGGGGGATGGACCGAAGGCCAGGCATCTCGAGGGCCCGCCGCCCGCCAGTATCGCCGACCGGGCGGCGATGAGCACCGTCTCCCCGCTCGATGTGTACCGCAAGCTCACGATTGGTGTCGCGGGAACTGCTATGCCGCAGTTCGAGGAGACGCTGTCGCCGGACGATCGCTGGGCGGTGGCGACCTACGTGGCCACACTGCGCAGCGACGCCGGCGAGGTGCGCGAGGGGGAGGGACTGTACGCGACGGCGTGCGCGTCGTGCCATGGCGCCACCGGGGGTGGCGACGGCCCGCTCGCCGCCTCGCTGTCGGTGCGCCCTCCGGCGCTGCGCGACCTGGCGGTGCAGGGCCGCTTCAACGATCGCGAGCTCCACGAGCTGGTGCTGCGGGGCCGTCCCGGCACGGCCATGCCCGCCTTCGCCCGGACGCTCGGCTCCGCGGACGCGACGAAGATCGTCGGGTTCGTGAGAACGCTGCCGGGCACTGAGCGGCAGGAGCAGGCCGCCTCTCCCGCGGCGGGCGTGTTCTCCGCGGTGCGGCGGCAGCTCGATTCCGCGGTTGCCCTCCGATCCGACCGGGTCGCCTTCGACGCCTACCTCACGTTCGAGCAGGTGGAGACGGCCGTGCGGGCCAGGAACGCAGGGCTCGCCGGCGAGCTCGAGCAGGAGTTCACCCTGCTGCGGGCGCGCGCGGCGGCCGGCGCGCGTCCCGAAGAGCTCGACTCGATCCACGCCAACCTGCTCGCCAGCCTCGAGCACGCCGAGCGGCTCGTGTCTGATCGCAGCTCGGGAGCCAATCTGTTCATGCAGTCGTTCGTGCTGCTGTTGCGCGAGGGCTTCGAGGCGATCCTCATCGTGGCGGCGTTGATGGCGTTCCTGGCGCGGGCCGGGGCCGTCGAGCGCCGGCGGCACGTCGCGCAGGGCGCGTGGGCCGCCGTCGCCGCGAGCGCCGTCACGGCCGTCGCGATCGAGTTGCTGTTCGAGATCACGCCGGGCCAGCGGGAGGCGCTCGAGGGCGGCACGATGCTGCTCGCGACCGCGGTGCTCTTCTACGTCAGCTACTGGCTGCTGTCCAAGATCGAAGTGGCCAAGTGGAACGCGTTCGTGAAAGGCAAAATGGAAGATGCACTCTCGACCGGGTCGGGGTTCGCGCTCGCATCCGTGGCGTTTCTGGCCGTGTACCGCGAGGGCTTCGAGACCATCCTGTTCTACAAGGCGCTCTTGAGCTCGGCGGGGTCGGGCAGCGCCGCCGGAGTGGCGAGCGTGCTGGCGGGGATCGGGGTGGGGGCGCTCGCGCTGGTGTTCGTGTACGTCGCGGTCAATCGGTTCGGCGTGAAGGTGCCGCTCAAGCCGTTCTTCGCCGTGACGAGCGCGATGCTCTACTACATGGCGTTCGTGTTCGCCGGCAAGGGCATCGCCGACCTGCAGGAGTCGGGGCTGGTGCGGGTGAGCGTGGTGGAGTGGGCGCCGCGCATTCCCTTCCTCGGCATTTATCCGACCGTCCAGTCGCTCGCGCTGCAGCTGCTGCTGATCGTGCTGCTGCTGGTAGCGGTCGTCTGGCTGCAACGCGATCGCGTGGGCGGCGGTGTGGACCGCCGCCGGCCATCGTTTCCGTAGACCGCTCTACAGCGTCGCCTGGGGCTGGGGCTGGCGCTTCAGGGCCGCGGGCACCGGCGCGGCGGCGGGCTCGGGCGCGCGCAGCTGCCGCATCACGACGATTCCCGCCGCGATGAGCAACAGGCTCGTCACCTGCGCCAGGGTCACGGGCCCCAGCAGCCGGTCGTCCTTGGCGCGCACGATCTCGATGAGAAACCGCTCCGCCCCCGCCAGCACCAGGTACACGCCGAACCGCCACCCCGTGCCGTGCCGGTGGTCGCGCAGCCGCCACAACCACGCGAACGCGAGCAACATCAGCGTGGTCTCGTAGATCTGAGTGGGGTGCACGGCCACGACCTGGAGCGGATCGACGCCGGCCGGGAACGCCACGTGCATGTTGCTCAGCTCGGCCACGGTCGTGGGCGGGAGGCCGTTGGGAAACTTCATGGCCCACGGCAGGGACGACGGGATGCCGTAGTCGTCGTTGACCAGAAAGCAGCCGACCCGGCCCAGCGCATAGCCGAGCGCCAGCGGCGCGGCGGTGAGCTCCATGGTCCAGCGCGCCGGGATGCGCTTCCACCGGCCGGTCGCCAGCACGGCCGTCACGCCGCCCAGGAACCCGCCATACCAGACGAACCCGCCGCGCCGCAACAGGGCCTCCCACTCACCCGTGAGCAGCACGTACCAGATCTTGGCGCCGACGATGCCCCCGATCACCGCCGCGAACACGATGTCGGCCGCGTACTCTTCCGCCATGCCGCGGCGCCGCAGGTCGAGCTGGATCGCCCATCCGGCCATCAGGAACGCCACCATCATCATGATGCCGTAGCCGGTCACCTGGATGGGGCCGAGCCGAATGAAGAGGATGCTGATATGCGGCAGCGGGATGATGAAGCTGAGCGGATAAATCGTCATGAGCGGGTCGCGCCGTGTGTGCGGGAGAGTGGAGGGGCCGGCTCCAGCCCCGGGAGCGGCAGGTCGGCCCGGGCGTCCAGGGTCCAGTCGCTGCGCTCGCCCCGGTCGAAGTGATACCAGCCGGCGCGGGCGATCATGGCGGCGTTGTCGGCGTTGAGGCGCGGGCTCGCGACTGCCACGCGGGCAAGACCCGCCAGGCGTTGCGCCGCCAGCTCCGCCAGCGTGCGGCTGCACGCCACACCGCCGCCCAGCAGGGCCGTGCCGTATCCCGTGGCGCGCACCGCGCGCTCGAGCTTGGTCACCAGCACGTCCAGCACCGCGTCCTGGAAACCGCGCGCCAGGTCGGCCCGGTCCCGCTCGAGATCATCGCTCGCGCGCACCGCGCGCAGCACGGCCGTCTTCAACCCGGAAAACGAGAACTCGTAGCCCTCGTCGCGCATGGGCCGGGGGAACGAGAAGCGGGCGGGGTCGCCGCGTGGTGCCAGCCGCTCGATCGCCGGCCCGCCGGGGTACCCCAGCCCGAGGAGCGTCGCGACCTTGTCGAACGCTTCTCCGGCGGCGTCGTCGCGCGTCGCTCCCAGCAGGCGATACCGGCCCCAGGCGGGAACGTCCAGGAGCAAGCTGTGGCCGCCCGACACGAGCAACGCGACGAACGGCGGTGCGAGCTCGGGGTCCTCCACCAGCGGGGCGAACAGGTGCCCTTCCATATGGTGGACACCGATCAGCTCGCGGTCCGCGGCATAGGCGAGCGCCTTGGCGTACACCACGCCGACGAGCAGGGCGCCGACGAGCCCCGGGCCCTGCGTCACGGCGATCGCGTCCACGGCGCTCCAGCCGAGCCCGGCCTCCACCAGCGCGCGGTCGACGACGGCAGGGAGTGCCGCCAGATGCGCCCGGCTCGCCAGCTCCGGCACCACGCCACCGAACACCTGGTGCACGTCTTGCGAGAGGATGACGAGGCCGGCCAGCTCGGGCCGGTGGCGCTCGCCCACCAGCACCGCGGCGGACGTTTCGTCGCAGGACGTCTCGATCCCGAGGACGACTTCAGCCACGCCCGGTTCTCCGCCGCAGCGCCACCGAGTCCGGCACGGGGTGGGCCAGAATGCCGGGTGGTGCCGTGACCGTCAGACGCGCGTAGGCGCCAGGCCCCGCTTTGCCGACGAGATGCGCCACCACCCGCACGCTGTCCCGCGTGAACGTGTTCACGCGCGCTTCGGGACCCTTCACCGTCACTGAGACGCGGTCGGCCGACAGCTGGAATCCCGTGAATCCGGATGCTGCCGTGGCGATGGGGACGCCCGCGATCGCGCGCTCGACGATCGCCGCGACCTCGCCCGCCATGCGCACCTCTTTGGGGGAGACGCGGACGATGCCGAGCGGCGACGTGTCGAGCGGCACCGTGCGGAAGAACGGGCCGTTCACGCTCGAGATGACCGTCGGGAGGGTCGTCACCGAATCGACGGCCGCGAGGCTCTTTTCCGGCCCCACGACCCGCGCCATGCTGGGCGTGATCGACAGGCCCCGCACCACGTACCCCGACTCGGCCTCGACACGCACCAGCGCGACGATGCGCACTTCCTTGTGAGCCACGGAGTCGAGCACGACTTCGATGTCGCGCGGCCGGATCTCGGTTACCTGGACGTCGCTGCCCTTGGGGAGGTCGATGTCCGAGGCCAGCAGCTGGACGTGCCACGCGGCCGCCGAGAACGTGTCGGGAATGGCCTTGCGGATCACGCGCGGGAAGGAGCGGAGCTTGAGGATCTCGCTTCCCTTCCCGCTGATCACCACGGTGACGCCGGCCGGCTGCTGCCGCACGACGCGGCCCGGCGGGATGGCGATCGCGAGCCGCATGGGGAAGCTCTGCGACAGCGGTTGCTGCGCCGCGACGGCGACGTACAGCATGATGGCGAAGAACGCGGCCGCGAGCTTGATCGGCCAGTTCTTCACCAGCAGCTGCCCGACGCTAGTCCGTGCGCTCATCGAGCAGCCGGCGAATCAGGATTTCGTTCACGGGGCCGTCCCATTCGGTGGGCCCGATGACCTTCTTGACGATCACGCCCTCGGGGTCGATCACCCAGGTCTCGGGCACGCCCGTCGCCTGGTAGTCCTGTTTGATGTCGCCCGTCGGGTCGTGCAGGATGTCGAACGTGAGCCCCAGGTCGCGGGCGAACTTGCTGACCACGGAGTCCGCGTCCTCGTCGATGCTGACCGCCACCACCTTGAACCCCCGGCCCGCCACACCTCCGCCCATGCG
>CBFHAJ010000107.1:0-13070 GCA_965653495.1 uncultured bacterium | reverse complement strand
TGCCCGTGTTTCACCCTCGCGCCGAGCCGCGCCGCGCGGTCAAGCGAGGCTACCCGCGCGGAGCGGGCAGTGTGCGGCTGTGTCGCACGCTCATCGGGGTCGAGCGGCTCCTGTATCAGCGTCTCGTCGACGCCGTGGTGCTCGACGTCAAGTCGGCACCCGAGGCGGCGCTCGCCCTGCCGGCGCGCTTCCCCCGCATTCCGATGTTCGTGCTCTCGGCCCTGCGGCCTGACGACGGCCCGCTGCTCGCGACGTGTCACGCCTCGGGCTTCGCGGGGTTGCTGGTGGAGGGGGTCGACAATGCCGTGGCAGGCGAATGGATCGCGTCGCGCACGGCCCAGGTGGCGCGTTGCGAGGCCCTGGCCGACGCCCCCCGCCTGCTGCGTCTCACCGACCGCCTGCAGCTCGCGGCGTGGAACGAGGTGCTGCGCCGGGCGGGGATTCCCACGCAAACGGCACACCTGGCGGCGGCGCTGCGCGTCACTCGCGAGCACCTGTCCCGCGAGTTCGCCGCCGGCGGCGCACCCAACCTGAAGCGGGTGATCGACCTGGCCCGGGCGGCCTGCGCCGCCGACCTGCTCGGTAATCCGGGCTACACGGTGCGGGCCGTCGTGCGGATCCTCGGCTATGCTTCAGCCAGCCACCTGGCGGGAGTGGCCCGGCGGGTGGCCGGCGCGACGCCGCAGGAGCTGCGGTCCGTCGGGCCGCGGGGAGTGTTGCAGCGATGTATTAGAGGAAGGACGCGATCAAGAGTATGAACGCGGAAGTGCGAACGCGGAACGCGGAACAGCAGCACGGAGGTCGGTCCGCCTGTTCCGCGTTCCGACTTCCGCGTTCCGCGTTCTTGTGATAAAATTCACAATCTCCTAACCACACTCTCATGGCAACCGACTCCATCCTTAGGCCGGGCGAGCTCAAAGAGATCCTCCTCAAGGAAATCCAGGCGGCCGACCTGGCCGAGCTGGATGTGCGCGAAGTCGGCACGGTGCTGGAGGTGAAGGACGGTATCGCGCGTATCTACGGGCTCACATCCGCCCTGGCGGGCGAGATGCTCGAGTTCACCTCGTCTGAGACGGGCGACAAGGTCATCGGCCAGGCGCTGAACCTCGAGGAAGACAACATCGGGGCGGTGATCTTCGGCGACTACCTGGTCCTGCGCGAGGGAGACGAGGTCCGCCGCACCGGCCGGGTGCTCGAGGTGCCGGTCGGCCCGGCGCTAGTGGGACGCGTGGTCGACGCGCTGGGGCGGCCGGTGGACGGGCTCGGGCCGCTGCACACCACCAAGACCCGCAAGGTCGACATCGTCGCGCCCGGGATCATCAAGCGCCAGCCGGTGAAAGAACCGCTGCAGACGGGGATCAAGGCGATCGACTCGATGATTCCCATCGGACGGGGCCAGCGCGAGCTGATCATTGGCGACCGGGCCATCGGCAAGACCGCGATCGCCATCGACACGATCATCAACCAGAAGGGCGCAGGGGTGATCTGTGTCTATGTGGCGATCGGGCAGAAGGGCTCGACGGTGGCCGCCGTGGTCGAGAAGCTCAAGGCGGCCGGGGCGATGGACTACACGATCGTCCTGCTTGCGTCGGCCTCCGAGCCCGCCCCTATGCAGTACATCGCGCCGTTCTCGGGGTGCGCGATGGCCGAGTACTTCATGTACGACGAGAAGAAAGCGACGCTGTGCGTGTACGACGACCTGTCGAAGCAGGCCGCCGCGTACCGCCAGCTGTCCCTCGTGCTGCGGCGCCCGCCCGGCCGCGAGGCGTATCCGGGCGACGTGTTCTACCTGCACAGCCGCCTGCTGGAGCGCGCCGCGAAGCTCTCGAATGAAATGGGCGGCGGCTCGCTCACCGCACTGCCGATCATCGAGACCCAGGCGGGCGACATCTCCGCCTACATCCCCACCAACGTCATCTCGATCACCGACGGCCAGATCTTTCTCGAGACCGACATGTTCTACTCGAACATCCGGCCGGCGATCAATCCCGGCATCTCGGTCTCGCGCGTGGGGGGGAGCGCGCAGATCAAGGCCATGAAGCAGGTGGCGGGACGGCTGCGGCTCGACCTGGCGCAGTACCGCGAGCTGGAGGCGTTCGCACAGTTCGGCTCGGAGCTCGATCAGGCGACGCAGAAGCAGCTCGCCCGCGGCGCCCGGGTGGTGGAAGTCCTCAAGCAGCCGCAGTACGAGCCGATGCCCGTGGAGCAGCAGATCACCATCATTTTCGCGGTCACGAACGGGTTTCTCGACGACGTCCCGGTCGAGGAGATCAAGGCCTGGGAGCAGGGGTTCCGCGACTTCATGGCCGCGGAGCACCGCGACGTGGGCGAAGAGATCCGCACCCGCAAGGTGCTGGGCGACGAGCTCAGTGCCCGGCTGCGGGCGGCCATCACCGACTACAAGCAGATCGCGGCGCATTAGATGGCGAAGCCCCGCGAGCTGCGCCGCCGCATCAAGTCGGTCCAGAGCACGCGCAAGATCACCAAGACGATGGAGCTGGTCGCCACGTCCAAGCTCAAGCGCGCTCAGGATCGTGTGGTCGCGGCGCGTCCCTACGCGGCCGCGCTCGCCGAAGTCATCGGCGACCTGTACGCGCCGGAGCTGGCGGAGCGGTTCCCACTGTTGCGGCAAACTGACCCCGCGCGCGAGCCCGGGGTGCCCGGCGTCCGGAAAGTCGCCCTCATCCTGATCACCGCCAACCGCGGGCTGTGCGGCGCGTTCAACGCGAATCTGATCCGCGAAGCGCGGCGCCGCATCGAGCAACTCGAGGCCGAGGGCGCGAAGATCGATCTGCACCTGATCGGGAAGAAGGGGATCACCTACTTCAAGTTCTCCAAGCGGCCGGTCGCCTCACAGCGTACCGACATCGGCGACAAGCCCACGGCGGCACAGGCAGCCGAGGTCGTGGGTCCACTCATGGCGCAGTTCGAGGCCCGTGAGATTGACGCGGTCGAAGTCGTGTTCGCGCAGTTCAAGAGCGCGGTGAGCACCCCGCCCACCACTCACCGCATCCTCCCCGTTACGCCGCCCCGGGCGGATGGGCGGACGGGCGGACGGGCGGTCAACTATATCCTCAAGCCCTCGGCCGAGGCGATTCTCGCGCAGCTGCTGCCGCTGTACGTGCGCAACCAGATGTATCGCGCGCTGGTCGAGACGGCGGCCGCGTTCCTGGGCGCGCAGCGCACGGCCATGAAGAACGCGACCGATAATGCCGGGGAGATGCTGGATCTGCTGCAACGCACCTTCAACCGGGCGCGCCAGGCGCAGATCACGCAGGAGCTGGCGGAGATCGTCGGCGGCGCAGAAGCGTTGAAAGGCTAGGGACTCGGGAACTGACCATGGCGACCAAAAAGCAAGAAAAGACCCAGAAATCCGCGGGCGCACCGAACGTCGGGCACGTGGTGCAGGTCATCGGGCCGGTGCTCGACGTGGAGTTCGAGCCGGCGCACCTGCCCGAGCTGTACAACGCGCTGGTGATCGCTGAGACCGGGGGGGGGGGGACCGGTCACGGCAGCGACGGCGCGCCCGGGATCCGGCTCACGGCCGAGGTGCAGCAGCACATCGGGCGCAATCAGGTGCGCGCCGTGGCGATGACGTCCACCGACGGCGTGGTCCGCGGCATGGCGGCGATCGACAGCGGTAAGCCGATCACGGTCCCGGTGGGCCAGGCGTCGCTGGGGCGGATTCTCAACGTGCTGGGCGAGCCGGTGGACGAAGGCGATCCCATCCCGGCCGACGCGGAGCGGTGGCCGATCCACCGCGAGACCCCGAAGTTCGTCGACTTGGAGCCCAAGACCGAAGTGTTCGAGACGGGCATCAAGGTCATCGATCTGATCGCGCCGTTCGTAAAAGGCGGCAAGATCGGGCTGTTCGGCGGCGCCGGCGTGGGGAAGACCGTCATCATTCAGGAGCTGATCCATAACGTGGCGATGGGCCACGGCGGCCGCTCGGTGTTCTGCGGCGTGGGCGAGCGCACCCGCGAGGGGAACGACCTCTACCTCGAGATGAAAGAGAGCGGCGTGCTCAAGTCGTGCGCGCTCATCTACGGCCAGATGAACGAACCGCCGGGCGCCCGGCTGCGGGTGGGGCTGACCGGGCTGACCGTCGCCGAGTACTTCCGCGACGTCGAAGGCCAGGACGTGCTGGTGTTCATCGACAACATCTTCCGGTTCACGCAGGCTGGCTCCGAGGTGTCGGCGCTGCTCGGGCGGATGCCGTCGGCGGTGGGTTATCAGCCGACCCTGGCGACGGAGATGGGGGAGCTGCAGGAGCGGATCACGTCCACCAAGAAGGGCTCGATCACGTCGGTGCAGGCGATCTACGTGCCGGCGGACGATCTCACGGATCCCGCGCCGGCGACGGCGTTCTCGCACCTCGACGCCACGGTCGTGTTGTCGCGCCAGATCTTCGAGCTGGGGATTTATCCAGCCGTCGACCCGCTGGCGTCGTCGTCACGGATTCTCGACGCGCAGTTCCTGGGCGAGCGGCACTACAAGGTGGCGGTGGAGGTGCAGCGGATTCTGCAGCGCTACAAGGATCTTCAAGATATCATCGCGATCCTCGGCATGGACGAGCTCTCCGAAGAAGACAAGCAACTGGTGGCGCGGGCGCGGCGCGTCCAGCGGTTCCTGTCGCAGCCGTTCTTCGTCGCCACGCAGTTCACGGGGCTGGAAGGGAAATACGTCAAACTCGAGGACACGATCAGCTCGTTCGAGCGCGTCGTCGCCGGGGAATTCGATCATCTGCCCGAGCAGGCCTTTTACATGGTCGCCGGGATCGACGAGGCGCTCGAGCAGGCGAAGCGCCTGGCCAGCGCCTGAGTGATGCACGTCACGGTGGTTTCCCCAGAGCGAGCGGTATTCGATGGGGCCGCCGACGCGGTCGTCGCGCCGGCATTCGACGGCCAGGTCGGTATCCTTGCGCGACATGCGCCGTTTCTCACGTTGCTCGGCGCGGGTGTGTTGCAGGTGCGACAGGGGAGCGCGTCGAGCCGGTTTCAGGTGTCAGGAGGATTCCTCCAGGTAGTGGGAGAGGCGGTCCGGATCGTCGCCGATCGGGTAGAAGTCTCTTGACTGTAGTCGGGGTCGCTTGTAGCGATGTGCGGCTCCCAAGCGGTCTCACGCGCCCGTCACCTTTCCATCTGGAGGTTCGCTATGCGGAAGCTGCTCGGCAGTGCGCTGCTTCTTGCCGTCGTCGCACTCGCCCCGACGCAAGCCACGGCGCAGCGACGCGCGGCCCCGCGCCCCACCGCCAGTTCACAGAAGCCGTCGTTCGGCCTTGAGCTGAACTGGAGTAGCGATGTCGACTTCGGGATCGGCGGCCGGGGCGTGTTTCCTCTCATGTCTCTGTTTCCCGGGACGCCACTCGATGGCATCGTGCAGTTCGATTACTTCTTCCCGAGCGGGGCGCCTGCCGGCACGAGCGTCCACTACTGGGAGATCAACGGCGACGTGGCGTACCGGTTCACCGTGCAGCGCTCGAGCTCGCTCCGGCCCTACGCCGGCGGCGGCCTGAACATCGCGCACGCGTCCGCGTCGGCCGGCGGCACCAGCGCATCCGATACGAAGGCCGGCTTGAACCTGCTCGGCGGCACGACGTTCCGCCTCAAGCGCTCGACGCTGGTTCCGTTCGTCGAGGCGCGCGGCGAGGTCGGCGGTGGCAAGACGTTCGTTCTCACGGGGGGCGTGCGGTTCTAACTGAACGCGGAAGTGGGAAGTCGGAACGCGGAACAAGTGGGGCGACATTGTCCCTGCTGTTCCGCGTTCGACAAGGGAACGATGCCTCGCCGCCTGGGTACCCTGTCTCACGCTCTTCTCACTGAGGCAGGACGTCATGGGACGTGAGGTCGTGTTGCTGGTGGCGGCGGCCGTGGCCGGAGCGACGACGGTCGCCGGGGCGCAGGCGACGGGCATGCCCTCGTACAACGCGCCGTATCGCGCATTTCAGCGCTCCGAGCTGGGCGCGGTGTTCAGCTTTCCGGATGGTGGCGGGGTGGGCTACGAAGGTGCGTACCGCTACGCGAGCGGAACCCTCGATATCGGATTGCGCGGCGGGATATTCGATCCCAGCGGCAACGGCAAGGCGGTGCTGCTCGCGGGGGCGGAAGCGCGTGAGCGGATCATCACGCACACGCTGGACTTTCCGCTCGACGGCGCGCTCGTGTTCGGGGCGGGAGCGGGTCTCGTGAGCGGCGGCTCGACGTTGTTCGTCCCGGTGGGGCTGTCGCTGGGCCGCCGCATCGATCCGCAGGGGTCCACGGTGAGCATCGTGCCGTATGTCCAGCCCACGGTGGAGTTCGTGGCGGGCGACAATCGCAGCTCGGCGATCGAATTCGGGTTCGGCATCGGTGCCGACTTCCGGCTGTCGCGGGTGCTCGACGCGCGCGTGTCGGGAGGGCTGGGAGATCATCCCCTCACCGGCGTCTCGATCGCGGCGGTGTGGGTGCACTGAAGCACTCTTTCTCGAAAGGTCTCTATGAAGCGCACGATGTCTACGCTGGGCGCCCTCGTTGTCCTCTCGACTCCGCTCGCCGCGCAATGGTTCGGCGAGCCGGTGTGGAACAGTCCCAAGGGCGGCACGGGGCTCACGATCAGCGGCGACTACGCCAAGCCCGACTCGAGCTACGGGAAAGGGAACGTGTGGGGTGGACGCGCGTCGCTCGGTCTGGGCACGATAACGCTCACCGCGGGCGTGTCGACCTGGAAGCCGGACGGGGCGAACGAAAGCTTCACATCGGTCGGCGCCAACGCGGCGTTCCGACTGATCGGCGGCAGTCTGCTGCCCGTGGCCGTGAACCTGCAGGTCGGCGCGGCCCGCACTGACTCAGCGAACCTGACGCCCGCGACGACACGGGTGATCGGCGCCATGGGCTTCAGCGTCCCGCTGCCCACGCCGGGGTTCAGCGTCGAGCCGTACTTCTCCCCTGGCATCCGGTACACCAACGTGAGTAACATTGGCAACAGCACCGAGTTCGGTTATACGATCGGTGCCAACGTCAGCTTCGGGCTGCTCGGCGTGCACCTCGCGTACGACAACGAGAAGGCGAAGAACGGGCCGAGCCGTGGGGTGTTCGGTGTCGGTGCCCACCTCGGTATCCACCTCCCGATGGGGATGTAGCATCGGTTCACAAGCGCCATTGAAGCCGCTACCTTTGGGGCGCGCCGATTCTGGCGCGCCCCATCCGCTTCCAGGAGCCTTGTGACGCGTATCAGAATCCCGCGAGCCTTGGTCTGGACGTTGACCCTCGCGCTCGGCGGTTGCGCGCTTACGCTCGACACCTCGCACCTCGGCGTGCCGGTGTCGCTCGCGTCGAGCGCGCAGAACCCCGACTCGGGCCAGGCGTTCACGGTGACCAAGCACTCGGTCTACCTGCTGGCCGGGCTCGTGTCGGTGGGGCAGCCGAATCTCGAGGACGTGCTCGCCGGTCAGGTCGGCACGGGGGCCCGCATCACCAACCTGCGGATCAAGGTACGCAGCCGTTGGAGCGACCTGCTCGTCACCGGGCTGACGCTGGGATTGATCGTGCCGAGGTCGGTGACGTTCGAAGGCGTGGTGGCGGGGAAGTAGCCACTAGCCTCCACCATCCTCCACCAGCGTTCTCACGAGCTTCGTCGTCCTTTCCGCCGCACCTCGCCCCTCGCGAACCAGTTTCTTCCCCGCCGCGCCGGCTTTGTCTCGCGCCGCGGGGTCATGGTGCCACACGAGCCACTGCGAGTGCAGTGCGTGCCGGCCGTCGACCTCCAGCGCCACTGCACCGCCGCGCTCGATGAGGAGCGCCGCGTCGCGGCTCATGTGCCAGTGCGGGCCCACGGCCACCGGAACGCCGAACACCGCCGGCTCGAGCACCGAGTGCAGCCCCGCCCGGTGGTAGCCGCCGCCGACGAACGCCACCGCCGCGAGCCCGTACAGGTCGGCCAGCACGCCCACCCGATCCACGACGATGACCGGCGCCGCCGGCTGATGCTCGATCTGTGACAGCCGCACGGGTCGCGGCAGGCCGACGCTCGCGGCGCGTTGCGTGATGCCGGCCAGGTGATCGGGATTCGGTTCGTGCGGCGCCAGGATCAGCCGGGCCTCGGGAACCTGGGCGACCAGGTCGGCGAAGGCGGGCAGGACGACCGCTTCGTCGGCCGGCCAGGTGGAGCCCGCGACGATCGTGAAGGTGCCCGCCGGTACGACCGCGAGCCGCGCGAACGGATCGCGCGTGCGGTCGAATCGCTCGGCGCGCTCCGCGACGCTGTCGTAGCGGGTGTCGCCCGTCACCTCGATCACGCTGCGCCGCGCGCCCAGAAGCTCGAGGCGACGGCCGTCCTCGTCGCTGATCGTGCCGATGCGATCGAGGGCTCGGTAGGCCGGCTCGGCCCAGCCGCGGGCTGGCCAGCGGAGCCGGGAGCTGTGCGGCGCCACGGTCGCTGAGACGAGGCCCAGCTTCACGCTGCGGCGCGCCGCCGCCAACGTCAGCTCGGGCCAGACGTCGAGCTTGGCGAAGACGAGGGCGGTCGGCTTGAGCGCGTCCAGGACCGCGGCGACCTCTCCCGGGCGGTCGAGTGGCAAGTAGTCCGCCACGTCGGCCGGGAGGGTACGGGCCAGTCGTTCCGCCGAGGGCGAGAAGAAGGTGTAGGCGAGCTGCCAGTTGGGGGCTTCGGCGCGCAACGCTTCGAGCACCGGCTTTGCCTGCAGGCCTTCGCCCACCGACGGCGCGTGTACCCAGACGAGTGGTCGCGCCGGGTCACGCTGGGTGCGCGCCCAGGCCCGGAGCCGCTCGGTGACGCCGCGGCGCGCCTCGAGGCCGCGGGCGAGCTTCTTGTCGAAGCGGGCGGCTAGCGGCAGGGCGGTGTGGGCGAGCCCCAGTCCGAGCCGATATAAGAAGGAAGGACGCCCCATCAATGCGGGGTGGTTTTGCTCTGGTAGATCGAATCGAGCACGACGTGAAACACGCTCGCCGGTGCCGCCCCCTCCAACAGACCCCCGTCTACGTAGAAGGTCGGCGTGCTGCGCGCCCCCGCGCGCCGCGCGCGCTCGGCATCAGCAAGCACCTCCGGGAGCGTCGCGTGCGAGCTGAGGCAGCGCGCGAAGCTCGCGTGATCGAGGCGAAGTGAGTCCCCCAGCGACTGGAAGTACGGGTCGGGGTTGGCGAGCTTGGCCCAATCGTCCTGATGGCGGAACAGCAGGTCGTGGATCGGCCAGAACCTCGGGGGGGTCTGGCGGGCGGCGCACATCGCCGCTTCAGCCGCACGCTGGGCGTTCGTGTGTATGCTCGTGAGCGGGAAATTGATGTAGACGAGCCGCACCTTGCCGGTGGCGACGTACTCCCGCTCGATGTCAGGGAGCGTGCCGAGCGCGAACTCGCGGCAGTAAGGGCACTGAAAGTCCGACATCTCGTAGACCGTCACGGGAGCGCCGACCGCGCCCCGCGATCGGGCTGCCAGCGGGTCCGACTGAGCGATCCCCCCCGCCGACCCCACCCACAGCCCGAGCAGCGCGGCGCCCGCCACCATTCGTTCGATCATGCCGCCTAAAGTAATGCAATCGGGGACCGCGACCTAACGGACCTCCCGTCCCCCCCGGCGATTGTCGCGCACGAAGCGATCGTGCGCCGGCATCACCACGTGGGGCAGGGTGTGCGCGTTCATCACCGCCGTGTCGGCGATGATTTCGTTGCGCCACAGCAGGAAGGCGACCAGGTTGTAGACCTCGTCCGGCGTGAGCGATCCGGGCGCGTTCAGCGGCATCGCGCGATTGATGTAGTCGTACAGGGTGGTCGCGTAGGGCCAGTAGTTCCCGATCGTGCGCACGAGTCGCGGGTCGCGCCCGAACGGGAAACCCTGGCGCGGGTCCCGTCCGACGAGGCGGTCGAACGGACCCTCGGTGCCCGTCGGGCCGTGGCACATGGCGCAATGACGTTGGTACACGCCGGCCCCCTGCCGCGCGGTCCCGCTCCCCGGCGGCAGGCCCGCTCCGTCCGGCCTCACGTCGATGTCCCACGCTGTGATCTCTGCGGGAGTGGCGGCCCGCCCGAAGCCGAACCGCGCCGGCGCATCGGCCCGGGCGGCCGCTTGTTCCCGGCCGCCGCAGCCGCCCGCGAGGGCGAGGGTGAGTGTGAGTGTGATCATCAGGGCGCGCACGTCAGCCCTCCGGCCCGAACACGACCGCGCCGTCGGCGTGCACGCGCCACGCGCGGATGTGGTAGAAGTGATAAAAGGTGCCCGCGCCACGCGCCGCGCGCAGCTGGTCGAGCGTGGGCTGGACATACCCGGTCTCATCGGTGGCCCGGCTCAACAGCGTCGTCTCCGCCCCTGACCAGTTCCACAGACAGCGGAACCGGGTGTGGCACTTGGGGAGCACCGGCTGTTGCAGCTCGGCGGGCGCCCAATGGCGGCCGCCGTCCGTGCTCACCTCGACCGTCGTGATGCGCCCACGTCCGCTCCAGGCGAGGCCGGTGATTTCCCACCAGCCTTTGTCCGGCAGCGTGACGGGGTACGCCGGGAACGTGATGATCGACTTCGCATCCATGACGAAGCTGAACACACGCGCCGTACAGTCGGCGAGCGGATCGGTGTACTTCGAGGTCTCTTCCCGCGTCATGAACGGCTGGTCGGCGATTTCGATGCGCCGGATCCACTTCACGTTCGAATTGCCCTCCCACCCGGGCAGCAGCAGCCGCGCGGGGTACCCCTGCTCGGGGCGCAGCGCTTCGCCGTTCTGACCGTACGCGATCAGCGCGTCGTCCCAGGCCTTGTCGATCGGGATACTGCGCGCCATCACCGCGGCGTCCTCGCCCTCGGCGAGGAGCCACGTGGCGCCCGGCTTGACGCCGACCTCGCGGAACAGCGTCGCGAGCGGCACCCCCGTCCACTCGCTCGTGCTCGTCAGGCCGTCGACCATCTGAGGCGAGAGGTTGGGACGCGTCCCGTTGTAACTCACGCCGCCATTGCCCGAGCACTCGAGGAAATGCAGCTGCGATACGGCAGGGAATCGTTGCAGCGCGGCGAGGTCGAACACCATGGGGCGCTCCACCATGCCGTGGATGAGCAGCTTGTAGCGCTGTGGATCGATGGCGGGGACGCCGGCGTGGTGGCGCTCGAAGTGCAGGTCCGCGGGCGTCACGATGCCGCGCAGGTCCTGGAGCGGCGTGAGCGAAATCCCCTGGGTGCTTCCCAAGGAAATACGGCGCGGGCGCTCGAACGGCGAGCGCTGGCCCAGCGGCCTCAACGGGGCGCCAGGCACCTTGGTGGGATCGGCGGGGACGTCCGGGGTGGGTGCCTGAGGGCGGGGGAGGAGCTGCGCTCCCACAACGCCGGCGGCACCCGCGAGCCACGTCCGGCGCGAGATCGGCGCGTCTGTCATCGTCGCTCTTCCTGGTCGGAAATGACGCTCCTAAGTTACGCAATGGTCGGCCGTCTAGGGCTGTTCATGTCGACGCTCGCCGTCGCGCAGGCTCCTCCCGCCTCCGTTCGGTCGTGCCAGCCGTGCCACCAGGAGATCGTCGCCAGCTTCCTGGAGACGGGTCATTATCGGACGTCCGCCGCGGCCACACCGCAGTCGGTGCACGGCCGTTTCTCCGCGGGGCACAATGTGCTGCGCACTGGACGGCCGGGCGTGTACTTCAAGATGGAGCGCGACGGCAACGGCTTCCGGGAGACCGCGTTCGATTCCATCCATGGGTGGTCGCGCAGCGAGCGGATCGACTTGGCGATCGGGTCTGGCCGACGCGGACAATCCTTCCTCTACTGGAGGGGCGGGCTACTGTTCGAGCTGCCGGTCTCGTTTCTGACGGGCAGCGAGCGCTGGATCAACAGTCCCGGCTACGTGGACGGCCAGATCGATTTCGAGCGTCTCATCGAGCCACACTGCCTGGAATGTCATGGCACGTCGTTTCCGTTACGTCGCGCGGGTCGAGCGGTGGTGTACGCCCGTGACTACGTGCTCGGGATCACGTGCGACAAGTGCCACGGCGAAGCCCAAGCCCACGTGCGCTACCAGGCGTCGCATCCCGGGGACAGTACGGCGCACTACATCCTCAATCCCGCCCGCTTTTCGCGGGAGCGAAAAGTCGACGGCTGCGCGCTGTGCCACTCGGGGGAGCGCGATCCCAAGCAGCCGCCCTTCTCCTACCGGCCCGGTGCGACGCTCGACGACTACTTCCAGCCGGCGGCGAGCCAGGCGGCGGTGCCCGACGTACATGGCAATCAGGTGGGCCTGCTGCGGCGCAGCAAGTGCTTCCGCTCGAGCCCCGACTTTTCGTGCTCGACCTGTCACGACGTGCATCGGCCGCAGCGTGACGTCGCCGCGTTCGCGCAGAAATGTCTGGCATGTCATCGGACCGACACGCATCCGCGGGCCGACGTCATCGGAGAGCGTATGCTTCCCGATTGCATCAATTGTCACATGCCGAACCGCCGGTCGCAGGCGCTGCAGATCAATACGGCGACGCAACAATTCCCGCTGTATTTCCGCAGCCACCAGATCGCGATCTACCGGGACCTCGCGCCGCGGCCCTAGATTCGCAACCATGAGCAGTCTGCTGGTCTCCGTTGTCGCAACGCTGCTGGCGGCGCAGGGGCTCCCCCCTCCGGGTCCCCGGCTGGGCACGATCGTCTTTCCCAATTCGGGAGCGCCCGCCGCGCAGCCACCGTTCATCCGCGGCGTGCTGCTGCTCCACAGCTTCGAGTATCGGGACGCGGCGGAGGCGTTTCGCGAAGCACAGCGGGCGGACCCGCGCTTCGCGCTCGCGTATTGGGGTGAGGCCCTCAGCTACTCGCATCCGGTCTGGGACGAGCAGGACCGGGAGGCGGCGCGCGCCGTGCTGCAGCGCCTGGGTCGCACACCGGAGGCGCGGCGCGCGTTGGCGCCGACGCCGCGCGAACAGGGCTATCTCGCCGCTGCCGAGGCCCTGTACGGCGACGGGCCGAAGCCGGCGCGCGATACCGCGTACTCACGCGCGATGCAGCGTCTCGCCGCCGCCTTCCCGCGCGACCAGGACGCCCAGGTTTTCTATGCGGTCTCTCTGCTCGGCCTGAGCCAGGGGGTGCGGGACGTGCCGACGTACCTGCGCGCCGCTGCGGTCGCC